>JBBKWP010000147.1:0-20637 GCA_037968995.1 Candidatus Xenobia bacterium
GTGCTTCCCGAAACCGTGCCCACGGATGCGGTGATGAGCGACTGACCTGGGTCCACGGCTGTAGCCAGTCCAGGGTTGGCTTGCCCCATGGTTTCGATGCCGGCCGTGGCCGGTGTGCCTGAGGTCCAAGCGGCGGTATTGGTGACATCCTGCATGCTGTTGTCGCTCAAGGTAGCCATAGCGGTGAACTGTTGAGTGGTACCATCGGCGATGGCGGGGTTGGCTGGAGTGACGGCTATGGATTCGATGGTGGCTGCGGTGACGGTCAAGTCGGTGTTTCCACTCTGACCGCCAAAGCTTGCGCTGATAACAGTGCTACCTGGGTCAACTGCCGTGGCTAATCCGCCGGGCCCGATACTGGCGGTCGCCGGAATTGAAGAATTCCAATTCGCGCTACTGGTCACATTTTGAGGCGGCCCGGAACTGAAGTTGGCGGTGGCGGTAAACTGCAGGGTCGTGCCGTCGGCTATGGTTTGGTTGACCGGCGTGACCACCACCGTGGTCACAGCAGCGTTGGTCACCGTAAGGGTCGTGCTTCCAGATACCGTACCGACGGTTGCGGTGAGTGCGGTCTGTCCAGGGGCGACCGCGCTGGCCAAACCGGTTCCGTTGATGGTCGCTGTGGCAGGCGTCGCAGAGTTCCAAGTGGCGGTGTTGGTGACATCTTGAGTGGAGTTGTCGCTGAGAGTGGCCGTGGCTGTGAACTGTTGAGTGGTCCCGTTAGCGATAGCGGGAGAGTTAGGAGTGACCGCTATAGAATCGATGGTGGCCGCTGTGATGGTCAATGTCCCGTTGGCACTTTTTCCACCAAAGGTTGCGGTGATGACGCTGCTACCGGGGGCCTCCGCGGTGGCCAAGCCGATGTCGTTCACTGTCGCTGTGGCTGGCGTTGCCGACAACCATTGGGCACTGCTGGTCACATTCTGTTGACTCATATCGCTCAAGGTCGCGATGGCGGTGAACTGCTGAGTGGTTCCGTCGGCGATAATGACGGCGCCTGGGGTCACAGCGAGCGAGAGCACGCTCGCCCCCGTGACCGTCAGAGTGGCGTTGCCAGAAACGGACCCGACGGTGGCGGTGACCACAGATTGTCCTGGGTCGACGGCTGTTGCCAGTCCCGTGTTCGCGTTGATGGTGGCGACGGCTGGTGTGGCCGAACTCCAAGAGGCGGTGTTGGTCACGTTTTGAGTGGAGCTATCACTGAGAGTGGCGGTGGCCATAAACTGTTGGGTGGTTCCGTCGACGATCGATGGAGCGCCTGGGGTAACGGCAATGGAAGAGATGGTGGCCGTTGAAACTGTCAAATTGGCGTTGCCGCTGATAGGTCCGAGATTGGCGCTGATGACAGTACTGCCGGGGTCAACTCCAGTGGCAAGACCGACGGGGTTGATGGAGGCCGTGGCGGGATCCGAAGAGGCCCAAGTGACCGAACTTGTCAGGTCCACTTGAGCGTTGTCGGCAAAGGTTCCGGTCGCTGTGAACTGTTGAGCCGAACCATCCGCGATGGTGGTTCCCCCGGGACTCACTTGAATGGAGTTAAGAGCTGAGGTGACATCTTGAAAAGGCGGGTCGTGGATCTCTGTGGTCTCACCGGGAACCACGATGACGGCAATAGAACCGAGTCCGATGACCGTATCTCCCTGAAGATATTCAATCTGCAAACGCGTCACCGCTGTGGACACATTCTCCAGAGTGATGGTGACGGCTTTGGCTTCCGTGACCGGTCCAAAACGCACAGTTCCCGCAGCGTCAAAACCGGTAAATCTCTGTTGAGTGACCTCTGTGGGCAGAGCCCGCAACAACACCTGGTTGAGCTGAATCATGCCCACCGAGGGTGCGGGTTGAGGCTGTGCCACAAACTCCGAATCACTGCTGCTGTTACAACCAGAAAGAATGAGAAGAGATAAAAGAAGAGCTGCTAAGAGCTTAGTTCGAACCATTTTTCGAGGTTTCGGGGAGAGACCAATTGTCCTTTGGGTGAACAATGTTGACTCTTGGCCGAAGTCGATGGGGGCGGATCGCCATCGACTTGGTAGCCGTGGCGCTCGTCGAGTAGCCGCAGTGTGTCAGATGAAGCGACAAAATGGAGCGATTGGTGTAGAAGTCGTCGACGACGAGAAGGCGGCCTCGGTCTGGCTGGGCGTGCGAAGGCTCAGAGATTAACGATTCAACCGCGAGGAAGTCGATTGGGGTTTCCTTCAGTCTTGTTGTCATAGCAGCGTGGTTGGGGGAAGGCTTGAAGTCTTCCGGTCCGACTGATAGTCTCTCCCCATGCAAATCTCGGCGTCGGACTACGACTCTTTACGAGGTGGAATCCGTTCCATTTCCATGTCGATCACCATCTTGTTGGCCGCTGTAACTGTAGGTACTCTCAGCACGTTGTCGCTATTCACTCGAATGGGTGGCCTAGCCGGGACCGGATTTTTCTTGTTCAAAATTCTTCTGGTGGCTTGGGCTGTGCTGAATATATGGGGAAAAACAGCTTGCTGGAACACCCCGGCCGGCAAGGAGTTTCTGTTTTATTCGCTTCTTTTCGACGCTGGAGCCTTCGGTGCGGGATTGACTCCTTGGGTCAGTCTGCGTGGATGGTTGAGCGTTCTAGCGGGCGGCCTGTTTTTGGGATACCTCTTGAAATTGGGTGCCTATCTCGGGAGTCAGAAGATGACGGACGCGGTGGTGCCTACCTTGAAAAAGTACAGCCTGTTCGTCGGACTGGGTTTGGTGGGGGAGACTCTCTCCGTTTTCTGGGTCGGTGTGGGTCAGGTCTTTCTGTTCACAGCCCTACTGGTTTCGGTCTGGGCCTTTTTTGGTTATCTAAGGTCCCTGGGCTACGCCGCCGAAGCTCTGATCGAGGCGAAAGAGGCTTCCAAAAAGGCATCTCAAGCTTAAGCCAGCAGACCCAATCGGTCGAGCACAGTCTGGGACCGAGCCGACGGTTGACGTGTGAGAAAACCGCAGCCGCGTCCTTCGGTGTACGGCACTGGAGTTTCGAACTGGTCCGCGGTAGGATCGACGATGGCGCCGTCTTGATTTTTCAAGTACCAGTGTGGACCTCCCTCGTGCTGGATGGTTTGAGGGGTCCAGCCGGCGGCCTTCCCGCCCAACTTATGGTAGAGCACTTCGCTGGCTACGTAGCAGTGTCCCGAGACCTGATTGGGCTTATCCCTATAGGCGGGCTTTCGAAGATCCTCGGTCAGGCACGAACGCACGTCCTTTACTAAGTCATTAGAGACGGACTTGTCGCAAACAAACGTCGTGACTTGGTCGCTCTTGCTTGTCTTATCGGTTCGCGAAGCGAAGGCGCGAGTGGGTCTGAACTCTGCTGGGGTCTTCATGATCTCAAGTTAGCGGTTTGTCCTGAAAGAAGCCTCAAAAGCCGCCCCAAGTAACAAAACTTTGTCGTAATCGTTTACATTCTGGTAACATAAGCGTTAAGGACCGGTCACAGCCTGGTTATAGGATAATAGAAGATGAACGCATTACCACAAAGTGGACTCAACGCCTTTAAGGCGGGGCTCGCATCAGGAGGACCTACCGGTGCCGGTGGAGCGCCCCCGGCGACCTCTCCTACTCCGTTCACTCCACCCGCTGCTCGGCCCACTCCTCCGCAGGTCTCGGTTCCGATGCCCCAGGGTCGTGGCGCGGAAATGTTTCAACCTGGCGCCAACATTCACGGTCAGGTCACAGGCCAACAGAATGGGCAGTTCATGCTTCGTCTCGGTGACCTGATGCTCAAAGCGGATTCTCGCGTTCCTCTCAAGGTTGGCGATCTCGTCCAGTTCCAAGTCCAGGGTGAGAACAAGGGCCAAGTTCATCTTAAGCTTGTCTCTACGCCGTTCGAGAAGATGTCAATGAACGATCTCTCTCAGACCTTGACCAGCTTAAAGATGCCTCTCGACGAAAAGAGCCTGAACCTGGCCAAGACAATGGTGGAGCTGAAGATTCCGCTGACCAAAGAAAATCTGACCCAGATGAAGCAGTCTTTGGCCCAGACGGGGACTTCCAGCAGCGCCAACGCCTCCAGCAGCGCCAACGCCACCAGTGCGGCGAGCCCTAACACCAATACCGCTCCCCTGCCGAATCGAGTGGCCGCAACCAATTTTTTGCAGAACAGTCAACTGCCGGTCACCCCTCAGAGTGTAGGGACTTTGTCGAACTTCATGGCGAATAACCCGCAGGCCGGTCAGCAGATGATGTCGCTCAACACCGAGTTCAAAAAACTCACGGAGACGACTCACAAAATGGGTAAAGACGTGACGGACATGATCTCCAAGGTGCAGACCGGGATGGGGAGCATGGTCCTGGAGCCCAAGACCCGGCAAACCAAAGAGGACCAGAAATCTTTTAATCTCGCCAATCTCAAGGGGATGGCCGAACAGTCGGGCATCAAGTCCAATATGGGCCCGGCCGGTATGGGTGGTGGTGAGGAGTGGGACTTCCCTGAACTTCTCCGCAAACTGCGTGAGAGAATGAAGGCCGAGGGTCACGGGTCCGACGAGCTCTTGGGTCTAATGGAAGGCCTTGAGGGAAACATTGAGGCTCAACGTCTTATCAATATGGCCAAGCCGGAAACCACCATCGGCTACTACTACCTCCAACTTCCTTTCGCTTTCCAAGGTTTTCACGATGCTGAGGTTTGGCTTCAGTACAACGAAGAGGGCAACGGCACCCGTTATGTGGACCCTGAAGACACTCGGCTGGAATTCTTCGTGAAGACCGACGAGATGGGACAACTCCACTTTGTAGTAGACCTTCGCGACGGCAAGGTTCACGTCGACATGGGGACGCCATCGCACGAGGTCCGCCAATTCGCGGCCCGTTATCTGCCCGCACTCTCAGAACGTTTAGCTGCTCTCGGTTGGGAGCCGGGTCGGTTTCGTTCGCACTTTCGCCCCCATACCGGCAAGCGAGAACTCGTGGAGCATACGGACTTTGAAGACTTGGAGCGTTGCAATGTCAGCGCCTGATAAGAAAAGCTGGATCGAGAACTGGGAGAGCTCTTTTGAGGAGGGGTTTTACGACTCTGACGACGGGCGTCCTGAGGACGGTGCGGAGAAGCGGGCTTTCGCGGTGCGAACCGACGCCCAAGGCAACACGAAGGTTGTGGGCATGGCCACTGGGGCCGACGCTGAGGCTATGATCGCCGAAGCCAAAGTCAGTGGGGTCAAGGTCCAGCAAGACGCGGCTCAGGTTGAGCGCTTGATGCACGAGCAGAGCGGCGCCACCGGGGTGCCTACGGAAGTGTATCAGCTGATGTCGACGGTGATCGGATTCGTTCAGGAATTGAGCGAAGAGTGGAAAAGCCGCCACGTGGAGGATCTTGGGGGAACGCCGCCATTGGCGACTGAGATCGAGTTCACAATGGAAGATGTTAAATAAATGTTACGAAACAGGTCGACGAGTGCAGTAAGAAGAAGCTTATCGTCTGGGATTGTAGCGATAGAGATGGGTCAGGAGGACAGTAAAATATGTTAGACGGGTTTAAAACAGCAACCCAAGGATTGATGGCGATGTCCGTAAAGCAGGATGTCATTGCGAACAATCTTGCCAATGCGAGTACGGCGGGTTTTCGTAAAGAAGGCTTGATCATCAGTTCTTTCACTGAGATTCTCGATCGCGAAGTTGGCGACGGAATGCATAAAGCCGGCGGAGAAGCGATGATGGCCCGTGACCAACAGGTCAGCGGACATCTTCACCATCGTTCGGCGACCTATATGACACAGGGCGCCCTGAAAGAAACAGGCAACAATTTTGACCTGGCTCTCGATGATAACGGCAAAGGTTTTTTCACGATTCAAACTGAGCGTGGTATCGAGTTCACTCGCAACGGCTCGTTCAAGCTTTCCAATGATGGTTTTCTGACGACGTCGGAAGGTCACAAGTTACTGGGTCACCGTGGTCCTATTAAAGCCATGGGCAATGACTTTAAGGTGATGGACAACGGTACGATCAAAGTGGACGGCAAAGAAGTCGACCGCGTGTTGGTCAGTGTTTTCGAGGATGCCGGCGATATGAAGCGGGCCGGCAGCACAGCCTTCGGTTCGAAAACGCCTCGGGTTCGTGCCAGCACGGATTTCCGTGTGAAACAGGGCTACAAAGAGATGTCGAACGTCAATGCTCTCCAAGAAATGGTGAGCCTGATGGAAGTGATGAGAAACTTTGAAGCTAACCAGAAGGCTCTTTCGGCTCACGACTCACGACTGCAAAAGGCGGTCAGTGAACTTGGACGCGTCCGTTAAGAATCACGACCACAACAACTGAACTTTTGAATTTGAAAATCGCAGAGGAGAACTAAAGCTTATGATGAGAGCACTTTACACATCGGCATCGGGCATGATGGCCCAGCAGATGAACATTGACAACGTTTCCAACAACCTGGCCAACTACCAAACGACGGGCTACAAGAAGTCGACGGTGGCTTTTGAAGACCTCCTCTATGCGACCATGCAAGAGCCGGGCTCCAAGGGTAACACCACTCAGATCGGTATGGGTGTGCGCGCCACTTCCACGGACCGCATGTTCAGTCAGGGAAGCCTGCAGAAAACGGGTAATCCGTTCCACGTCGGTATCGAGGGCGACGGCTTTTTCAAGGTGACCCTTGAAGACGGTCGTGCCGGTTACACTCGTGCCGGAGACTTTCGCTACGATGGCAAGACCAACCAGGTCACGACCGCGGGTGGTCAGCCCATCGGAGTTCGTATTCCTGAGAACATGTCGAACATCAAGATCTCTCCCGCTGGAGAAGTGACGGGTGTTTCCAACGAAGGTGACGGCAGTCCTGAGGTGCTCGGTCAGATCAAGCTTTGTAAGTTTTTGAACCCCTCGGGATTGAAAGCTGTCGGCGGTAATATGTTTGTCGAGACGGATGTCTCCGGATCTAAAGTCGAAGGCACTCCCGGCGACAAGACTCTAGGACTTGGAGCTTTGGCTCAAGGTCACTTGGAGAAGTCGAACATCAACATCGTTGAAGAGATGATCTCTATCGTTCAGGCTCAACGCTCCTTTGAAATGAGTCAAAAGGGTGTACAGGCCGCTGACGAGATGATGCGTCAGACGAACCAGTTGCACAAAGGATAGATAAAGGAGAGCTAAGCAATGATTGATGGAATGTCCCCCCTACCGCCCAGTAAGCAAGCTGCGGCGGGGCCTACTCAGGCCGGCCAAGAGAAAGAACTCAAGGACGCTTGCCAACAGTTTGAGGAAATGTTCCTCACTCAGATGCTTACGCAGATGCGCAAATCCGCTCCCAAAGACGGAATGTTCAGTGGAGGTCAAGGAGAACAGCAGTTCGCCGAGATGCTCGACCAAGAACGCGCGAAGTCCTGGTCGCAAGAAGGCGGCATCGGCTTGGCCACGATGATGTTCGAACAGACCAAGAAGAACATGTAGATTCTCGTCCTTCGAGAGCCGCATTCTAAAAGCGACCGGAAAAAACTCGTTCAAGAGACAACTCTTGGGTGGGTTTTTTTCTTTTTTTGAAGAAACGCCCGATCATGAGCGAGATCGCCGACGTTTGGCGAGACTATAAAGCTTCCGGAGATTCCCTCCTTCAAGAAGAGCTAGTGGTGCATTATCAAGGGCTCGTCTATAAGCTTGCTCATAAGATCGCGCGCAAGCTGAAGCAGGGAACCGAGGTGGAGGAGCTGATCTCCGACGGAATGCTCGGGTTGGTCAAGGCTATCGATGCTTTCGACCTTGACCGAGGCTTCCAATTCTCTACTTACGCCACGCCAGTGATACGGGGGTCCATCTACAATGGGCTTCGTCGACTCGATTGGTTGCCGGAACGGACTCGGACCAAGGCACGCAACTTTCAAAGGGCCGTGGACAAACTGTCTCAGGTCCAAGGCCGTCGCCCTTCTGAGGAAGACATTGCTGAAGAGCTAGAGATCTCTTCAAAAGAAGTTTACGAACTGATCTCAAGTCTGAGTTCCATGTATCTGCTCTCCCTGGACCAACCTTTGGGCGACGAGGACAGCGACGCGTCCATGGGCGACTTGGTGGAAGATTCCGGTTTCACGGGCCCAGAGGCGGAGTTGGAGTATTCCGAGGAGCGCTCAGCCCTGCGTAAAAGCTTAGAGAGTTTGCCGGATCGCGAGCGAGAACTCCTGGAGATGCACTACTTTGAAGGGATCACTTTCGAAGCGATCTCGCGGAAAATGAATGTGAGTAAGCAACGGATCTCACAGCTTCATCTGCGGGCTATCCGCCACCTAAGGGACAATCTTGGTGAGAACGAGGTGAGCAGTGAAGCTATGCACGATTTTACGGTTTAGTGCAGACCTAGCTCTCGCCCCTTGGAAAACGAGGACTTCCGGATTTTGAGCAGAAGGGCGCCCCGCTCCGCTCCAAAGAGATCGTACGGAGAGTTTTTTCAAAGAGAGATTGTCGCAGATGTCGAACCGCCCTATTAAACCGAAGAAAAAGTATATCCCGGAAGTCGAGGATGACCACGACGTCGAGTACACTCCGCCGGGGAAAACCCCGAAGGATATCATCATTCAAATCGGCGTGGGTATCCTCGTGGTGGCTTTTTTGATGACTTCGGGGCTGGTTTGCGTACTACCGGATCAAGGCGAACCGGTTCAGCAGGCGCAAACTCAGCAGGTCGACGAGACAACCGTCCAGATCCAGCAGTATTCTAAGCAGTTGGAAAAGGACCCTAACGATGCGGTGGCCCGCGCGAACCTGGGATATTACCAGGGTATCAAAGCTTCTGGTATGCCCTCGACTCCAGAGACCGAGTCCGAACAGAAGACCTTACTGTTGACCGCGGAAGACAATCTGCGCAAGTCTTTGGAAACGGACCCTAACTATGGCTTCGCCCAGTTAGAGTTGGGTCGTAACCTCCTGATGCAAGAAAAGCTCGACGAAGCCGCGACGTTCATTGCAATGGGTATGAAGGACGCTGAAGGCAAACTGACCTCCAGTGATGAGAAAGTCATGAATGAAGGTAAGAACCAAAAGGCCGAACTCTTGCGCTTGTCCTCGGTGGTCGCTCTTCAGCAGGGCAAGAGTGACGAAGCGTTAGCCAAGCTTTCCGAGGTCGTTGAACTCAAACCAGGCGATCCAGCGATCTATATTCAGCGAGCGCAGATGCATCGGCAGTTGGGCGACAAAGATTCCGCCCGTAAAGATTTGAACATCGTGGTGGACATCGGTCAGAAGACTGGGAACCAGCAAGCCGTGGTGATCGGGCAAGCGCTCTTAGAAGACATGGACAAGCCCGCGACTCAGGCCACACCCGAAGCCGTGGTGAGCCCGAGTGCTCCGGCCACGTCCGCGACACCCGCGAAGGCCACCCCTGTCGTGAAAACGACTCCAGCGGCCCCGGCGCAACCTCAGGCGCCCACTCAAGCTCCCTAAGACTTTTTCGAACAACCGAGGCCGAGTTCTTCTCGGCTGCGAAAAGGCGACTCTTGCAAGGGGGTCGCTTTTTTCTTGAGGGACCTAGCGCACTGTTGTTTCAGAGCTAGACTGCGACACTATTTGTTATAGCGAGAATTCATGAGCTTGCCTGTGAGCGCCTGATACTCGTCCTCTTTGGGCCACGCTTTGAGCGTCCCGCTCAGTCCTCCGATCCCGCCCTCACGGTGGGAGCGATAGTTCTCCACCGAGTCGTACACCATGGCCTTGTCGTTCCACATCACTCCAGTCTGCCAGGGGTCGAGCACCATGACTGGCTGCCCCTTGGAGTCTTCGATCACTACCAGGTTGTGGGCGAAGTCGGAAGACTCTTTCCCACCGTTCATGATGGCTTGGTCCCCTAGAGACCCGTTCTTTTGACGCTCCCATCCGTAGATGCGAGGATTGAGATCGGGCAGATTGTCCTTCTCGGCCATCAGAGCTTTGTAGATGTCTTTCGCGTAGTAGAGGCAGATTTTCTCACTGTCACCCAGAAGGTCCGCAACTCCGCAGCCCTTAGAGGTCGATAATACCGGTTTCGCTGGTGTAGGCTGGTCGTCCCGGACCGAGACCAGCGTTAGCGTGGTTTTCGCCGCTGCACTCTACGTAATAGTCGTCCGTGGACTTGCTTTCCTTGCCGGGCGCTTCTGAGCCAATCAAAAGTCTGTAGCTAGACTTTCCGGCAGCAGGACAGATCGGCATTTCGACCAGATAATCCGGAGTGAGCGCGCTCAATTGCGCGGGGTAGGTCCCCGGATGGTCTTTGGCCCACATGTCTATAGCCGTCCCAATGTTCTTGAGATTGCTGCGACAGGTCAGCATCTGTTCTCCCGCACGTTTCCTAAGAAGGTTCGGCACAACGAAGAAGGCCGCCCCGGCGAGCAGGATGATGAGAAAAACCAGGAAGGGCCGCGAAATCCCGCGGTGAGATTTCTGTGCGGAAGTGCTCAACGCTTCATCACAGCTTCTCCGGGTCTCCTGTTGGCCTTAGGTGGCCGCGGTCTCGCGTAACTTGCTGAAGTGATCGATCAAGTCGATCTTGGTGAGGATGCCGCTGGGCGACTCCCTTTCGTCGACCACCAACACCGCGGGACGACCTTCGAGGAGCAACTGGTAGACCGAGGCGACCTTCGTGTCGGCGCTGATGGTAGGGAGCGATTCGCTCATGACTTGGCGCACCTGTTGGTTCAGACAAGATCCGTCTTCAAAGATGCGATTCATCAACACGGTTTCCTGAATTGAGCCCACCACACGTCCATCTTCCATGACGGGGAGTTGAGAGATATTGTGCTCGCGCATGAGTGCTACCGCGTCTGGAACGGCGGCGCCCGCGTCTATGGTGACCACGGGGTCGCGCGCGGTCCGTTGGCGCAGTAAGTCTTCGACCGAGAACGAATCGCTGCTGGGATCCCGAAAGCCGTTCTCTTTCATGTATTCATCAGAATAGAATTTCGACAGATAGCTCCGGCCGCCATCGGGCAGTACTACCACGATATTGGTGTTCTCGTCATACTTACGTGCCACTTGGAGAGCTCCGTAAAGAGCCGCTCCACACGATCCGCCCGAGAGGATTCCCTCTTCTCGGGCTAGGTGGCGCGCGGTGACGAAAGAGTCGCGGTCGGAAACCGTTACCATTTCGTCAATGATGTCGAGGTCGATGGTGTCTGGTATGAAGTCCTCTCCGATACCTTCGACTTTATAGGGTCTTATCTCATTCGATGTGTAGAGCGAGCCTTCGGAATCCACTCCCACAATGTGTACGTTGGGATCTTGCTCTTTAAAATACTTCGCGCAGCCGCTGATGGTGCCGCCGGTGCCCATTCCGGCAACAAACACGTGCATCTTGCCGTCCATCTGACGCCAGATTTCTGGGCCGGTCCAGTCGTAGTGGGTTTTTGGGTTTTCCATGTTGTAGTACTGATTCGGCTGGAAGGAGTTGGGGGTTTCTCTTGCCAGACGGTCGGACACGGAGTAGTAGGATTCAGGCGATTCCTTGGGAACGGCGGTAGGACAGATGACGACCTCGGCGCCATAAGCCTTGAGGAGACGAACCTTTTCTTGACTCATCTTGTCGGGCATCACGAAGATGCACCGGTAGCCCCGCAGAGCAGCCACTTGGGCGAGACCAACTCCGGTGTTGCCGGATGTGGGTTCGATGATGGTGCCGCCGGGTTTGATCTGACCGGCGCGTTCGGCCGCGTCGAGCATTCGAATTCCGATTCGGTCCTTAATGCTCCCGCCGGGATTGAAAAACTCCGCCTTCACGAAGATGCGAGGCCGCACGCCTCTGGAGATTCGTGTCAGTTCAATGAGGGGAGTTTCCCCAATGAGTTCTAGCACATTTTTATAAGTCTTCATGGAAACCGTCTTTCTGCGTGAGGTGTGGTCTATACTTTCTCCGGGATAGGGCTTAGGCAAACCTTTTCTTCTACACCCTTTGGGGTTTTGGCAATCTCGGAGGTCGCGTAACAGTTCTTTAACATCTCCTTGCCGCCTTCCGGTCATAATGGTGTCAATGACTAGTCTTTCCATACGCCGCCAACTTCCAGCCTTCTACCGCATGAGCGTCATCTTTGTGGGCTCCGTACTGTTGGCCACCTTTGCCGCGACGCCGTTCGGCGCTGTGGATTATGGGACGCTGGCCTTCTTGGCTTTCCTAGCGTTTGTGGCCGAGCGTTCTCCCCTTGAACTGCCGGGCTACGGTATGGTGTCGGGCTTGGAAGCAGCCGTTTTGACGGCCCTGTTCTTGGGGCAACCCGTGACAGCGGTGGGCGTTCTCGCGGTGGGTGTTTTCGCGCGGTCGTTGCGTCGCAAGGAGTCCTTTCGCTGGGACTACTCACTGTACACATTTTTTCAGCTCGCACTCTGCTTCGCGGGGCCTTTCGGTCTTCTTGAGTGGCTCGCTCCCCACAGTCTGGTGGGTTTCGCGGCGGCCGGAATGTTGACTGCCTACCTGGATGCCTGCTGTGCGGCGTTTCATCTTTACCTCCTACAAAACTGTCTGGGGCATCCCGGCACCCGTATCGAGTGGGCCAGGATCCGCTTGATGGTCATGGCGCTCTTGCCTCTCGCCTTGTTGCTCGGCTCTTGCCTGCAATTGGGATTCGTGACGACGGCATTGCTGTGTGTCCCGATGGCTGTGGCCTTTAAAGGCCTGAAATCTTATGTGGACACGCTTCGTGAAGCTCGCGAGGTTGTCACATCCCTAGTGGAAGCCGCCGAGAAGCGAGAGATCGGTTTAGACGGCCACTCCGAGCGTGTCGCTGGATTCGCCGGTGACATCGCCCGGGAGATGCGCCTCAAGGAGCGCACGGTGCGTCGGATCGTGACGGCGGCACGAATGCACGACCTAGGAAAAATCGGGATCGACGAGAGCGTCCTCAATAAGACAGAGGCTCTGAGTGAAGCCGATATCGCCTCCTTGCGACGTCATCCTGAAGTGGGAGCCCGAGTGGCGGCCCACCTGTCTTTGGGCAAACAAGAAGCCGAATTCATTCACTACCATCACGAGAACTTTGACGGCAGTGGCTACCCGATGGGCTTGGCCGGCCAAGCCATTCCTCAAGGCGCCCGTATCTTGGCGGTAGCAGAGGCCTTCGACTGTATGGTCAGTAGTCAGCGCCGAATTGAGAAGTTAACGCCTAAGGCCGCGCTGCAAGAACTCGAGAACTTCCAAGGACGTCAGTTCGACCCCACCGTGGTCGCCGCGTTCCGCAGCGTGATGAGCAAGCGCATCGCCTGCTAGAGCAGTTCAAGAAGGCAGCGGTGTCCTTTTTGAAGCGTTGGCAGCGCCCTGACGTGGCCCAACTTCTTGCTCGAAGAGACCTCGTCGGATTGGTGGAAGCCGCCGACCACACCTCACCGGTCATCAGACAAACCGCCCGCGACGCTCTCCGGGACCTTTCCGGAAGGGACGTCGACGAGGCTCTTTCACAGGCGCTTTGTCGGGGCAGTTGCGCGGCGGCCCAGATTTTGGGGGCGCGTGGTGACATCCTTGCGGCCCCCGGCCTCGCCGCGGCCCTAGAACACCCTAATCTGAGCGTACATCAAAGCGCGCGCGCGGCGCTGGTCGCTCTGAACGCTGTGGAGTCGTTGACACGCGCATTTCGCGAATCCCCTATTCCAAAGGCTCGGGAAATGGCGCTCAGGGGTTTGCACGAGCTTCAAGTTGACGATCTCGAGGAACTCCTGAGCGATGCCTTGGAAGACGCCGATCCTACGGTCCGATCTCTTGGGGAGGTTGCCGGTGCCTTTCCTCGGGCCCTCGACAGTCCCGACCCCGCCTTAAGAAAATCGGCTCTGCGCGCCTTGACGCGACGCGGCGACCCCGATTTCGAATCCTCGCTTTTGGAGCAACTCTTTTCGGTGGAGGCGGATGTCCGAGCCTGGGCGATTCAAGGGCTCGGCGCGATCTGGACTCAGCACAGGGACAGGCTGGAGCAGAGCCGGGTCGTTTTGGAGTCGCTCCGCGAAGACGAATCGAGTCTGGTTCGCTCCGCTCTTTGCTCACTGTTGGGTAGTCTCGATTTCGAGAGACCTTGGCTGCGCGAAGCGCTGTCTGACCCTGAGGCCACGGTTCGAAATCAGGCGGCCGATTCTTTGGGGATGTTGAAGGACCTGGAGTCTGTCGAAGGGCTCATTGTGGCGCTTCGCCTGGGTAGTTGGGGCGCGGCTCGCGCCTTGGGAGCGACCGGCGATCCCCGAGCCACGCAACCGCTCTGCGAAGCCTTATTCTGTAGGGATGTGGGGGATGTGGCCGCCCAAGCGTTGGGGGAACTAGGCGATCCCAGCGCGATCCCCGACTTGGAGGATTTCTTGGTCCGCTGGAAACCCCAACCGAACCAGCACCCTCAAGATCCCAGGGGAGACATGTTGGCCCGGGGCTCGTTGGAGCGCCTGCGTAAGGTAGCCATTTTGGGTCCGGAAAACCGTTCGCTCTAAGCACGAAGACCCCCGGAACATCCAGGGGTCATTGCGACGAAGTGTCCGCTTATTTGGTGACGCTTCGGACGGCGGAGCCTACGTATCTGCCGGCGCTCCGGAGGGCCCCGCTCATGATATCGCCCAACGTCTCGTGCTTTTCTTGCAAGTTTTCTTTGGCAGCTTGAGGGCTGAGGCGTGCGGTGCTGCTGGCGTTGTTGAAGAGTGATTCTCTGGCCATGTTTTTGATGGGGTTGTTCTCTCTGGGCATCGCCATCTTGGGCATCGCGAGCGGTCCACGGGCCACAGCGGCTAAGATCCCACCGCGAGCGGCGTAAGGGTAAGGGTTTCCGTTTGTGGTGTTGGCTTGCATTATTCTTTCCTCCAGGTGTTGGTGTTGTTCTCTGGAGTCAGTATCTCAGGCCGCTGTTGAACAGCTGTTATTTCTAACGGTGGCTTCCTACTTTCGACCCGACCGGAGAGTGAATCGGCAGCCTCCTAGGTCAGTCTGAGGGCTTGGTCGCGAAGGTCTTGAAGTTCCTCGGAAGGTTCTAGGTCGAATTCTTTCTCCAGAACGGCTTCACAGCGTTGAAAAACTCGCAGAGCGTCGCTGGCCCGCGATTGACTGAGGTAGGCTTTCATCATGCCTTCGTAGGCCGTCTCCGAACTGGGGTCGATAGCGATCGCGTGCTCGCCAAACTCCAGGGCCTCACCATAACGTTTGTTCTCCAGAGAATTGTTCTGCAGAAAGGTGAGGGCCTCCGTGGCGGCAAGATCCGTGCGCTCCCTGACCTCCACAGCCCAGTCCATGTAGCAGTCTTCTAAAAACGGACCGCGGTACAGGTTGACCAACTGCTGAGCCAGTGTCACCGCGCTTTCCGGTTTGGAGCCGCCACGCAACTTTCGGAACTGGGTCAAGGATCGGTCGAACTCCAGGAGATCGTACCAGATAGGGAGAGCGGTGTTCAATTTCACCAAACCTGGAGGCTTCAAAAAGTAGTTAATCTCCTCAGGAGCATCCTCGGGAACCAGCTTCTTTCGCAAATAGGAAAGAGCGCCACGAAGACTGATTCTTCCTTTTTGCAAAGGACCGGGCCAAAAAACATCCACCAAGCTCTCGTCACTAAGGGAGCGGTCTCCCAGTTGCAACAGGTAGGCCAGAAAGTACTGGACCTTTTGCCTTCTCCAGTCCCTATCGATCCGCTCGGCGCCTCGAAAAACTCGGATGCCGCCAAAGGTGAACAGGCGAAGGGTGGCGAGAGCCGGAGCCTGACTGTCCTTGTCGCGATGTAGCATCTGGTCGGCTCGGAGTCGCACTTCGTCTTGCGGGTGATTGCCCAATCGCGCCACGATACTTTTCAAGGACTCATCGGGTAAAAGTTCTTTCACCTCGGCGAAAACAGCGGCTCTTTCCTGGACGGCAATGGTTGTGTCGGAGCAGAGATTGACCAGGTTGCTAGGACAATCTCGGGCTGCTTTAGCGAGCACAGCCTGCCGAGCTTTCTCCGGCAGTCGGTTCACTGCCAACTCCAAAAGCCAACTCGCCGAGCGCACGAATTCGGAGGTGAATCGATCCGAGACCAGCGCCTCCACAGCGGCTTCGAGTGAGCCTTCCCGCTTCCAAAAGTGCGCGAGAGCCAAAAGCGTCATGGCGCGCCCCCCCTGGTCACGGAGTTGGCGCATAAGTTCTGTCGACTCCAAAAGAACCTCAAGGCCCAACGCTTCTCCGCCTTTGGACAAGAGTAGACCCGCTTCCAGGGTGCAAAGGGCCAGGAGTCCAGGGCCTTGTCGCCGGGCGAGTTGTAGCGCTTCTTGGGCTGCCTCGATAGCTAGCGCCATCTGGCCTTGCTCTTGGAAGATGCGCGCGATCCCAAGCCACGCGTTGGCCGCGAAGCGCGAACTGGGATATTTTCCGGTCAGTTCCCGATAAGAGTTCAGAGCCTGACTTCGGTTCCCCACATCTTCAAAGGTGCTGCCCAAAAGGAGGAGGCCGCGTGCCTGCTCGGTGCTAGAGGCTTGACTCGAAGCTGTCGACGTCTCGAGGTGGATGAGATCGGGATCCAGTTGGCCGGGATAGAGCGTGTTGAGTTCCATCAGCGTGACGGCTTCGTGAACCCCCATAAGAGTGGCAAGACGGATAATACGAGAACCGATGGGAATGTTGGGGCCGGCTAGTCCGTCGGGTTCACCGCTTCCATCCCAGCACTCGCGACTATGATAAACGAAGTGCAGAACGGACGAGGGCAGGGTCTCTTGGACGCTCTCTGGGAGTTCTAGATCGTCGTTCTCTTCGGCCACAACCAGTGAGGCCGCCAGCCGGATCTCGTCTTGCACGTTCTTTTCTAGACCGGAACCGCCCAAAAGCAGATCGACGGACTGAAAGTAACGTTCCAAATTGAAGCCGTCTCCAAAAGACACGGCTCTGGCCACCCTTTCGGCGAACCAGGCGATCGTTTCTCTCACGGCGGCGCGTTCACGGGCTTCTCTTTTGAGGCGCATTTTGCGCCGAGCGATGAGATCCACGCGTTGCATAAAATCGTTGAGCTGGAACGGCTTCTTGAGATAGTCTTCGACTTTCAACTTGACCGCTCGAAGAGCATAATCTTCGGTAGAATAACCGGTGATGACTACGGCTGCCACTTCGGGCTGGCTCTCTCTGACGTGGGCCAGAGTTGAGAGTCCGTCCTGCTGGCCTTCTGTCCGGATGTCGGTAATGACCAGATCAAAACTGTTGTTGTGGGCCATCTCGATGGCTTCTTCGCTGGATGGCACTCCGCGCACCCAGTAGCCCTTTTCTTCAAGGAGCTCTATGAGAATAGTGCGCAGTCCATTGTCGTCTTCAATGAGGAGAATCCGAACCTGCTCGTCGGGCATTCGAGATGCTTTGTGAAGTCCTCGCAATTTCCTTGAGTTGGTGGGTTATTCTCCGGTCCGCGGACATTTAACAGCTGTCAAACAATGACTAGTTAGGTTAAGGTCAGAAGTTTCCCACTGAGAGGTTCAGATGAAGCAGAAGGACAGCGTGAAAAATCCGGAGATCGATGATCCGGGTCTCTCCGACCAAGAACTCAATAACTTTTTTCTGCAATTTTCGGTCATGCTCAGTTCTGGAATCCCTATTCTCAAATGCCTGGAGGCCCTCTCTTCCCAGGCCCATCAGAAGCTAAGCTTCGTCTCTGAACGGGTGGCCACAGCTATCATCAGTGGGCATAGTCTCTCGGGCTCCTTGCGACAATTTCCCCACAGCTTCGATGTGGTGGTGGTGGCCCTTGTGACTGTGGGAGAGAAAACCGGTAAGCTTGACCTTATCCTGCGGGAATTGGCCAGGCGACTCGACAACCGCTGTCGATACCGTCAACGGATCACGCAAGCTCTCACCTATCCCGCTGTGGTGGTTGTTGTATCGTTGGGGCTCATCGTGTTTTTGAGCCAATACATGCTGCCGGTTCTCTTGGATTTCATCGACGGACTCAACGTGGAGACGCCCTGGCCGACTCAGGTCCTGATGCTTCTCGTGAAGGCAAAATGGCTGTTCGCTGTCCTCCTTGGTGGATTAGTCGCGGTGCTTGCCGACCTCGCCTGGGGGATCCGAGAAGAGACCTCAGCCTTTCGAAACTGGGTGCTTTATCGCAGCCCCATCTTGGGAGAACTGAATCGCCTGCGAGTCATCCTCGATTTTTGTAAGGATCTCGCTCTGATGCTCGACGCGGGCTGTTTGCTCACTCACGCTTTGGATGCTCTTTCGCCGGCCTGTCCAGATCAGGACGTGAGTGAAGCGCTTTTGAGGATCAAAAGGGACTTGCAGAACGGGGACTCACTGGAAACTTCGTTGCAAAAATACGATGTGATCCCTCACGTCGTTTCAGGCTCCCTTGTCACGGGGATGGAATTCGGCCGGCGCGAGGCCCTCCTTCGCACGGCCGCGAATCTGATCGAGTATGATCTCGATAGTAAGATCGACCGTATGATCACGCTCATTGAGCCACTTACTATGGCAATCCTGGGACTGGTGGTGGGTGGTATTCTTTTGGCCAGCCTTCTGCCGATCTATTCCGTCATCAGCAGTGGGCTCTAAGGTTTGTCTTTTTTGAGATCCCGACAAGCTCTGTTGGCTTTCATCGCCAGCTTTCTCGCTTTGGCCACGGCCTTCTCTTCGGAGAAGCCCTCCTTTGAGGAGGCTTTCCTCATCGTATTGATCATGGCCGTACTTCTTGAGGTTCGCTCCACCCAGGGTACTCGACACGGACCCTTCGGCTGTGCGGCCGCCTTCTATTTGACCGCCACCTTCTCACCGGGGAGCGGGCCTACCGGAGCCTTGATCTGTTGTCTGGTGGGACTGACTTCCCGCTATCTGTTTGGGCCTTCTCCCAAATTGGCCGCCACTTATATCGCCGACTTTTTCGCAATTTCGGTGGCTGCCTTCGTTTCGCTTCTTCGTCTCTCCGACCCCATGGCGGGATTCTTCTTGACCTGCATCGCCTTCATGGCATCCGAGGTTCTGGTGGGACGGGCACTCTATCCCCTTCACAAAGCGACCCGCATCACCCGCTCCCGCTTCGCAGTCGCCTCTTTGGTGGCCGCCATCCCAGCGGTCTATCTAGCAGGCCATGAACCCTTGATGAACGTCTTTTTGGGCGTGTTACTCTTGATAGTGCAGAGCGGTGGGTACATGAGGATTCGCCAAGAGGCCTTAGTGGAGAGTGCCCAATCTTTACGCAAAACTAAAGAGGATCTCAGGCAGGCTCACCGCGAGACAAGCTCCACTCACCATCGCCTGGAGAGAACCACCCGGGAACGAGAACTGGTGGAAAACCTGGCTCGTCACTTCGCTCGAAACCCCAACGAAGCTCAAGTGGTTCAGGCCTGCTTGGAAGCCACCATCCCCCTCTTTCCGGAGGCCAAAAGATCTCTCTGGCGTCTGTGCAAGACGGGCTTTGAGCGTTGGTCCTTTTCGGCCGACGGCGACCGAGGAGTCTCCCAAGCTCTGTTGAGCCGGTGTTGGGAAAGTCAGAACATTCTGGCCGGCGTGCCCGGCGGAAATCTCGGTTTGGTTCTGGTACCGCTGCCGGGACAGGGTGTTCTGGCCCTGCAACTCGACGGTAACCCCGACCTCAGCGAAAACCGAAAAAGCTGGCTCACCATCCTAGCCTCTCAGTTCGCCTTGGGCCTGCAATCGGCCAGATATCGCGGAGAGCTTGAAGAGGCCCTGAAGCTGCAAAAGGAGACCAATAGCCAACTGCAACGCTCTCAAGAGCAACTCGTCCAATCCGGGAAAATGGCGGCCGTGGGTCAACTGGCCGCGGGCGTCGCTCACGAACTGAACTCACCGCTTGCCGCGGCTCTTCTCCAGGTGCAGGCCGGTAAGATGAGAATGGAAATGGGGAATCTCGAGAAGGTCACTAACAGCTTTGAGCAGGCCGAGGTCTCCTTGAGTATCGCTCAAGAGATCATCGACAAACTTCTCGGATTCTCTAGGGCCAGTCAGCAGCAAAGCCTTCGATTCGACCTCACTCAGGCGGTGAAGGGAGCCTGGGAGTTGACCCGAGAGCAGTTCGTTCAAGACGGTGTTGAGGTGGTCTTCGAACTCACTGAAGAACTCTGGGTCCAGGCCTCGCCACCGGAACTGCAGCAAGTTTTCGTCAATTTGCTCATCAACGCTCGTCACGCCTGTCAAGAAACCAGAGAGCTACGTCCACCTCGCATCTCTATTCGCGGCGGGTCTGTGCAGGGGATGGCCGCCGTCGTGGTGTCCGATTCCGGTCCGGGAGTGGCTGAGGAGATTCGAAGCCGGATCTTTGAGCCGTTCTTCACCACCAAGCCGATCGGTGAGGGGACGGGACTGGGACTCGCCATCTCTTTTGAGATCCTGAAGGCCCATCGCGGCCATCTGGAGATGAAGAGCACCACGGAAGGGGCGAGTTTCCGGGTACTTTTACCATTATTTTCGAGGGCCGAGTAAAAATAACAGCTGTTGAACAGCCTCCTGAGATACTGACTTCAGAAGACAACACGAACACCTGGAGGACAGAAATATGCAAGCCAACACAAATGGAAACAGCACCGGTATCGCTGGAGGAATGGGGGCGCTCGCGTGGCGCGCACCTCTCGCACCTCAATCAGCACCGATGCCCCGTGAGAACAACCCCATTAAGACAATGCAAAAGGGAGCTCGTGAAGCTAGGATCCAGAGCAGCGTTGACACGGCGTTGACCCTTAGTCCTCAAGCTGCCAGGGATATGTTGAAAGAGAAACATGGAGAATTGGGTGGATTTTTGGCGGATTACCTGGAAACGAACGTGAGAGGAAAGGCGA
>JBBKWP010000148.1:0-10657 GCA_037968995.1 Candidatus Xenobia bacterium
TCCCCGAACGCATCACCATCACCGCATAGGCCAAAGAGAACAGCAAAGCGGCTGCCGACAACTGCCTGGAAAGGGGCTTCTCTCGCGTCCAGTGATTGATGTGGACGGTCGTGAAAACCACCAGGCCCGTGTTCACCAGCCAGACCCATCCCACCCAGCTTTCCGGCCGATGCAGAACCTCGACAAGATAGATCGGTGTTGCCGTGAAGATCGTCATAAACACCCACAGCGACAGAGTGAACCAAAACAGCAACCGAAAGCCCGCGCGCCCCACGTTCCAATCCGGCCGAACGTCCGTCCTCTCAACCGCTGGGCAGCGGGTGCCCGAGGCCCACAGAAGACCGGCGGCCAGAATGGAACTCGTGCCATCAAACCAAAACAGGTAGCGATAGTCCCACAGCGCCAGATAGCCACCCAAAATCGGCCCAATGCTCATTCCGATGTTGATGGCCAGGTAGTTGAGAGTGAACGCTTCACGACTCTGCTCATCACCCCCCAAGCGTGCCAAGGCGGTGAGCGAACTCGGACGTGCCAGATCGTAGGCAAGCGCGATAGCGAAGGTCCCCACCATCAGGACCCACGGCCCTCGGAGCAAGGGAAAGAGGACCAAGAGAGTTCCGGCCGCCGCCATCGTGGCGGCCAGAACTCGGACCGCATCAAAGCGGTCGGCCAGCCACCCACCCAAGGGCGCCGCGCAGCCGCTTCCGAGTCCATAAAATGCCGCGATCCCCGCCGCCGTTTCGAGATCGAGACTCAGGGTTCGGTGAAAATAGAGCACCAAGAAAGGGAACACCATCGTGCCCACCCGATTCACCAAAGTCGCCGCAGCCAACCACCACACCGATCGGGGAAGTTGACGCAAAGTCGCGTAGGCTGTTGAACTCATCGCGCGCTAATAGAATCCCTCACGTCTTTCGTATCGCGCTGCCCGAGCCTCGTCGTACGCCTCGGCATCGAAGCTCCCATTTTTGCAGAGTGATCGATGGACCTCACCATTCGTGGGGAGACTCTTCCGCTCGATCTGAGTTGAGGGGTCCCAAAGTCGAGAGCGAAGAAACGCCTTAGAACACTGGGTGTAGGCCTCCTCAATCTGAACGAGAATACCAAGTTTGGGCAGCTTCCCGTCCACTGCACAAGCCCTGAGCAAGTCCCTGTCGGTCACCAATTTGGCTCCACCGTTCACCCGAAACGTATCTCCGACGCCGGGGATGAAGAAGAGCATCCCAATGCGACCCGTTTCCAAAATATTGCGCAACGTATCAGCAAGTCGATTCCCCGGACGCTCGGGCACAAACAGCTCTTGGTCAGAGAGAATTTTCACGAAACCGGCCGGGTCTCCGCGAGGGCTGACATCGCAATCTCCCGCGCCATTAAAGGTGGCGAGGCACACGAAAGGCGACACTTCAATGAATTTCCGCGTCAAACTATTGAGCCTCGGAGCGACTTTAGCTTGAACGACCTCAGTTGGCTCGCCGATAAGCTGTCTCAGATCATTTTCATTGGTTATAATGCGCATAGCGGTGGAACCCTCGATGAGTGCTTCTTCGGAACGATGAGGAAAATTGGAGACCGTGCCTTGGCGCTCTCCCGTCGGCCAAAACCGACTCTACGACGCTTGCCCTTTGAGTTGGGCTGAATTCGTAAATTCTTCAAACAATTATAATCGAGATTCGGCGGCTCGTGAAGCCACGAAAATCTACGAGCAGTCTATCAGGGAGTCGCCCGTCTACCTACGAACGGAATGTGAACACTTTTCGGACCCGTAGTCTAACTCTGCGACCAGAAAGCTACAAAATGCCCCCAAGAAACAAAGAATTGATTCGACGTCACTTCGACACTCTTGAGCGCTGCTTCAGAAACCGTGGGAATCATTCCAATGTCTCGTAGCCACTGCTCGGTGAGCTGAGGCCACTCGGTGGTGACGGGCGCCTCGGACGGTCGAAGTCCGAAGGCGTGACCGCCGCTTTCAAAGATATGCATCCTAGCCGGCACTCCGGCTCTCGTGAGTCCCAAGTAATAAGCCAGCGAATACTCCACCGGATCGACCTCATCGTTTTGAGCGTGGATGAGCAGAGTGGGTGGAGCGTTCCTGGGTATTTGGATATGGTCTCGCAACTCCATAGAGTGTTTCGATTTCGTGATATGCCCTGGATAGATCGGAACAGCGAAATCTGGCCGAAAACTTAGCTCGTCCGCCTCATCGACCGGCTCGTAGACTCGATTCTGATGAATGCTCATAGCGATCGCCAAATGCCCACCGGCCGATGTTCCCAAGACCCCGATCTTGTTGGGGTCTATCTTCCATTCTTCGGCTCGTTGGCGCACCAAACTCATCGACCTCTGCGCATCTTGAAGGGCGATGGGATTGATGGGGTAGGGTCCCACGCGGGGGTCTTCGTTTTCCCCCGGAACTCGATACTTTAAGAGCACGCAGTTGACCCCAATCGAGTTGAGCCAGTCGCAGAATTCTGTGCCCTCCAAGTCCATAGCCAAGACCCAGTAGCCCCCACCGGGATAAATGACAACGGTGGCGCCCGAGTTGTCGCCTTTGGCCGGATAGAATGTCATCGTGGGCACCGCGACGTGCTCCGCCGCGTGCCAAGGCTTTCCGGCGACCAAGCCCGGACTTTCTCGATAGGTCTCCGGTCCTGGAATGGATGAGCTGTTGGGAACCTTCCCCTCTGGCCAGATAGGGATCTGAGTGAGGCCTGGAGCCGGTTCCCACACCTGAGCTTGCGCTGGGAGCCATCCGAGCAACAAAGTGAGACCGAGTATGAAAGTAAAAACTGAGCTTCTTTGGATCACCATTGTCAACACGCCGGAACCCCTAAATCAACTTGATCTGAGTGAGCCAAGAAATCGCATCCTTGGTCCAGCGGTCAGTCGCCAGACCCTGTTTTTTCACTCCAAAGGCATGGCCGCCGGTCTCATAGAGCTTAAGCTTTACGTTGATTCCAGCATCCTTCAGCGCCTTGGCGTACACCTCGGAATACCGAACCGGGTCCGTGGGATCGTCCTCAGAGTGGACCAGCAGGGTAGGCGGCGTGTTCTTCGGGATCACGATTTCCGTGTTCAGAGCGTATGAGTCCACGTTCTTGTGCTCCATCGTCGTGTGCCCCGGGTACACGGGGATCGCGAAGTCCGGTCGGCAACTCACCTCATCAATAGAATCCATGGGCTTGTAAGACCGCCTATCAAAACGTGTGCTAGATAAAATCGCCACGTTTCCGCCCGCCGAAAACCCCATCACCCCGATCTTGTTCGGGTCCACTCCAAGCTCTTTGGCCTTCGCGCGAATGGTCGAGATCGTTCGTTGTGCGTCTTGCAAAGCCATCGGAACCTTTGGCGTTACATGCTTACGCAATGTGTTGTCCCAATAGCATCCCGAATACGGCACGCGGTACTTCACCAAAACACAGGTGATGCCGCCTTTCACCAGCCAGTCAGCCACGTCAGTGCCTTCGATCGCCATGGCCAGCACCACGTGCCCTCCCCCTGGAAACACGACGATACAGGTGCCCGAGGGGTTCTTCTTCGGGGAGTAGACAGTGTAGGTCGGAATCGAAACGTTCGTAATGAACTTCGTCGTCTCTTTGTACTCTTTCACACCGTCCGCCAAAACCGGCGAGTTCGCCGGCCAGACCGGTACTTGCTTCGCACCACCCTTCGGCGCCCAAGAGTCCGCCATCGCGCTCGTCATCAAAAGGACGAGAAACCATACTAGATGTGCAATCGGCCCTCCACGCCTGAAACTCCTGGAGCAGCGCGCCACTTTACATATCTTCATCTGTTCTTGTTCCCTCTTTTGAATTTCGAATTCGCTGTTAACGTATACTCACTTAGGCGTAGCGCTTGAAAGAGGCCCCTGAAGTTCCTTCAGACGACGACTTTTGGTTGGCCGTTGCTTACACCACTCATCTGCTAAAATTGCGTATTGAAACTCACTACCCCAGCTGCCCTTGAAGTAAATATTCTCTACGAAATGTCCCTCCTGACGAAAGCCGAGATTTTCAAGCAACGTCCAAGCTGGAACATTTTCTGTATCGGTGATGGCTATAACGCGATGGGCGGAGAGCTCCTCAAAGAGGAAGTCGAGTATCCCCGAGACTGCCTCACGAGCATATCCCTGGCCTTGAAAAACAGGTGCGAGAGTGAACCCTATCTCCATTTGTTTGCCATCGATAAAGTGTACGGCAAGATCACCGATCATCGTTTGCGAATCCAGAGTATGTAGAGCCAGTTGGAACCAGTGTTCGACGGTCGCAAACGTAACCTCTGACATTTTGCGGAACAGGTCTAAAGCATCCTGGTAACAGTAGCCATCCCAACTTTGAAAACGTGCTACCTCCGGCAGGGCCCGGTAATCTGCGAACTGTTGCAGATAGTCTCTGTGAAATTCACGACATATGATTCGCTCTGTCTGAAAAAGTGGTTTCTTCATTGATTCTCCATTATTTAGTGTGGATTTGTGCGCTGAAAACGCTATGTTCACCATAGCCTGACTCCTTCGCCCAATGCCACGCGAAAGAAAGGCGTGTTAGCTAACGCCTCAAAGTCTTCCGTGTCCACATGTGCCTGGGTGTCACGTTGTGACCATTCTAAAGCGAGCAGCGCCGGGCGCCCCATCGCTTTCACCCCTCACCCAACGAGACACTCAACGGGTAACGATAAGCTGATCGTGGTGGAATGGGAAGAGGTCGAAGAGGAAACCACAGAGAGTCGGAGGCTGGCGTTCGGGGTCTTAGGGCCTATACCAAGATGGAGGCACCGCGGCCAGAGTCGCGCTTGCCCCGAGGACCGCGAGCCCAGCCCCCGGTCCAAAGAGAGCGGTGGACAACACTCCGGCGTAGATCCCTCTGGCGATCGCCGCTCCTTGATAAGGCTTGTTCGGGGTGAGGCTCGCGCCGAGCTCGCCCGCGAAGGAACTCGCTTTTTTACCAAGGTAATTGCCTGCAGCCATACCGGTGACGACTCCCACAATCCCACCGATGGCAGCTCCAGTGCTACCTCCTAAGGACCCGCCAACCCGCATTCCAGCTTGGAGCCCGCTCGTCCCTATCCCTGCGACCGTGACGGCCGGAATAGTGAGGTTTAAGAAGGCAGCGGCTCGAGCTGTGAACGTATCGAGGGAGCTGGTGTAGGGAATTGTCGAGACTGTCGGGAGGAACGGGGTAGCTGACGGGATAGCGCTCGTCACGGTTTTGGGTGCGGTGAGAGTGCGGTAGTTGGGTTGGTTCTTTAGGATGTACATTTCGAATCTCCCTCGGTCTTCTTTCAAGCGTTTGTGTGTTTCAATATCTTTGTGACCTCATTTTACTTCGATCCTTGCGGTGACCATGCGATGGTCGGGTACCATTGTTACAAGATTGTGAATTTTCACAATTCGACTTGGGTTCAAAAGCGGATAAGAGCCTCCGACTCAAAGAAGGAGTGCGAGTTGGTCTGGGGCGCCAACCATCTCGCACTCTCTGTCCGTCGTTGGAAGCGAGTCAATGTTAGACAGCGATAGTCGCGCGCTTGAGCACCTTTTCTCCCGACGCGTCAGTCATCAGATAGGCGGAGTAAGCGGTGCCGTCGGCTTTGATCAGATCACGGGAGCTAGGCTGAGAGTCGGTAAATAGGATGGCATTTTGGCTGACCAAGAGTTGAATATCGCCGGCCATCTCCTCCGTCACTCCCCCACTGTTCGCGTTGAAGCCAAGGCTGCCGCGCTCGACATAAGTTTCGATCTTCGCACCTGCTAGGGCTCCGAATTGTTCACCCAAGATGACTTCTTGCTTCCGGACCGGACCAGGTGAAGCGAAGCTCGTGCTTTTGAACAGTCCGCTAGATTCTTCGGCCAAAAGAATCCCACGTTTTCCCATCACGTTCGAGATCAACTCGGATCGGTCTCCAGTGTTAAACGATCGGTCGCTTTGCACAAGGGCCAGTGCCTGGTCGCGGTAGGAAGCGTTCGAGCCTTTGGGAGCGAACTCCATCTGACCGACCAAAAGCTTCCAACCTTCTTCGCCGGCCGAGGTGAGCGCCTGCTCGGGGCTCATTCCCGCGGCTCGGTTGGCGTCCGAGATGCCGTCGAGCACGTCGTAGAAGGCGCCGGACCAGAGCCGGGCAAAGTCGTGAACTTCACTGCCGAGGTGAGTGTCGTCCCCCCGTTCAGGTAATTTTTTGGGGTCCTGATAAACGAACTCATTCAAGGAAGAACGAATACCTCTGGGTCCTCCCGAGAGTTCTTCACCCATGTCTGCGAGGATGTTATGGCCCGAGGACAGGTCGCCACCCGTCTGCTCAACGATCTTTTTGACCGCGGCGCCATCACCCAAAGTCATCAGCTGGGCGACAACGTCACCAAACGCTTCGTGAAAGGCTCCCGTTTCAGCACTGAAGCCCGTGAAGTAGTTGGGTCGTACAGCGTCGAGGATGGCGTGACCCACCTCGTGAGATACAATCTCGCCCGAATCTCCGGTGCTTGAGTCTTTACCAAAATCAAAAAGGTGAATACCCTTGTCGCCTCTCGAGTAAAACGCGTTTGGATCTCTTCCCGTCTCGGGCGAGACGCCCAACTGCTCCCGGCCGAACGCCCACTGAATGGACTTTCCCGTGAGTTCTTGCATGGTCTGGTTATACTTGTTCACCGTGGCCGCGGCGGTCGAAAATGAGATCGCAGCGGTATGGCTCTGGTGGCCGTGCGGAAACTCGAACTGGCCGTCGGCGTTCGGATCCACTTTGAAGTTTTTGTCGACAACGAGAACTTCCCGTCCCCGACGATCGCGGGATTCCACTTTGTTTTCGAGGATGACGGTGTCCGTCTCTAGTCCTCCATTGACGGCGCGTACGCCGTCGAGGGTGATGTTCCCGTCCGCCATCACTAATCGGTCTTGCGCATTATGGGTGAAGACTCTTTGGGTGCTGGATGCGTTCTTTTGGATGTTCATATCGGTAAGCTCCTTGGATTGACGTTCAGGCTATATTTGCTTGAGGTTCTGAGGTCAGAATACAAATCAAGGCTTCGATGATTCCACGGTGGGGCAGAGAGGATGTTAACTTGTGGAGAGACAGGGTCGAGCCGAGTTGGTGCAACGTCATCGGCATTTTGGACGTCACGTGCTTCCGCAATCAGGGTCCCAATTGCATCCGAATGGGGCACTCGATACTTACTGTGATGTCTTAACGTCATTCGGGTCAACGGTAATTTCCCGTATCCTGGTCTCAACTTCATCACTAACATCCTCTTGGAAACGTCCACCGAGATGCTCTGCGAAAAATTTTTCGGCCGTCGTGTAAGTTGACAGGACGTTGATCGGTTTTTTAAAAGAATGTCCTTCGTTCGGAGCTACCAAGTATTTGATTGGGAACTCTCGATCGCGTAGAGCGACAACCATTCGGTCGGAATCACGCTTGTGGACCCGTGAGTCATTGGCACCCTGCACAATGACCAGTGGCGTCTTAATCTTCGCGACGTGCGTTAGAGGAGACTGTCTCACCATTCTTTTTCTATCAATTTCTGAGTTGGGGTTTCCCACTCTATCGTACCAGTGGATCATAAATGCATCCCAATAGACCGGCAGGCTCTCGGTCAGAGTTACAAGGTCAGGGGGCGCAACCACAGCGAATGCCGCCGCATAGGTATCTGGAGTTTTCGTAACGCCTACAAGGGTAGCGTACCCGCCATAGCTGAGACCCATGATTCCGACCCGATTCGGATCTGCGATACCGCCATGGACAAGATGCCTCACTCCCCAGGTAATATCGTCCTGCATCAAGTCGCCCCATTGGTGGTTTCCCGCACGCAGAAAACTTTTGCCATATCCGGTTGAGCTGCGAAAATTCATCTGCAGAACAGCATATCCGCGATTCGCTAGAAACTGAGTATACTCATTGAACCGCCAATAGTCTCTTTCCCAAGGTCCACCGTGAGGATAAACTATGAGAGGAAGATTTTTCGGCTCAATGCCTTTAGGGAGAGTCAAATACGCTGGAATTTCCAAGCCATCTGACGACTTGTAACGAATGGCCTTCATTGTGGCCAAGGCCGCACGGGGTAGCTGAGGGTAGGCTCTGTATTGAAGAGCCAGTTTTTGATTCGTCCTGTCAAAGAGGTATGTTTCACCCGGTTCAACATCACTCTGTGCCGAGACCACCCACACAGTTTCGTCTTGGGTAGATGATTTGAATTCGATCTCTTTGTCCGGTAGTTTTCTCTTCAGCCACTCATGGTCGCGCTCAAATTCTTTATCTTTCCAAACGACCTTCGCCTTGTCATCAAAATAGACTGTCGCAATCAACTTGTTTGAGACATCACTGAACATCGCGGTTTGTAAGTCCACGCGATCGTTCTCGTCTTTGTCCACAAGGGATTCTTCGCCCGTTTCGATATTTAGCAACACAAGTTGAGTCAGATCGCTATCCCCTTTGTTGGAGGTCATGTAAATCGACGTGTTATCTTCGTGAAATCTCAATGGCTCACAAATCTCAGAGAAGTCAACGGAGTAGATGACCTTCGGTTCCTCTCCGTCGAGAGATAGAATCTCCGCATCCCCGTTGGGAGCGGTGTTTACGCCGCTCGGAAAGTGAGCCACTCGCCGGAGTAATCGTGATCCACCCCTGGCGATTCTGGTTGGGCGTTTTTTAGCCTTTCGAAGGCTTCTTTTTGGCGCGTCTGGTCCGGTATGATTCTCCTCTGGTGGTCAGGATGTGGGAATGGTGCACTAGGCGGTCAAGCAGTGCAGTGGTGAGCTTTTCGCAGCCGAAAACCTGGACCCATTCGCCGAAGGCCAGGTTGGTCGTCACGATGGTGGACTTGCGCTCGTAACGATCCGACAGCAGGTTGAACAGCAACTCCCCGCCCTGCTTGTCGAATGGCACGAACCCTAGTTCGTCAATGATCAACAGGTCGACTTTCTGATAACGGCGTTGCAGGCGACCCAAGGTCAATTGGTTGCAGGCCTCTCTGAGTTCCCGCACCAGATCGGCTGCGCGCTGGAAGGCCACTCTGTACCGGCGCTTGGCGGCCTCCATACCCAGCGCGACGGCCAGCATGGACTTCCCGGTGCCGATGGGGCCCGCCAGTATCACGTCCTCACCGCTCTCGATGAACCCACAGGTGGCCAGTTGCTGGACCACGGGACGGGCCACACCGTGGAGCTCATCCCATTCCACCATGTCTAGCGTCTTGAGGTCGGGGAAGCGCGCCTCCCGAATTCTCCGTTGTGCCACGCTGTCTTCTCGCGCCAGAAGCTCCGCTTCGAGCAGACGCTGTAGGAACTCTTCGTAGGTCCATCCATTGTCGGTAGCGTCTCGGACGAACCGCGGATACTCCAGGGCGATTCTCGGAGTCCTGAGTGACTTGCAGTACTGTTTGATGACAGCTTGCTGGAGGTCCTGGCTCATCGTGCCACCGCCAATAGTCTGTCAAAGTCCGTGGCTCGGCTTGTCTCGACCACATACTGCTCGAGAGCCGGCGGCACAGGAACAAATCGACGGGGCTCTGCGAGCGAGAGTCCAAGCGCCGGCAGATGAAGTCGTTTGGCCGTCAAGGCGAGAGTCACTGCTCTGGTTACCTGGTCGGCGCCGCTCGTGACGATGGCGCCGAGGATCTTGGCGAGAACCTTGGCCCCCTCTTTGTCGCCGTGAGAGTTCACCAGAAGGGCCCACAGACGGCCATACGGCTCTCCGAGCTCCTCCACAAGCTCTGGGGCGACCTGTCGGACAGCCTGCGGCTTAATGGCGAGCTCCTTGAGGTAATCGGTATAGCGAATGCAGCGTTGCCCCTTGCGGCCACGCTCTCGTAGCACCCTACGGTCCTGCCACCGAAACTCCACTGTCTCGAGGCCGACATACGCCATTGCTCTGAGGCGAGCCCAAGTGCTCGGCAGCGAGTACGACACGCCTTTCACTTTGGCCACTGAGCACTTGCTCACAGAGACGACGCGGACTTCTTGAACGGGGAACGCCACCATCGGCAACGGTCTCATCATGGACAACTCTTGCTTAAACAGCTCCCGCATCGGCGTCCCGTCCTCGGCGCTGGACTGGGCGAACCTAAATTCTAGCTTGTCCATCAAGTTCTCAGAGATTTGAGCCAGCCTTTCCCCGGCGGGAATGGGTGTCAGGCTCTGGTATCGTATGCCTTTTCCTCTGGCCTCGACCCCACCCTTATCATCGCCTCGGCCAACGCGGGCGAAGCAGGGTTCGAAGAGGTAGTGATTGCTGAGAGACTTCATCGGCTCGGTCAACTCTCGGCCACCCAGGACCACCTTTTTGACGGCGGCCGCAAGATTGTCGTATATCGCGCGGTTGGGCACCCCCCCAAAGTGCTCAAACGCCCGCACGTGACCATCGAGGAAAGCCAATTGCGTGCAACCGTCGTAGAGCCAGGCGAAATCGCGCTTCGAGAACATCAGCCGCATCAAGAACATCCAAGCTTTACGGCGTTCACCAGCCACGTCTACGGTGACTTCGAAGAAGTCGACCTGGACCTCATCGCCGGGCCGATGAACCAGAGGGATGAATACCTCAGCTTTTTGGCGACGACACTCCTTGAAGATCTTACGGACTGTCGTGATCCCTACCTGGCATCCCCGTGCAACAAGCTCCGTATGAAGCCGGTCACCAGTAATACGCTGCTTGTCTGTCGTGTCGCCCTCCCACTCCTTAACGA
>JBBKWP010000149.1:0-14596 GCA_037968995.1 Candidatus Xenobia bacterium
TAAGGGAGTACGGAGAAGGTGATATTTACGGATTTGGCGTTGTCGGCCTGCCCCTCACAGATTTGGGTCCAAGATCCGTAAAACTGGGTTACAATGGTGTTGCCGTTGCCGTCGATATCGAAGGCGACCGAAGTCACCGTGAAATTCCCTGTGAGGGTATTGCAACCTCTACCGTCACCGGACACATCCAGTCCGGGAGCCGTCGGGTCAGCGAAGGCGGAACGCTGCGCGCCCGAATAGGTTCCAGGAACCAACTCTTGGTTATCGGGAGCCGTGAACGTGAAACTCCAGTTCTCATTCAGGTCACCGTTGCCGGTACCGTTGAATCCGTCGAGGCTGATGCGAACACCGTTGCGATCTCCGGTTCCGGTTACCGCAGCGGTAAAACTGGCGGTAGTCGGTGAGTACATCCAGGAAAGACCTTGGAGGATGAAGTCGCGCGCTCCATCCGGGTCGCCCGTTCCCTGCATGCTCACGGTTCCCGTGTTTCCGTTGGGCTCAGGAGGTCCGGGCAGAGGTCCGTTACCACCACTGTAGTTTATCGTGGCATTGGTCGAAACGATGGAACCGTTGGCGTTCGTATATCTCACCGTGATGAGTGACGACCCGCCGACAGGAACGTTGGCGGGGATGGTTACTAGACCGCTGCTGTCCACTGTCACGCCGTCGTTCGAAGTCACTTCGTAGGCGATATTGGAACTGGCCGGATTGATTCCGAACACGAAGTTGTCTCCAGCACGAATACCGCTGGTACTGATCTGTACAGTTCCGCCGGCGGTCCCCGAGATAGGTTGCGGGTTAACAATCCCGATAGCTGAAAAATTGACGTTCAGCGCTTGGCTCACGATGACCGGAATGGTCAACGTCTGCCCAGCAAATTCCACGATGAGGTTGGACTGACCAGCGGATAAGCCACGAAGTTGTCCGAACTCTCCGACCTGGAAGATGGAGGCGCTGTTCGCGTCGTTGGGGTCGTTGCCGTAGGTGGCTCCGTTGCCGACGATGAGAACCGTTCCGTCACTGTACTCAGCCAAAAGATAGACTTGACCGGTTCCGTTGACCTCAAGATTGACGACATCGAGGGCAGTTGCCGGGTTGACAATGGCACTCGCGGGAATAAGGAACAAGTCGTTCAGGCTGACCGGGGTGGCCGCAGTCAAGCCCGGTACAACCGTGGTCTGACCGCCAACGACGGTCACCGTCTGAACGATGGTGTAAAGCGGAACCTTGTTGCCGTCAAACCCGGTGATCCTAACGGATTGGACGCTCACTGGCACTCCGGTGATGGTCACCGAGGGTGCGAAGTCCTCAGTACGGGTAAGCAGTGGCTCGCCCAAGGCTCCGGCGTTTTCAAAAAAGTCGAAACGAAGCGTCGCGCTGTTGGCGCTCACCGTAAATGCCTGTTGAGCGGTGACAAAGTTGAACGTCAGATTTCCCGTCGTCCGATCAACTGGGGCTGGATTCGTGAAGACGAAATCCGAGCGACCGCCACTGTCTGATCCACAGCCCACTAAACCGAGTGTGGATACAAAGATAAAGAAAAGGGTCATTAGGGACCGTGATCTCATTTTAACCTCCAAAAAGACTTCTTGGGCGACTCTTGGTCGCCCCGAGGGAATAAAAACAGGAACACGCGCCCGCCGGAACGGACGCGTGCTAACGTAATCTAGGGAGTCGTGGCGCCGCCGGTCGCATCAGGGGCGGCGGCAGGTGGCGTGAAAACCTTCTGAAAGAATGCGATACCGTAGGGGTTCTCAGCTTCCAAATCATTCTCAGCACGCGTCGTCCCGTCGCCGGCGATACGAAATACGTTCACATTTCCGGTGAAGACTTGGTTTTCAGCCTGAGGAGTAACGTAGACGATACGCCCCGTAGCGTCCGTCGTTGGGGTTGCGCTCAAGAACGGCTGACCGGCTCCGTTGTTGGCGGAGTCCGTGTTCGCGAACACGGCACTTTCGTTAAACGGAAACCCGTTAGCTGGGGTCACGAAGCTCTGGAAGGTATCCAGATCGTTCTCGTTAGCCACAAAAACGAAGCGCCCGGTTGGCTCGACCTCGACGTTCGCCGAGTTTCTAGCCCTACCCGAGGTTGCCGCCAGAGTGGATGCCGCATTCCCGGGGGAAGTCAGCGCGCCCGTGGCGGGGTTCACGTTGTAACTCTGGAGCGCTCCACTGTAAAGACTAACGAAAATCTGATCCGTTTGCGGATTGGCATCGACATCGCCCAACGGCACTCCCAGATTGAAAGGAACCGGTCCGGCGCCTACTTCAGGAAAGAGGTCGAAGGGCGTCAAGCCACCATCCACGCCGAGCGAGTAACCAGCCAGTGCCTCGGAAGCACGTCCAGCGACGTACATCAGAGTGTTGTTACGGAACAGCGTGAAACCACGAGGATCCGACACAGTTGGAACAGCGGCTATCTGAGTGAGTTGGCCGTCTGCTGTATTCCGTGAGTAAACGACGACAGTATTGTTGGCGTTATCTAGAGCGTACAAGTACGCGCCGTCCGGTGAAGAGATGAGCTTCACCGCGTTATTAAACCCAGTTCCTGGTCCGGCCGGGAACGGGAGGGCCTGAATGGGGTCTCCCTGCCCGTCGCCTAACCGACCGATGGTACCATCGAACGGAAAAACGAGAAGCTGACCACTGATGCTTGCGTAGAATTGCGCCCCGTTCGTGCTCCAGACTCCAGACACGAACTCGCCTTGGTCCGGAGCGAAGCTGAAGATAGAAATCGGGTCCGCGGGCGCTCCGAAAGTAATCGTGGGCGGAAAGGTTACGTCGAGGGGAGAAACATTCAGTGCGTACACTTGAACTTGACTGACCCCCACGTCGTCCCCGGGAAAGCCTCGGTCCTTCGCTCGGCTCATCGCGATCACGTAATCGCCGTTAGGAGACGGATAAGATTCGTGGTAACCCGTCGTCCCTCCGCCCTGAAGATCGCCCGGACTGCTCGGCTCCGTACCGGCACCGCCAGGCGCCAATATATTAGCGTTGGGCTGAGGGGTGTTTGCGATCCCGATCAACTCATAAAGCTGGACGGATGCTCCAACCACGCCATCTCCCGGCTCCGCAACTACCGTTCGTCCTTCCGGAACCGCGGTAGGAGAACTCTGTCCCGAGCCCACGGCATAAGTCGGATTACCATTCTCCAACCCACGTTGAGAAAGTAGCATGTACTCTCTCAACTGTTGCCGCTGTTGCTGGGATTGCCCATTTGCACTGTTTGCTCCGGCGGTGATGTCTGTGGTATCACGTATCGCCCCCGAATCGCTTGAGTCACATCCGAGCACAGACAGGCCGATAGCCGTCGCCGTGATCAGATTCAACATAAATCTGCTTTTCCTCATAACACCTCCGTGAATCGAGCCGCCTCCAACTGACGCGGGAACCGCTCGCCTCCCCTTACAGGATCACCCCGTATGGGCAAATATGGGCGGAGCTTCGGAGACCAGATCCAGAATCCTCTCACAGAAAGGAAGCCGAAATGGGATATTCTTAGAGATCTGACCTAGGAAGCTAGGGCTTGAGGCGAACAGTGAGAGGAATCGTCCCCTCTAACTCTAGCGTCTGAGGGACTTCCGTTGGGGCGAGCCTAAAGAGCAGCTCTCCTTGCCGGCCTTGGCCCGGAGCCAGCACACCATCTGCCAGGACACTGCGACTCCGCACCGGCTCGATTCTCTTCCCACTTTCACAACGCACCGAAAAGGTTCCGAGATTTGCTTGCGCGACCGGACTCAGATTCTTTTGAAGCAATTGGATTCGCAAGAGTCGGTCTGGAGCGCTCGCCCGAAGATCACCGCCGACAACAGTCACTTCGAAGACCTGGTTCTGACTCTTCGATGAGGCAAACTGCTGGGGGCTTGAATTTTGCGGTGGTCCCGGCGCGGTTTCAGGACCTACAGTTGGCGCCTGATACGGGATCGGCTCCATAGCTACCGGCTCCTTTGAAGCCGCCGAGGGAGGCCCGCCTTGAGCGGTGACGCGCACGGGAATTCCGTGTCCCGCCGTGACCGGCGACGAAGTCGAGGGCGGAGGGGCGGTGGACAGCGACGCGACGGGAACCGTTCCTGGTCGCGGAAGGGCCCCCGGCAACGGAGCCGGCGGCTGCTGCGCTGGTAGAGCCCCGGCCCGAAGGTGAGCCGGCACGTTGCCATCAGACGTTGCGTCCAGGTTTATGACCGGTCCGGACGGTGCCTTGTTTTGTTGGTCTTCGACCCAGGGGTGGTCCGGCATGTCCAGATCATTTTCCAAGAAAAGCGCCTCGGTTCGACCAGCGCTTTCCGGAAGCTCCATCTTCTCATAGGTTTCTCGACGGGAAAGGAGGGCGTCCATACCGGGACGCAAGGAGTCGGCTCCCGTGTTGGGCTGCAGGGGGATATATACGATTCCTTCGACCAGCAGCGTGTCGAGTTCGAGCTCTGACCCGTCGGCGTAAAGCTTTTTTGTGGCTTGGTCGTAAGCGAAGTCGATGCCGCGATTGTAACCGACCAGAGAGGCAGGGTACCAAAACTGGCCCCACTTTTTGACCGTTGGCATCGGAACGGGTTTCCCGTCAACGACGGGGGGCGGCCCGACCGAGACCGGCGCACCCAAGGCGGGACCCGTCGAAAGCCCACAAAAAACAGCCGCCGACGCCAATATCAGAAAACGCTTCAATGAAACCATAACCACATACTAACCAATCCCTCGAAGAAGAACAATCTTTAGGCTAGGGCATCAACCTGGAGGCCTCCCAAACATCGCCTCTCCGGCGAAACTTAATACGGTCGTGAAGGCGGCTGTCACGCCCCTGCCAGAACTCCATCTCAGATGGACGAAGGACGTAGCCACCCCAATTTAATGGGCGTGGCACATCGACCGACTCAAACCTCTCTCGAACCTCTTCCAGCCGAGCAAGCAAAGCCTGCCGAGACTCCACCTCCTCGCTCTGAAGGCTTGCCCAGGCACCCATTCGACTGTCCTCGGGGCGAGTCGCGAAGTACTCGTCTGACTCCCCAGCCGGTACCTTTTCGACGACGCCCCTTATACGAATCTGCCGCCGCTGCGACTGCCACCAGAAGACCAAAGCGCCCTGAGGAGATTCGCTCAGGTGTCGAGCCTTCTCGCTTTCGTAGTTTGTATAAAAGAGGAAACCTCGGGAGTCAAAAGTCTTCAAGAGCACAATGCGACCGTCGGGGCTCCCACCTTTTCCGGAAGTACACAGACACATGGCATTCGCCTCTGGTATTCCAGCCTCCACAGCCTCGGCGAACCAATCGCCAAAAGCTTTTATAGGGTCGTCGCCGAGCTGATCGGCATCCAAACTACGCTCGCCGTACTCTATGCGTTCAGGTCTAGGTGAATTCGTCATAGGGCAGCCATTCTCCGGGGCCGAGCGTCGAGACCTTTCTCTTAGTTAGTTCTTGGAGGAGTTCACCAAAAACTTAGGAACCAAATCTCATTCCGCCGGAGGCTGCATGGAACAATACGATCTCGTCATCATTGGAGGCGGCCTAGGCGGCGTCGCGGCGGCCCTAGCCGCCTTGCGCCACGGTCGCCGGGTTTTCTTGAGTGAAGAATTCGCGTGGGTGGGCGGTCAGATGACCAGTCAGGCCGTGCCGCCGGATGAACACCCCTGGATCGAGCAGTTCGGATGCACTCGAAGCTACCGAAAATTGCGCGAGGATGTTCGCCGTTACTATCGCGATCATTACCCGCTGCGGCCCGAAGTGGCAAATCTTCCCCACTTCAACCCGGGTAACGGTTTCGTCTCTACTCTTTGTCACGAACCCAAAGTCAGTTGGGCGGTGATGACATCCTACCTCCTCCCCTACCAAGCCTCTGGTCGCTTGACCTTGGCCTTGGGCGAGGTCCCTGTCTCCGCTCAGGTCTCAGGAACGAAGATTCAATCCGTCACCCTGCGCAGTGTCAAAGAGCAACGGGAAAGGTCGGTCAGCGCGCCTTTCGTCATTGACGCCACCGAACTCGGAGATCTGTTTCCTTTATGTGAAGTTCCTTTTCGAACCGGAACCGAGGCCCGCCGGGAATTCGACGAGCCGAGTGCTCCCGAGGTCGCGGATCCCGAAAACGTCCAGGGCATCAGCTGGTGTTTCATCGTGGACTACGACCCTGAAGGAAACCATGTCATCGAACGGCCCGAACAATGGGAGCGTTGGCGGGATTATGACCCCCAACTCGATCCACCCTGGGGCTCCAAAATGTTGAGTTGGTCCGCCACCCATCCGATCACGCTTGATCCTGTTGTTCGAACCTTCGACCCGCTCAACCCCAAGCCCGAGCGCGGCCCTATGGACCTATGGACCTTTCGTCGTATCGCCGACAAGACGAATTTCCAAAAAGACTTCTATGCGAGCGACATTGTGCTGGTCAACTGGCCTCAGATCGACTATCTCGAAGGTAACATAATCGGTGCGACGCCCGCTCAGCGAGAGCGCTATCTCTTCGAATCTCGGCAGCAATCTCTTTCGATGCTTTACTGGATGCAAACCGAAGCTCCCCGTCCCGACGGCGGAAAGGGCTGGGAGGGGTTACGCCTTCGAGGAGATCTGACCGATGGGCCCAACGGTTTGGCGATGGCTCCCTACATTCGTGAGGGGCGTCGATTAGTCGGCGTCACGGCAGTCACCGAACACCACGTCGGAACTGATGCTCGAAAGCTCAAAGGATTAACGAGCGCGGAATCCTTCCCAGACAGCGTCGGCATCGGGGCCTACCGGATCGACCTCCACCCCACAACTGGCGCGAAAAACTATCTCGACGTGGGCGCTCTCCCCTTTCAAATCCCTATGGGTGCGCTTTTCGGTGACGCGATCGACAATCTTTTGGCTGGAGCCAAAAACATTTCCACCACGCACATCACCAACGGCTGCTATCGGTTGCACCCGGTGGAGTGGAACGCGGGCGAATCGGCCGGACTGCTGGCGCACTACTGCCTGAGCGAACAACTCACTCCCAAAGACGTGAGGAACGGCCCGGCCCATCTGGCAGCCTTTCTTGCCTTCTTAGATTCCCAGGGAGTCGAACGCGAATGGCCCACCCTCACGTCCTTATGAAAAGAAATTTTCCGGAGTCGTCCGAGCTCCAAGCTTTTTGCCAAAAAGAAAGTATACGAGATGAGCACCTCGTATACTTAAAAGTATCTCCCGACCGTGCCGGTTGGGCAGGATTGAAGACTGTAAAATGTCACGGCGAGGATTAGTTAGCAAAAATTTCGGACCTCAAGGTGGCGGCCCGGCCGCTGGTGCTGCGCTCATGCCCAAAGGGGAGGCACCCAGCACTGGCACCTTGATGACTGTTGAACAGGTCGCAACGGCGTTGCGCGTTCAGCCCAAACAGGTAAATGACTGGATTCAGCGAGGCGTTCTTCGAGGCAGCAACGCGGGAGTCAAGCCCTACGACTTCGAGAAATTTAAACTCGACAAAAGCGAAGAGATTTCCAGCGGTCAGTCCAAAGCCCTCAAGGATGGCCAGAAAACCGTCGATAAAAAACCGGACAAAAGCGGCGGTCTTCTCTCTAAGTTCTCGACTCTCTTCGGTCGGGGAAAGAGTGACGATTCAGGAAGCGACACGGTTCTAGCCCAAGAAAATCGGCATCTCAAAAAGGAACTCACCAAGCTGCGGTCTGCCTCCAAAGGACGGGCCGACGCCCAAGATCTCGAGGAGAAAGTCCGCTACCTGGAAAGCAAACTGGCCGACACCAGAGCCCTTGAGGCCGAACTCGCCGAACTCAAGCAGAATACCGATGATGCTGTGGCTCCCGAGTCCAGCTCCGCGGAGCTAGAGGCCCAAACGGAGAAGTATCATCAAGAGATGGCCAGAACCCAAGCGCTCTCGCTAGAGAGCGAGAAACTCCAAGCCGCGCTGCGAGAACTAGAAGTCGAACGCGACGAGCTGAGAGAACAACTCCATCAATCGCCGGATGACCAACTCGCCCGCGCTGCCGACTCAAGAGAGCTCCAACGCTTACAGACCGCCGCGGAGTCAGCCGAGCATCGGCTGGAAGAGCAACTCCTCGAAAACCGAGAGCAAAGAAAGCACCTGCAAGAAGAGATCGCCAATAGAGAATCCACGATCGACGAATTGAAGAGCCGACTGGAAGAGGCCGTAGAGGCACGCCTATCCGCTCCCCAACAGCCGGTCAGCGACCCGTTGGTTCCAGAATTACTAGCCCTCCAGAAAACCAACCTGGAACGGTTCGCGCGACTGCACGGGCTGTACCAGGATGCCCAAGAACGGTTGGTTCAAAGTCAGACCTCGGCGAGTCGAGGTCCCGAGTCCGACCCATCCGTTGCTCGACTTCAGTCGGAATTTGAGGCACTGAGGGTCAAGCATCAGTCACTCCTTGAAGCACGGGAGTCGAACGCCTCCGAGTCTGGGAAATTCGCCGAACAGCTGGCGGCGACCCGCGCCTCCGAGACGCAGCTGAAGCGTGAGAACGCCTCGCTCAAGCAGAGACTCTCCGAAAACGATCTCGAACCTTGGAAGGTCAAAGTTGAAGCTCTTGAGCGCCGTCTAGAAAAGAGCCAAGCCGACGACACAGGTATGGAGCAGGTGGAGTCTGAGTTGCGTAACGCTCGCAAGAACTTGCAAAACAGGGAGCTGCAGATTCAGAAGCTGGCCGGGCGCCTGCAAGATAATGAACGAGCCCTCAAGAAAGCCCTGAAGGAGTCGACTCGTCTGACCGAACTTCTCATTGAACGAGAGAACCGTTTAAGAGACCTTTCCACAGAATACGAGCAAGAGTACCGGGATAAAATCGATAATTTAGATCGACAAGTGAGCGATCTGCAGTGGAAGCTTTCTCTGCGCGAGGAGAGAATCGCCGGACTGGAAAGCGAAATGAGTGATCTCAGGAAAAGTTCGTCGAGATGAGGGCGCCTTGACCGCGATTTTTACAGGACTACGCTTGTCAAGCGCAAATATTTAAGAAACGTTCGCGGAAAGTCTCATTGAAGTGCACTCGCGACGACAGAGGAGACGCAAAATGACCACAGGTCAAGCATTGGGAATGATCGAAACCATCGGATTCATAGGCTCGATTGAAGCCGCCGACGCCGCGGTGAAAAACGCCAACGTCAAGTTGACGAAATACGAGAAAATCGAGGGCGGAATGGTATCTGTCCATTTCCGCGGTGATATCGGCGCCGTACAATCCGCCGTCGACGCTGGAGCCCAGGCTGCCCGCAGGGTTGGCCAGTTAGTGGGAGTCCACGTCATTCCCGCTCCGGTCAGCGATATCGACGACGTCCTTTACAAGTAATCTCTTTCAATTTTTTGGTTCATGCCGGAACTTTCTCCGCAACTTATGGTTGGAAGTGATGTCAAAAAATGGAGGTAGAGTATATGCTGGCTACAGCTAACCAAGGACTGATTGGCATGACGGGCAAGGAGGACATCGACAAGAAAGTCGAGCCCCTTCCCCCCGAATTCGCTAACGACATAGATTTACAACTGATGGCTCGCGTCAAAGCTGGTGACGACGAGGCCTTCAATCAACTTATGCAACGCCACGAGCGCACGGTGGTCAATTTAGTCTACCGTTTCACTGGGAATCGCGAGATCGCTCACGACCTGGCGCAAGAAGTATTTCTTCGAATTTATCGGGCTTCCGGTCGTTTCGAAGCGCGGGCGAAGTTTTTCACGTACCTCTATAAGGTCACCCTCAATCTTTGCCGAAATCAGAGAGCCAAAGCTCAACGTCGCCAAACAACATCCCTCAATGCCACCCGGCGAGGACGTGGCGACGAGGAACTTCCGGTCAGAGAACTCGAGGATCCGACGGGCTCCGCCGAAGAACAGGTGTCTCGACTAGAACTAGCCGAGATGGTTCGCGAAGCCGTGGAGACCTTGCCCGATCAACAGCGCGAAGCGGTGGTTCTACAACGTTTCCACGGATTGGCTTACGAAGAGATCGCAGAAGCGCTGAATCTCTCGATCCCGGCGGTCAAGTCGAGGATTCACCGCGCCAAGCTCAACCTGAAAGAGAAACTTGTTCCCTACCTTGAGCGTGGAGAAAGCGTAGCCTGAAGATGCAGCGCGAGTGTGAAGGATGGGGCGAACGCCTCTTTGAGCCAGAAGAAGCACTCTCGGAGAACGAAAGACTCGGGCTCGCGGAGCACCTGGCTCGGTGCGAAGAATGTGCTACCGAGCGTTCTCTGTTTCTGGACTCGTGGTCGGCTCTCGACGATTTCGAAGAAGATTTAGAGCCGAGCCCGCTCTTGAGAGCCGAAGTCTGGGAGCGCATTCGCCGGGGAGAATGCTCTGCACCGGAACCCTTTCTCGACCGCTGGACAGATGACCATGCGAGACCGTGGCAGAAGCACTCTTTGCGCCTGGCCGCCGCCGCCGCCGCGGTCTTTCTGGGCTTCGGACTAGGTCGCAACTTGCGCTCTAGCCCCGCGGACCTTTCCGCGCCAACTGTCGCCAACTCGCAGGGTGAGAGCACCAGCCAAGACTTTCTGGACCCAGCAATGATTCAACTCGCCTCCCAAGAAGGCTTTTCTATGGAAGTTTTCCCAGAGGCGACGCATTTCAGCCCCATCGACCGTGAAATGATGTCCGCGCTGGCTCCGTCGGACGAGTCGCGTCAGTGGCTCAAGGTTGATCGAGGAGTGGTGGTTCCTCTGCGATACATTTCTCAGGGCGTTCCCCGTGACAACAGGAGCGTCCCTTAGTGGGAAAAGCGCCACTCCGTGCTCTCATCGCGCTCGCACTCTTAGTCTTCAGCACCGCAACCTTCGCCCAACAGACCGAATCTCTAGATTCAGTGAGGGGCCGATACGAGCGGCAGCGCCAAGAAATCTCCGACAAGCTACGCACGCAAAAGATCGAACTCATGAAACTGATGGCTATCGACAACCCGAGTTCGGAGCACATCAAGAAGAAGCTCGAGCAAATTCTGGAAACGGAAGAAGCCCGACAATGCCTCTTCGTGGACGAAATGTTCGCGGTCCGTCACGCTATGACGGAGCAAGAATGGAGAGACTACCGGCGCTCGGTCATTTTTATGATGATGGAAAAAAAGGGGAGATAAAGCCGTCTATGCGGCTCACAGCCTCCAGTCTTGGTGTCAACATTGGCAAGCATCGTCTCCTCAACGATATCAGCCTGACCTGGAATTCCGGCGAATTCATAGGGATTTTGGGTCCCAGCGGTAGTGGCAAGTCGACGCTCTTGAACGCCCTGTCCGGTCGTCGACCGTTTCAGACCGGGGAGGTCCTCTACGACGGTCAACCCTTGACCGCACGAGCCGGAACGATCGCAGGCTTCGTTCCCCAAGACGACACTCTCCATACCGCCCTCAAGACCGATCGGCTCTTGATGTATTCAGCCCGCCTACAGTTTTCAGACAAGAAAGATGACGACATCTCCAAACTTGTCTCAGCCACGCTCCGTGCCGTTGGACTCGAAGAACGAGCGAAATTGAAAGTCGAACGACTCTCTGGAGGTCAGCGCAAGAGAGTCTCTATCGCTATGGAACTGTTACAGTCCCCAAAAGCTCTTTTTCTCGACGAGCCCACGTCCGGCCTCGATCCAGAGTTGGAGAAGAGCGTAATGTCGCTCTGCGCGAGGCTGGCGAAAGAAGATCGATTGATCGTAATGACGACTCACGTCTTGGAATCCATCACCCTTTTCGACCGCCTCCTTTTCCTGGTTGGAGGAGAGACGGCATTCTTCGGTACGCTCGAGGATAGCCTGCAATTCTTTGGCGTCCCTGACGTCTATCAGGTGTACTCATTACTGGCGAAGCCTGATGCCAACCGGTACGCGACTCGTTTTCGCGGGTCGACCTACGCTCGGAAATAGTCCTCGATGCTAAAAAAGCGCCAGCAAATCAAGACATTTTCCTACGCTAGGTGCATCAAACGCTGACCCTTTTCTCTTTCGACGGCGGCTTGATAGGTAGTGTAGGCGGCAATGAGATCTTGGAAGGGCAGACCAACGGGGCCATAGATAGTGATCTCATCCGACCCCGAGCGTGGCCGCAGATCCCCCGCCAAAACTTGCCCCAATTCTCCAGAAATGAGGGACTGAGCGTCCTTTATCCCGTGGAGGGCGCCAACTGTCTGGGCGAGGTCTCGATCATCACAAAAGAACTTCGCCCCCTTCAGCAACTCGTCTGACAGTTCACGTTTGCCTTTCTCGTCGGACCCCAGCGTGGTGATATGAGCACCAGGAAGAACCATCTCAGAGAATAGGAATGGCGACTTGCTCCAGGTCGCGCATAGCACGATATCGGCATTCGCGACGGTCTCCGTCAAGGCGTCGCAAACCTTGACCTCAAGTCTTTCGTACTTCTTGAGCCTTTCCGCCATGCGATGGCTTCGACGTCGCGACAGATCGAACAGTGTCACCTGCTCCAAACCACGCATTTCCATCAAGAAGCGCACTACGAGCCACCCTTGAGTTCCTGTCCCCACCACCGCGACTCGCTTCGCAGAGGAATCAGCGATCAGGTCGGTCGCCAGGGCCGCTGTCAAGGCGGAACTGACAGCGGAAATGTAAGAGCTCTCGAACAGGGCGAGAAGTTGACCCGTGTCACGGTCGTATAGGTGTATCAAGCCGCTGATGGCCGGCGTAAGGGCCGGGAGTTTGCCCTCCAACTTGAGCGTATAGGCTGGGATATGCGGCGTCGCACCGATGGAGGAACAGGACAGGGAACCCGTTCCGATTCGAAAATCGCGACCCGGGGAACTGGGAGACTGCCTTAAAGAATGCTCTTGAAAAGCTTCACCCAAAAGCTCCACGAGATGGCGAGGGTCGAGATTCTTTGTGACATCAGAACGACTCAGAAAAAGCACGGATGTTTTCACTCTGTCCAGGTTCGGGGGACATCCACCAGGATCCCACTAGGCGACCCAGAATCTTCATAAAGTGCGACCTCACAGAAGACAGCTCAGCATATTGTGCGAACGCTATCTGGAACTGATCGCGGCGGACAAATGGAATACTCTACTGCTGCTGTTGCAGGCTCCCGTCATTGCGATCCTGACCGTTTTGATCTGGCGGGATGTCAACGAGGTAACGGACTCTCTTCTGTTTGTACTCACTCTGTCGGCGATCTGGTTCGGAACACTCAACTCGTGCCGGGAGGTGGTCAAGGAAAAAGCTATCTTCGAACGAGAATGGATGAAAGGCCTCGACCTTTCTGCTTATCTCTGCTCGAAGATGATCGTTCTCGCTCTGCTGGGATTCGCGCAATGTTTGTGCCTTATCTTTATTGTTAACTCTCAGATCGATCTCGGGGATCCGCCCTTGGCCCACCTCCTAGTCCTCTTCCCCGCCTCCTTAGCCGGTACGGGTCTAGGACTTTTGGTCTCCTCGTCGGTCACCTCGGTGGACCGATCGTTGGCGGCCATTCCGCTGATACTTTTGCCCCAGATTTTGTTTAGTGAACTTCTGCTCTCCCACGAACACTCAAGTTCTCTTGTCAAAACTCTGGACTGCCTGACGATCACCACTTGGAGCTATCAAGGCCTGCACGCGTTGGAACAGACCGAAACCGAGTGGTGGACCGTTCTCTGGGCGGTCGTGGTTCCGATAGTCATGAGTTTTGCCTTTTTAATGCTCGCTTATTTCGCGATTCGACTGCGTCTGCCCGGCGAGAAGACAGTCGCAAAGGGGGAACAGTCATGAAAAAAATCGCCGCGGTTGCGGTTCTGCTCGTGCTGTTGGCGGTAGGCCTACTCTACTTCTCAGCGTCGGGAAGCGGCCCCAGCCTACCCGTGATGACCTCGGGTGACGCTAGTTTTTTACGCAAGCGGTCCATTGACTTTCTCGAAGATCTTCAGTTCAAGGACTTCAAAAAAGCAGCTTCGTATCACTCCACTGTGGACCGAAAGACGGTGGACATCAGTAATTTGATCGAACGAATCTTCCAGGTCAAGCCAGAATTCTTGGATATCATGCGATACGAAATCAAAGATATCGACATCGATCGCAGTGGTGACCGAGCGAGAATCAAGACCCACACCGTCGTCAAAGTCCTCAACACCCAGGAGATCAAGGAGCCCGAAGTGATTTTCTATTGGCGCAAGGACCCCAAAGAGGGTTGGGTTATGATGCTGGAGTCCTCGCTCCGCTAAACAGGCCAAACGAAAAGGGAAGACGCGTCGAAGAACGTACTGTTTTTGCAGATGCCTCTGTCCATAGCGCGGAGGCCACCAGCACCGCAGGCCCCAGCCTCCTTTGTGCGTATCAGAAAGGCGAACTCAGAAACCATGAAAACAGCTCAAATTGAAACCGATCACGGAACCATGACCATCGAACTCTTCGAAAAAGACGCTCCCGGAACCGTTGCTAACTTTGAAAAATTGGCCAAAGACGGATTTTACGACGGTCTCACCTTCCATCGTGTAATTCCCGATTTCATGATCCACGGCGGCTGCCCCACAGGCACCGGCACCGGCGGCCCCGGCTATAAAATCCCTTGCGAGATCAATCCCAACAAACATGAACGAGGCTCGCTTTCTATGGCCCACGCGGGGAAGGACACTGGTGGAAGTCAGTTCTTTGTCTGCCATTCTCCTCAGGGCCACTTAGATGGCAAACACACCGTTTTCGGTAAGGTCACCAGCGGTGTCGAGATCGTCGAC
>JBBKWP010000150.1:0-10516 GCA_037968995.1 Candidatus Xenobia bacterium
GCCGACGAACCCACAATCGGCGGGGGCGGGGGCGGGGGCTGGAACCCAACCTAATGCTCCGTCCCCCGACGCGGAGAGTGGAATCCTTGAGATCTCACTAGCACGATGCGTGCAGTAGCCGGAGCCCTATTGTCCTAGAATTCTATATTCTGGCCGATGAAGTCGCCGAGGTCTTGCAGAGTTCTAACCAAGGCTTAGAGTTGGGCAAGAACATCATAGACACATCTTCTTCCTCTTGGCTGTTGAAATCAAGGCCCGCTTCGGTCCACCCTCCAGCCATATTTCGAGACCAAGCGACCCTACACAGATGTTCCTGTCCGCACGGCTTCATCAATTTAATGTGACTCCGCGTGAGCGGGCCGAAGGCAACCAAGCGAGCACCGTTTGAGCTGATATCCGCAAGATAGTCGTTTTCGCTATTGACTCGCACTTCCCAAAAGCACTCCTGTCGCGCCTCTTTCCGATTCTCTTTATTCATGTTTCCCCCTCGAATAATTTAAGTATATCAGATTATTCCGGATGGTGACGGGTAAGTTAGAGACTCAAAATGAAGATTCGCATCAAAAGTGTTTTACGGTCACGCTGAAACACGCGGCAGAAGTCTCGCCGCGCCGACCGCGACACCCGATAGCCAACGGTTAGCGAACCTCAAAAAGCTAAGAGCGTCCTGTAGAATCCGTACATGGTGAGAACACCACAAGCGACCAATTGAACCAAAGGCCGAATCGTCGAAGGAAGCCAGAATATCCCAGGCTCTTCCCTCCATCCTGCCATTCCCATAAGCCCGACCAAGATCAAAGGGATCGTCGTTATCAAGTTAAAAACAGGCCGTAAGCTTTCTGCGGATCGCGGAGAATACGCAATCTGCCCTACAATGGACAGCGCCACACCAGCCAAGCTCCAGACAATCAAATACGTGTAAAACGTCCAAGGCGAATCACTCCGGGTGGCCTTCACTCGACTGCGGGGGACCTTCGTCTCTCCGGCATTCCAGAGATATCCGATCACCAGGATGGTGACAAAAAGGCCTGCTGCTAAGATCATAGGGACACTATAGTTCAGGCATCTTCGAACCACAACTTCTGTTCAGGACGATAGGTTAGTCAACCCCGAGCCGTCTTTGGTCGACGGAAAGGTCAAGAAGAACGTTTGCACTCGGTCTCCTTCTCAGGAAATGGCAGAAAAGTCCACGACGATTAGCTGGTCTGCGCAGACCGGAACTACTTGACGCGCTTGAAGTGCCCCGTATCCCAATCATCGAGACCGTCGAGGGTGAACCCGTTCAGATCGGCATCAAACTTGACCAAAGTGACCAGTGGACCATCACTCAAATCGGCTTGCAAGAAGAACGTGTCGCCATCCCACGGCTGCAGCGGAGCGCTCACCGCGAAGTTGGCCCCGAACTCCAGGTTCATTCCGGCAATCCGAGCGGGACCGAAGTAATCGTTCGCGTAGCTGCCCTCGTAGCTTGCAGGGGGCCGAGCGGCCCGCGCAGTCGCGGGACGGCTAGACAGAGCAAGGGACTCGGCCACCATTCCGGCCATTCCATTGCCCACCAAGTCATTCAAGGCCATCACACTCTTGAGATCCGCCTCGCTTCCGTCCAAAAGGAGATCGATCAATCCTTGCGAGAGCGCCTCGGGCAAGCCTGAGGGGAAAGCGTTGCTCAGGATTGCGATGCCCAGTTCGGCCTCGGGGATGAGCACAATCTGCGAACGGGAGCCCGTCGAAAAGGCGCCCGAATGCTTGATCTCGGTGCGTCCGTGCCGGTCGTAAGCGACCGCCCAGCCCAGCGCGTAGAACCCCGTACTGAATGTGGCCGGGTTAAATCCAGTGCGCATCACTGGTAAATAGGTCTCTTGCAAAGCTTCAGCTGCGACAATCTGCCGGCCGTCCACCTTACCCTTGCCCAGATGCAGCAGCAGGAATCGAGTCAGGTCGCGCGCCGTGCTAGAGACCCCGGCCGCCGGAGCCTGAGCGTCCGGCTTGCGTTCATAGCGTTGATAGGCCTTGCCTTTCTCCAGTATGTGCGCCATAGCACGGTCGGGACGGCGGGCATAGTCTTCGTAGCGGGCACTCGACGATGTCATCCCCAGAGGCGTGAAGATCTTGTCTTGCACGACTTGCTGGAACTGACCATCGGTAGCCGCTTCGACCCCGGCGGTGATTCCGAAGTTCGAATAGCTGTAGCTGTCGCGAAATCGGTTCTCTAACGGCAGGTAGCGCAGCGCACGAAGGATGGCAGCCTGATCGAAACCCAACTCCTCCAGTTCGTTGCCCGCCTGTCCCGGCAGACCACTGCGGTGACTGCAGAGGTCGCGCACGGTGATATGAGCGGTCACCCACGGATCGTAGAGAGCAAAATCCGGATCGAGTCCCTGGATGCGTGTGTCAAAGGTCAGTTTCTTCTCCCCCACCAGCGCGGCCACACAGGTGGTAGCGATCGGCTTGGAACACGAGGCCAACTGAAATACAGTGTCGGGAGTTACCGGTGAGGGTTTGTCCACGTTGGTGATTCCGAACCCCTCTAGCATCACTACCTCGCCCTTATAAACCACCGCGACCGAGCAACCGGGCACTCCGCTCTCCTTCACGGCAGAAGCGATAAGTCGGCGCCATTTAGGCAGAGTACCTTCGAGGTCGGGATCCGCCTGAGCGGACTGGAAGGTGAGGGTAAGGAGGCAAAAAGTCAGGACGAGGTTCTTGATCATCTTCGTGGATTTTTACAATGGCCCTGAAACCCTGCCAACCCGGGCAGGCGGGAGCGCCAAGCGGAGGCCTGCACCGACCGACAGACTGGGGAACGGAGCCTTCGCTCCAAACAGGTGAGAGATCCGGACGCGTCCAACTATTCCTAGTGATTCAAGGGATTGGTGAATGAATAAGTTTCTCGCGCACCTGCCGCCACAAGCTCAACCGGTCCTCCGGGGCTTGCTGGCTTTTTTGGGGCTCTGGCTCTTCTTCAAGCTATTCGCCAGCGTCTTCGGATTCTTGGTTTACCTGGCGGTAGCTGCAGCTATCAGCCTGGCCGCCGAACGCCTCTTAGGGACTAAGAACCCCTACGGCTTAGTCGGAAATGTTCTCGCTGGCATGGCGGGAGCGTGGTTGGGTTCGCGCCTGTTGGGCAACTGGGGTCCCGTTCTTATGAATATCCGACTGCTGCCCGGGATCGGTGGCGCTGCCATCGTGACCATCGTTCTTCATCTGAAGATGCGCTCCGATCGGGCAGCAGCACTGGAAAGCTTCAAAGCCAAAGCCGACCCCAACGATCGTCTTCTGATGAGCGAACTCGACGGATATCGCCTCGTTGAGGTGCTGGGATCCGGAGCGAATTCCAAGGTTTACAAAGGACTTCCTGATAGGACTTTGTCGCTCGACGGCGCGGTGGCCTGTAAAGTTCTTCGTGAAGAACTCACCCAAGGGGATGAGTTCTTGCCTCGCTACGAGCGAGAGGTGCAGATCGCCCATGAACTGGATCATCCCGGTGTTGTCAAGGTTCACAGTTGGGGGGAACAACAAGGGCTCTATTATATCATCATGGAGTATGTCGAGGGCGGCACCCTAGCCGACGAGATCAAGAAAGGTCGAATTCCCGCGACCCGAGTGCTCGATTACATGACCCAACTGATGAATGTTCTGCAGCACGCTCACGACCGACAAATCGTTCACCGCGATGTCAAACCCCACAACGTCTTGATTAGCAAAGGAAAGTGCAAACTCGGTGATTTTGGGCTAGGCCGGGCACTCCTCGACGATGCATCGTTGACCAAAGAAGGTACTGTTTTGGGCACACCAGCCTACATCGCCCCAGAGCAGATCGAAGGCGCTCAGCCGACCTCGGCTTGCGACCAATACGCCCTGGGAGTCCTCTTTTTTGAACTTCTCACAGGCGAGCGGCCCTTTCCGTCCGACGATTCCTTGGTATTGCTTTTACAGCAACTTCAGACCAAGGCTCCGTCTGCCCAAGAGATACAGCCTGAGTTGTCCGATGAGGTCTGCAAGATCGTTGCCAAAATGTTGGAGAAGAAGCCTCAGAATCGGTATCCGAGCTTGAATGAGGCACTGGCCGATCTCAAGGCTTTAAAAAATACGGTGACATCGTCGAAGGAATGAGAGAACTAGGAACTCACCACCTTTGCGCCCGGAAGCGGCGGTGCAGTTCGGCTTCTGGTTTGGTGGTCGAGACAGGAAGTCCGCTCTCGATACGAAGGACGACGACCCGTCCGCCATCCCACGAAAAAAAAAGTCGCCAAGTGCCGCTACTGAATCGATACTCGTGGGGTAGCTTTACGATCCGCCGAGTTTTGTGAGGTGTGGGGTCGCAAGACAGAGTCGTTTCCACCACGGTTGGGAAGTCGTGATGGTAGTGCTCGGTCAGCCAGTTTCGCTGGCTCTGGGCTAGGTCACTCCAAACCACTTCGTATTGGGGGGAGACGGGAGTTTCGGCAAGCCACCCTGTCCGTTCGTCGCTGAAGGCATCGATATCTGGCAAGTAAGGTTTGATATCTAAGATAGGAGTTTCGTCCAGCAAGTCGTGGGGTCCGATAAATAGGGTGCGACCCTTGACGCCGAGCAGAGGCACCGAAGTGAGTCCGATGGGATTGGGGCGATACGGTGCCCGCGTCGCTAACACTCCCCGCCGTGTTCCGTCGCCACGGGGTGGACGCACTTTGGGACGCCATCCCAGGTTGCGATGAAACCACCAGAGCAACCAAATTCTTGAAAACCCCGCGAGATCGGTGAGTGCCATGTCTAGATGGCGCCCGTCGAACAGTTCAATGGTGGCCTCCGGCGCGAGGTCGGCCTCCGGTTGGGGCGGGAGAAGACTCTTCCCCTGAGTACCGCATCTCAGCACCCCGATGGGTCGGCACAGAAAGCCCTCGTCGCTCACTCCGTCAACTACCAGCGCGGACCGTCTCGCAAGAACTCAAGAGCATCCTCGGCATCGATAGCAGGAGAAAAAAGAAAGCCCTGAGCCTCATCACAGCCCAGTTGACGCAGTTCCTCCAACTGGGCGTGGGTTACCAAACCTTCCGCGGTGGTTCGTATTTTCATGCGTTGAGCGATCCGCAGAACAGCCGCGATCAACTCGGCGTTTACCTCTTCTTCCATCTCTGCAATCAGGGTCCGGTCGACTTTTAGGGAGTCGAACGGAAAGCTGTGCAAGCATCGGAAAGACTCTGGACTGACCCCAAAATCGTCCAGGTGAAAACCGACCTTTAAACCTTGCATGGCGAAGAGAGACGCCAAGCCTCTTTCCTCGAGAAGGACCTCCTCGCTGATGTCGATGCGCAGAAAGTCGCGCACTTCTTTATGGGCGTCGATCACCGCCATCAGAGGCTCTAGCGCCCCTTCGACCACGAAATGATGGGGGCAGAGGTTCACGTTCACTCGGATGGGACGTCCCAACTCTTCGTGCCATAACTTCAGCTGAGTTAGGGCCGACTCCAAAACGAAAAGGTCCATTTCTGGAAGCTTGCCACAGTCCTCGGCCACCTGCAAAAACTCCTCCGGCAAGAGCAATCCTTTGCTTGGATGGTTCCAACGCACTAGCGCTTCAAACCCACGGATCGCCCCGTGGTTGAGTTCGATAATAGGCTGATAAAACGGTTTCAACTGATGTCCACTGATCGCGTTCATCAGGTCGTCCTCAAAACCCAACCGTCGATCCGATGCCAAGGCGACTTGAGGATCCTCAAAGCGAATGGGCGAGTTCTCGAGTCTGTCGTCCAACGCCGATTCCGCAGCCCTCAGTAAGGCGTCCGCGTCTTCGAACTTGGTATCTAGAATGGCGATTCCAAATCCGAAAAAAGACCCGGGGAACGCTAGGTTCAAGCGCCGAGCAACGCGCAGGGGGTCGCTTTCGTGGCGATAAGAGTCGAGCAAAAGAGCGAGACGATTCTCAGAGACCCGAAAGAGCACATCCTCGGCTCGAACGGAGGCCGCAAAAGTGTGAACGCACGGGCCGTTCAAGAATCGAGGGTCGAACTCCACCAGAAGAAGAGCAGCGAAGTATTGAGAATGACGCCTCTTCTTGGCTAGCGCTTGTGCGAGGCAAGAGGCTCCCCACACACCTGTCTCGTCATCGAAAAACATCGCGCACCCTCAATACTTCTCCAAAAGTTGGCCCCGGGCGGCGGCCAAGAAGCGTACGTAAGTCCCGGGGTTTCCACGAAAGAAAGTTTCTAGATCGACGATATTGATGACATAGACGTTGATTTCGGATTCGGTGGTGGCGGTGACGGAGTGTCGATCATTGTCCGCCTTCACTCGCCCTAGAAGCGATCCTCGATAGGCCCTTTCTAGGTTCCAACCTTCGCGCTGAACCACCACCTGGCCATCTTTGATCAGGTACAGACACCGGATCCGGTCGCCCGCCCGAAACAGAAGCTTTCCGGCGGGAATGCGTCGGGCACGCATGCAGGGGATCAGTTGGGTTTTCTGCTTGACCGAAAGACGGGCCAAAAGAGCGTTCTCGTTCATCAAGGGCCAGCCTTCGTGGAGTCGACTCTCTGCTACCAACTGTAAAGACCGCTCGACTTCCGTCCCGAAAATGAAGCGAAGAAAATCTTGTTTCACGACGGTGAGGACTTCCATTTCGGTCCTGGCAATCACGTCGGCGGTGCGATTGGAACTCAGCAAGACCGCGACCTCTCCAAAATAGTCGTAGCGTCCCAGAGGTGTTAATGTCTCCCCATTCTGAACCACTTCAGCTTCCCCCGAAAGGATCAAAAAGAATCGGTCACCGGGCTCTCCCGTGCGCACCAGTTCTTCACCCGCTCCGTATTTGCAATACTCAGCGATCCGCAAGAACTCCGCAACCTTATCCACTCCCAAGGGATTGAGGAGATCCACCCCCGCGAAAAGATCCATCATTCGCTGGGCCAGCCAGAGTTCAGGGGGTTCGACATCGAGTACTAACGTCTCGTCGATCCCCGGCGGCGCTAACTTTAGGCCCCGTCCCTCAGGCAAGGTTTCAGCGCTGATATGATTGACGTAGAGACGTTTTTTTACTTCGTCGGTCAGATTGCAGAGCGTCTCAACGGGAGTATGAATCGGCGGGATGCCGGCTTCGTGGAGAATCACATCCGCGTCCCAGCGAAAATCCAACAGTTCTTCGAGACGATGCTCGGAGAAGAGACCTTCCCGGTGTAACTCCGACAACAGCTCTCTATCGTTGAGATGGTCACCGGAATAGGCTACCGTCTTTCCCTGATAGCTGACATCGAATCCTAGGGTGGGGATCGGGTGAAAATTGTAACGAAAACGAAAGGTCCCTCCCCCAATGTTTACGGGAACACCGATGGTGACTGGGCTGAAATCGAACAACGCGCGCACTTGGGCCGAATTGAGTCCCAAGACACCGCGATACTTACGAACAAAACTCCCGATCACCGTGGGTGTGGTGTGGAGTCGCACTCGGCCTTCTTCTAAAAGCTTTTGCAGAGTCCCGGCGTCGTGGTCCGCGTGACAATGAGTCAGCACCAGGTCGTCGATCAGTCGAGAGTCCACCCCGTTGTGTCGCATCCAGCGGGTCGTGTCCACCGGCGGGTCCACCAAAACACCGCGGCCGTTGAGCCACATCACGAACCCTGAGGTGTCAGAGTTCGGGTCGAAACCATGACCGCTCCCGATCACTGTGACTCCGAAAAACGGTGGACGATAGCGGCGAGTCGATGTCGGAATCGGCGGTAGCTTCGGAGGCGGGCGAAAACTGACGACGCGATGGTCTCCGTCCTTCTCTAAGCGAAAGCTATCCGTTCCCACCCTCGTCAACTGAACACCCTCGAGGGTCAGCGGAGCGTCGTCGTCGAGAACCGCGAAATCCACCAGGTCTTTGATATGCAGTCGACCGCGCTCCCGGCCGGGATCGAGCTTAAAATGAGCCATCTCTTTAAGCAGATCCGGCAGTGGTGAGCCCGGAGGATAGTCTTTGGCGAGTTGCAGCGAACGGGGACCGAAGATGGCTTCCTGCAACACTTGCATGACCGGGCGAAGTTGCCGCGATTTACAGATGAGCAGCGTTTTCTGCTTACGCAGATAGAAATTGAAATAGACCGGGAACTCAATCTCGGCGCGGCTGACGCCCTTGCTGACGTCAAAGAGCCTCTCTGGTAGCAAGAAGGCCGAGGGAACCCCGTGCGGGCGGCCCATGGTGTCTTTAATGGTTTCAGGATACGCCCCCACCTGAACCACAAAGTCTCCCCAAGAAATGATCTGCCCTCCCCTGGGAAGCTCGAAAACTTCGAAGTTATCATCTGATGTTTCGGCTGGGTTTATCACGGCTTGAACCGAACTATTGGCCACCTTCGAAAACCCTCCCCCTACGCAAAGGAACCTCTGGGGCTACCCACCAGGTCCAGAAAGCTCTATAGCCAAGTACCTCCTATGAATCTGCGCTCTTTTCTCTTTTTATTCTTGGCAGCGATCGGTCTCGTGCTCGGACCCCAGCTTGAGCACTTCATCTATGGTTCGCCGAAGCTGATCGCCGACTTCGGTGAGCAGTACGAGCGGGCGGCGGTCAGTCCCGACGCGAAAAAGGTCATCGGTCTCAAGAGAACCTCGTCGGGCTGGAGTGTTCAAGTGGTGGACCTCAAAGGCGCCAACCTGCTCGGACCCATCGAGGTTGCCGACCCGCCGGCCCGCGCCCAGACCTTCGATTGGGATCGGTCGGGCCGCTGGGCGGTTTTCGGTGGAGCCTCGGAACTGCATATTTTTGACCTCACGAAGAAAACTGTCACTAGGCTCGACGCGCCACCCTTAGTTCGACAGGTGGCTATCCGTGCCAACGTCTTGATGTCCCGCTCCGATGAGATCATCCAACTCTGGGACATTTCTTCAGGTCGACTCATTCTCCGACTGAAAGAAGCCTACCTGATTCAGGCCGATCTCAGTTCCGACGGTAAAACCTTGGCGATCGGCTGCTTCGAAGAGGGCGTAAAAATCGTCGACGTGCGGTCGGGAAAGATTCGACGCCATCTGAGCAAGGGCTGGACCCCGGCGGGTATAAAATTCTGCCACCAAGGCAGGTGGTTGTCGACAGCCTTACGGGCAGGGGACCATCAACGTGATCGTGCTCGCCTCTTCGACGTTGCGAGCGGGCGCCAATTGGGGCCCGATATCTCCGCCCCGAATCTTCGAGGCATGTCAGTCAACACCAGCGGGGACCGCTTACTGCTACGCACATCAGAGAACGCCGTCATCGTCGAACCGGCCACCGGACGCGAGATCTGTCGCACCGCTCTGAGCTCTCTCTTTATCGACAGCCTCAGCCCCAACGGCGCGTTGGCGGCCACCAACGCGGTAGATAGCACGGATGTGACGGTGTGGAACGGCTCTAACGGCAAGACCGTCTCAACACTGTCACATCCCTCCCCTACCACGGATGTTCGCTTTGCCGATGACCACCTTGTTGAAGTTGTTGGAGGCCGCTATCGCCTTTGGCAGCTTCGCTGAGGCTCCCCCAGTCGATTCCGCCTGCAGGCAGGTTTCTCGAACTTGTTGACACTGTAACATAACAGTGTTATAAATGGGTTATGGGAAAAGTATGGAGCTTAGAAGAACTGGCCGAAGAGAGTCAACGTTTTGTTGACGACGGCGAATCGCGCCGGGTTCAATGGAAGCCCAGCGGCCGACAGATTCGTTACTACTCCACACTGGGTTTGTTGGACAAGCCCGATACGGAGAACGGCCGAACCGTCTGGTATGGGCCGCGTCATCTGCTCCAACTTTTAGCGATCAAACATCTTCAGCAAGAAGGCCTAAAGCTTGCCGACATTCAGCAAGCACTGGCCGGGTCCACCCCTGAACAGTTGCAGTCCCTGGTCGGTCTTCCTGACAGCTTCCTGCAAACTCTTGATAACAGTGTCAAGAAGGCTCCCTCCCCTCGGCGGAGCACCGAATTTTGGGCCCAGCGTCCGATCGTCGCCCCAGCCGACGAGTCGGGGCCGCAGTTTCGAACCTGCGCCACCCTCGAGGTCGCACCCGGCGTCACTCTTACCCTCGACGCGAAACATTTCCAAACCATGGACGACCAAGGCAAGAAGCAACTGGCCGAAGCGTTCCTCGACGTCTGGCAAAACCACGAAAAGAAAAAGGAGAACCCATGATCACCGAAACCACCGAGCGACGCTATGGCGGCCTGAAGGCCGGACAGTTCAACCTCCCTCTGCAAAAGATGGAGATCGAGGGAACGATCACCGGCCTATTACACCGCACGACCGTCCGCCAAACCTTTCAAAACGATCGTGACGTACCGTTGGAGGCGGTTTACATTCACCCGCTGCCTCCCAAAGCCGCTGTTCACGGGTTCGAACTGAAGGTGGGCGAACGGGTGGTCAAAGGTGTGGTCCAGGAACGCGGACAGGCTCGTCAGAACTATCAGGCCGCCATCGCCAAGGGTCATCGCGCCGCCCTGATGGAAGAAGAACGCTCCGACATCTTCACCACAACGGTGGGCAACATCGCCCCCGGCGAGCAGGTAGAGATCTTTCTTGAACTCAGTGGACCGCTCGAG
>JBBKWP010000151.1:0-4690 GCA_037968995.1 Candidatus Xenobia bacterium
CGACCGAAACCCTGGTCGGGGCCATCAAAGCCGGGCTGGGCGAAGCCTAAAGCCAAGCGAAAGAAGGGGAACCGCTAATCGGCTGGCATTTAAGAAACCTTTAAGATGAGCTTCCTATCTTCGGATCAAGAGGTCATTATGTTCATCGCTCTCGCCAAACCACCAATACAGGTCGTGGCACCGCTCATCACTCCAGCACCGACGAATACCGCCGCACGGACAGTCCCGTCCGCTCCATCAAGTCCTGATGGGCTTCAATTGAGCCCTGACGGACGCAATCTATCCTCGCCTGAATGGACAGCCAGTCACCAGGCTCGTCTCGACACTTTGGATGGCCAGTTGCGAGACATTCTTGGACGACGCGGATCGCGAGGAGTCTCCGATCAGTTGACCCAGATGCGAGACGAAGGTGTCCTACTCGACTCCGATTCTGAGAACATGACCACTTTGGATAGGCTTCAAAGGCTCGCCACTTTACCTCTGGGAGATGGCTTAGACCGACGCCGACTGCTGAGCAGCACGCTCGACCATCTTCATGATCCGGAAACCATCTCCCAGAAAGACCAGGGCAGTTGTGTTCCGGCCAGCGTTCAGTATCAATTGGCGGAAACACAGCCCGCCGAATACGCTCGACTCGTAGAAGGCTTAGCTTCGGCGGGTGGACAAGTCGTGACTCAAAAAGGTGAGCTTCTCGAGCGCGAACCTGAAAGCGCGCGTCGCCCTGGAGGTCGCGACCTGACCTCTAGCTTGCTCCAAGACTCTTTTACAGAATTCGCCAACGGTCCCGAGGACTATGATCCACGACGCGATGTCTCGACAGGAGATCACGACCCTTCGCTCCACCAAGCCAATCCGTACATTGAGAATTCCGGACACATGGAGGGAGGTCACCCCGGACTCTACCCTCACGAGGTTCGGCGACTGGCTGACGCGGTTTTACCTGGGCGTTTCGAGAATCGATATGTACCACAAGGAGAACCCGGCGGAGCGTTAGATGAGATGCAACAGTCGCTGGAGCAGGACGGCACCGTGCTGGCAGGACTGAAATGGGCCAGAGGGGGACATCGGTTGGTGGTAACGGGTATGGACGAGGAGTCGGTCACTCTCTGGAATCCTTGGGGCGAAGATAACGGCAGCACGAGCGGTGGAGCGCCAAGTCGAGACGTTCTGTCTCGACGAGGAGCCATTTCGATGAGCCGCGAGATGTTCTCGGAAAGACTTCAGACTTACGTGGTATCGACTCAGTAGATATTAGGGCCGGCGCTGCTTATCGCTTGCGTGACCACGGCTTGACCTTCACCGAGAATCTGCGCATCGAATACGCGAATGTCGCCCCCCTGATCCTGAACCTCCTCAGGCAGCCACGAGGTGGGGAAAGCCGAAGCACGCGACACCGGGCGGAGGCTTTCAAAAAGGTCGAACATCTGGCAATGCGAAAAAGAGGACGACATAATGACCACACATTTTTTAAGAAAGAAGACCGACAATGAAGCGCTCTTTGATTTTTCTCACACTGATCACCACTCTGGGGCTCATCGTTTCCGGGTGGTGCGAAGCCCCAAAAGACTCTATCCCCGGGATTCGCTTGGCCTTTGATATCAAGGCGACCATGCAAGACCGAGTCGTTCACAGTCAGCCAACGATCTTGGTTCTCGATGGCCAGCAGGCAACCATGAATGTGGAGTCCGACTCGGAAGAGCCGACTTACAAAATGGAACTGACCACCGTTGCGAAACTGACTTCAACGGATAGCGTGGAACTCGATAACGATTTGACCGTGATCACAGCGCGTGGTGAATGGCATCGTCGCCTCAAATTTAACACCTTGCTAGATACCGACGCCGAGTTTAGCTTCACCGAAGATGATGGCACCGAAGTCCTCTTCAGCGTGCGTCCGAGTCTGATGGAAACGCCTTGAGGAAGAGCGGATCCCTTTGTACACGGTCTAGGCAAAACCCTAGAAGTTTTCTCGGCTACAGCCGGGACACCCAAGCCCCAACAATAAGCGTTCGCAATCGTTCCCGGTCGGTGGCCGAGGTCTTGCACATGAAGCCGCTCTTGTGCGCGAATTGCACGTCGGGCTCGCTACTTACCAGAGAGAAATCCAGCTGCGGATGGTCCTCGTAGCGGCCGATTCCGTAGCCGTCCCCTCGCCGATCAGGATACACGATGGCGGCTACGCTGCCCTCGATCTTTTCAGAGCGAATGTAATTACCTACCGCGGTGCTCGGCTCGTCTGACAAGGGATCGGTGCGCGGCAAGAACACAGCTTCGATCACATCGCCTTCATGGGCGATCGACCAACGCTCGACGTGTTTGCTGACGAAATCAATGCGCTCGCGAGCCACACGGAGATACTCGATGAGATCTTCGCCAACGTAGCGCATGAACTCGTATAGAGGCTGTCCGGCCGAGAGCTCAGAGACCTGAGCGAATCGACGGAGCAAGGTGATATCGATTGGTGAGTTGAGTTGGGAAACGGCTCGGCGCGGCACCCCGAGCATCTCCGCCGTCTTCTTTGGACCGCGGGAGTCGAACCACTCGGCCGGCTCCAGCCAATCACAGAAGTGGCGTGCGTCCTCGTACAGTCCGAGGTGCCCGAGCACAAGGCTAAGCGCACAAGTCGGCTTGTAGTCCCGGGCGAATTGATGGTGATCAAAGTTCATTCGCTCCGGGTCGTGAAGGCCACCCACGTCGATGACTGCGATGCAACAGTCCTCGAGTTCGTCCTGGGTCGGGTCGCGACGAACAACGGGTGCGCCGTATTTTGCGATGAGGACGCAAACGGCAAGCAGGTCGTCTTTATGAGCTCCGCCCGGGTGGGTGAGGATGCGGCGAATCATTGAGGCTCCGTGCAGCATCGGAGAGACAGCCGGCATTCCGAGCCCTGTGTCCAGCTCTTATTTCTCTGTATTCTTCCAGAATTCATTTCAAAGCGGTTCTGCAGTACTCCCTGAATTCTTCTTCGAAGGACGCCCAAATATTGTTCGGAAGACTTGTTACATTTAAGCAATAACCTCAGAGCAGAGTTCATTCCTGCGCAACCATCTACCCTTATGTTAAATCTATGCTCATCCAACGAACGAATATCAAGACTGCAAACACCCCAAGAATCGAGGCCGCTGAGGTCAAGACATCTTCGAATCCCCCTACCGAAAAGTCCGAACCCGCCTGGCTGGATAGGATGGTTAAGGACGTCCCAGTCGAACAAAATAATGTGATTTCGGTCGTCACCGGAACCACCACCGGCGTGGCAGCGGGTATTGGCATTGGTCTACTTTGTAACCAGTTGCCGCTCGGAGCCGTCATCGGAGCCGTAGCCGGAGTTGCCGGGGGATTGGTCGGAGGAGCGTTGTTCAACCGCAAAGCGTTGGAGCAGAGAGACCTCGCGAAGTCCAGAATCCTTGGTCAACAAGAGTTCCAAAAAGCTCGGTTTCAAAGAAGCCTCCAGCTTCCGACAGAGCCGACCGCCACCTTCAGCAAGGCTAAGGTCTATGAGAGCGGCAAGAATTTTATGTTGGAATTTCCAGCCGACGGAAGCCTTATGACCGTCACCAATTCGGGGCCCAAGAGAGCCCAGGCGTGGGCCATGCGCGAAAGCGAAGCCTACGGAATAGGTGGTGAAGTACTGGAAAAGTTGAACAGAGGAATCGAAGAAACAGAAGCGGTGATTTGGCAACCCCGTAACAATAAAGCCTATCAACCATCATTTTCGGACGTAAAAAGGCACAAGCCGCTAGGCGCCAAAGATCTCCAAGCCCAGCTTTCTGACGACGGTAAGCTCAACCTCAGTCACTCCGGTTCTCCTGATGATGGAGTCACTTACGACCTGACGACCGGTGATGTCAGTTCACCCTATCTGCAACTGCAAGGGGGTGAGGTTAAAGACCTCAACCTCAACATCCCTAAGAGCCCCGACCGCAACGAGACGCCCTATGTCGGATACCGCTTTTCTGACGGAACCTTTGAACAGTTAGGCGGATCTCATCGCACTCTTTCTACCTCACTGCCATTGACGTCTTTGGGCGTTGACGAGGTCTCCTTTCCAAAGACTCAAGGAGTCAACGAACGGCAGGACCGAACCCTCTTATCTTTGCAAAACGAAGGAGTCTTCCGTTCGGTCCAGTAAACAGAGACTGTTGTCAACAATTATCTGCCTGCTGGGGCCGAGTGGACGCCCTCGCCCGAGTCTCGTCGCGAATCCACGCATACTTCTATCGAACTTGAGGGTGGGGCCGTTCTGGAACAGAAACAGCGCTACTCTTACGGCAATCACGTTGACGAAACCCAGGTACATCCCGGTCCATTATTTATTAACGGGGTCGAAACGTATGGCCTAGCTTTGAGAGCTACGGAACATTCTGTCCACATCGAGCAGGCTCGTACGCAATCCACTAGGTCGATCGACCTAACACACACGCAAACCATCACTAAAGAGGGGACCATCGTTTGGAGAGCCCACTACGGAGGAAGTTCTTCCGCTTACACCTTCCGTCCCGATGGAACCGTAAGTGGTGAATTCGGCCAATCAGAAGACGGACTTCCTACTTTGGCCAGTGACGGCACCATTCAGTTCCGAGGGTTCATACAAAAACTGTACGTCTCACCGCAAGAGGTTGGGTGGTCAGGAGCTGAGTCTTGGGCGGGCGTGAAACCCGTCGAGTAGTGGTTCTGTCAACGGGACCAACCT
>JBBKWP010000152.1:0-23284 GCA_037968995.1 Candidatus Xenobia bacterium
TCTCAAAGCCATCGGTCAGATCGTCAAGCGTTATTTCTGGGTTGCCTCGTCTCGCGCGGAAGGCTTCGGTGTAAAAGCCGACGAGTTCGATTCCCACCGCGTAGGTCAATATTCGGGAAAGGATCGTCGGACCTAGGAGCGCCTTCCCCATCACACCGTTTAGGAGATAGCGGTCCAAAGTTTTTAAGACCCAGGGCGGTAGTTCGGAGACGGGTTTTAGAGGCGGAAACTCAAGGTCGAGTCGCCGAGAATAGACGGTCTCACCGTTGGCCACCGCTGCCGAGTATTCGTCGCGTTCTGACGAGCCCGAGAGGTCTTCGATAGCGGCAGCGAGTGCGCCAACGTATTTTCGAAGGATGTCGTGAGCAAAGTCGACATCGTCTTCGCCCCACACCAAGTCGCTCCAGTCGAGGTGAATCGTCGTCTGATCGGTTCCCGGGACGCGACGCGCGACCGTCAAGGCGGTCTTGATGAGAGACCTCACCGGATCCGCCGGGTCCTGGAGGACTAAAAGACGTTTCTCAACGACGAGATAGTCGTCCCATGGGATGGTGTGAGTTTGACAGAGCAAGAACTCTTTGGGAACGTGGTCGGCGTTGATGCTTTTCGGCGTGTTTTTGAGGTAGTCGGCTAGGTCTTCGCGATTTTTGGCGACGTTACGATCCAGTCCCGCGACCACGGGTGGACAGGCGAACGACAGATGGGGATAGATGCCCCCAGGGGCTTCCTTAATCATGTAGGGGAAGGTCTGGCAGCTGCGGGGCTTTGCCCGAATGCCGAGTTCAGCGTGGATGTCGCAGAGATAATTTTCGTCGAGGAAAACGCACTCGGAATTCGGCTTTCGTGCGAACTCGCGGGACCCGTCAGACCCCATTCGTATGGGCACATAGCCTTTTGAGCGCGCGTTGCTGAAAGCTGCGGAGCCAGTTATAGCTTTGGTGAGTTCGGGTTCTAGCTGAAGGCGCCAAGGACGAATACAGCATTTTCCGCACGAGGTGCATTCGAAGGCGTGGAATTCTTCCATGTGGATAGTCGGCAAGCTCGGCGAGTCCATAGACGGTTGTGATCTCCTTCCAGACACTTCGGTATTGCCTCACAGTCTCCCGTCTTCTAGAGGCTGGATTTATCAGGGATTATAGAGGTCGTAGACCGGCCAAAATCTCTAGAACATGGGCGCATCCGTCTTCGAGAAATGACTGGGTCACCCAGGTAGCAGCGTCCCTGACCGCCGATGGGGCGTCTCCCATGGCGACGCTATGGCCGACATTCTCAAAGGTCGAGATATCGTTCTCTTGGTCGCCGATCGCTAGAACCGTTTTCGGGTCGAACCCTAATTCGAGGCAAAGTCTGAGAATTCCGGATCCCTTTGATACGCCGGCCGGGAGGATTTCAAAGAGCGCAGGATGAGTTCGAACGACTTGCAGTTCGGACTCAAACTGGCGGCGCAGTTGACGCTCCAGGGGCTGTTCGGTGAGCACGATCACCTTCGATAGTCCTAAAAAGCCGCCCATTGGAATTTCGCTCCAAGCATCTCGGAAGTTCTCGACGAGATGCCTCGGAGTACCGAAGAGATGGTCGTCTTGGACGGGGTTCCCAGAACACCGATTCTGAATGAGCTTTAAGCCGTCAGTCGTGGAGAGATAGGCCGCGACGACTTCGCTCCGTTGGTCCAACCACTCCAGAAGGGCAGGGATGTTTTCTCGCTCTATAGCTGCTTGGTAGAGAATCGCCTGGGTTTCTGGACAGACGATTCGCCCTCCATTGTAGGTGACCATGGGAGTCACTATTCCGAAAAGTTCAGCATATCTCTGGGCGTAGTCTTCTGTGCGTCCGGTCACAAAGGTTACGGGCGTCCCCTGGTCTTGAAGCCGACTAACGGCAGACATGCATCGCTTGCTTACCGGCGTTGTCCCGTGGGGACAAAGCAGGGTGCCATCGAGGTCCAAGGCGATCAGGCTTAACTCATTTCTGGAGGGAAAATTTTCCAACTTGAGGCTCATACGGGTTTTCATTCCGACCCTCCTAGGCAAAGCCTCTCCGCCGCGATTTTAAACAGGTTCGTGCCGGTTTGTGCTCCGCCTTCGTGCAGGTGAGGGCGAGGATGGAGAGAACCCGGCGGCCAGGAGGACGAGAGATGTCGGAAATGGACTCGTTTGAGTGGATGAAAGCCGAGGGCTTTTTCGAAGATCAGGCCATAGCGAACGCGGTGAAGAGGATGCGACCCGATCTCAAGCGGGTCGAAGCCCTTCGAGGCAAGGCCGAAGACATGGGACTCGCACCAGAGTCGCCAGTCACGCTGGACTTTTTTCTGGAAGCGATGGACACCTACGTCCAGTTTCTGGTTTCGCATCGCTATGTCATGAAGGCGCTCGTGGAGAGAACTGTGCGCGAAGAGAGCGGAATCGACCGCGAAGCGCACTAGGTGTACGACGTTGTCGTTGTTGGCAGCGGCGTCAATGGGATGGTGGCAGCCTCGCTTCTGCGAGAACGCGGCCTCGAGGTGCTGCTTTTAGAGGCGGGCCCAACCTTGGGCGGGGGAGTTCGCACGAAGGAACTGACCCTTCCAGGGTATCGACACGATGTCTGCTCGGCGGTTCATCCCTTTGGTCGTTCGAGCCCCGTTCTTCAGAGTATGGACCTGTCGGCCCACGGTCTCTCCTGGATCGACCCCGAAGTTCCATTGGCGCACCCCATGATTGGAGCGCCCGCGGTTATCCTTCATCGCGACACTGAGCAAACGGCCCTCGCGATCGGCCCAAAAGGGGGGGACCGTTACCGGTGCCTAATGGACCGACTCTGCAGTCTTTGGCCCAAGGTTCAAGACCAACTGCTCGGACCCCCCTTGCGACTTCCCTCTGTTGATAGATGGCTCCCTTTGGCGCAGTTTGGGGCGGTCGCCCTCACTTCAGCCTCGATGCTCAGTCGTTGGCTAGGGCCTCGGGGGGGAGCACTTTGGTCCGGGCTTTGCGGTCATTCTCTTCTCCCCATGTCGGCGCCGGCCTCGTCTGCGGTAGCGGCCGTCTTGGGAAGCCAGGCGCACCGAGTTGGCTGGCCTTTTCCTCGCGGCGGCGCGGAGGCGATCTCAAAAGCTCTCGAGGCGAAGCTACGCTCTCAAGGAGTTGAGATTCAGGTGAATCGCCATGTCGGGAGCCTGGCCGACCTACCTAAGCACAAGGCTGTTATTTTTGACCTTTCGGCACGACCTTTACTAGAGCTTCTGGGTCCCGCACTCTCTTCGACGCGACGCCGGGCCTTAGGAAAGTTTCGGTTGGGCCCCGGCGTCTTCAAAATCGACTACGCACTGAGCGGTCCTGTGCCGTGGAGCGACCCGGATGTTAAGAAGGCTGGGACGGTGCATCTCGGTGCGACAACTGAAGAGATCGCCGAATCCGAAAACTTGGTTTGGCAGGGAAAATTGGGACCGCGTCCTTTCCTTCTGGGAGTGCAGCCTAGTCTGTTCGACAATACAAGAGCGCCGGAAGATCGCCACACGTTCTGGGTTTACGCCCATGTCCCTAACGGCTGGACAGGGGATGCGGTTCCTTTGATAGAGAACCAGATAGAGCGGTTCGCGCCGGGCTTTCGCGACCTTGTCCTGGGAAAGCACGTGTTGGGAACCAATGACTTCGCTGCCTACAACACGAACTATGTAGGTGGTGACATCTTGGGCGGAGCGAACACACTGTGGCAGGTGCTTAAGCGCCCTTTTCTATCACCAGATCCGTACTATTTAGGAGACGGCTACTTTTGCTGCTCGGCGTCGGTGCCTCCCGGAGGCGGAATTCATGGGATGGGCGGGTTTCACGCGGCGGCTTCAGCCCTCAAGAGGTTCTTTGCCTAGAAAGCCAGGTCCGATTTTTTTACTTATAGAAGAGGAGTTCCTAAAGGTCGAGGGAACGTACGGGTGTCGTGGGCGTCCACTTCTTTCCCCCCCCCAATAGTGACGCCTGCGACCTTTTTTTTAATGGCTAGTTGCTGGGCGCCCTGACGAGAAGCGCGGCTCACGAGAAACCAGGGACCTCCCATCGCTGAGGCGAAGCGGGCCCCCTAAGGATCCGGACCAGATCCTAGGGTTGCGAAGGAGAGTTATGGAAGGTCGAGCAGCACATCAGATGTTCAGCCTAGGGGTCATGACAGGGCCGGTCGGTCGGCTTTCACCCCCCAAGCGCACTCAAGTTGAAATCATTGGGCGGGGTCTTTTTGTCAAGGTCCGGCTGACCTTCGATTTCGACTCTCAGACCGATCGCCTGGGTCGTATATTTCTCCTGGAACAGCCCTGGAATGCAGTTCTGGACAAAGTGTGGGTCAACGAAGATTTCCTTGTCGATGTTGAGGAGACCCCTCCTCCAGCTCACCCTCTTTCCCCTGCTCAGTTGGCGGCCGTTGAAGAAGAGATGACAAAGTCGTCCACGCACCTGTTGACGGTCTGTCTCGATGACGATGTTGAGTTGGAACGCCTCGTGTTTGACTTCGTTCTGGCCGTCGAGATGTGTTGGCATGAAGGCTCTTTGATCTTTGGATCGAGTCATGGGCCGCGTCGAGACGTGGAGTTTGAAGGACGTTGGGGCCTTGGAGGCTTGGCGGGATCGCATCTCACATTCCATGAAGCCGCATCGGGCTGTCGACTGGAAACCTTAGAGTCATCCAAGCATCGATGGAGTGAGCGGGTGACCGTGACCCCGTCTGAAGCGGCCTGCGTTAAACTATCTTTAGACGAAAAGAAGGCGGCTTCGATCGCGGTTTACAGTCCGTCATCCACGTCAGATTCTAATCTAGGGTGCGCGGCTGTAGCCGTCGTAGCTCCCGTTCGCCCACAGTTGGTTCGCGATTCGGTTCGATTGGCCATCGTCTTGGAGGTCCGCAATCCTCAAGAAGGCTTGTTGTTGAGAACGTTGGTCGAAAAAATCGTCGGGCTTTTAAACGACCGCGATGAATTCTGTTTGCTTTTGGCTGGGACAGAAGAACCGCAAGTTCTGGTACCTTGGAGCTCCATCGAATCGTTTCGAGACGAAAGTTTGGGGAAGATTCTCGCTCCATCGACTCTGGGCCGCGCTCCAAATATTTGGAAGAATGTGAAAGAGTTGGCTCCCGACTATCGCGGAGCAACTCATCTTCTGCTGGCTTCCTCGGGCTCTCGCATCTATCCGGGGGCGGAGTTTGCAATCCAAGTTCCCGTCTTCGTGATCGCCATGGGACGCAATCCTCACAAAAGTCAGCTAGAGAGTCTCTTCCAGCGTCAAGGAGGCTTCTTGTCGGTTGGGACATCTGACGCGATCGAGGATACGCTCGCGAAGTTAAGGATTCGATTGTGTCCTCCACTGTTAAGCGATTTCAAGCTGGAAGGATGGGGCTTAGACGATGTTCGCCCCACGGGGTCGACCCAAGTCTTTACCGACCAACCAACCTTAGTGTTTGGGCTTTATGAGGGGCTCCTGCCCAAGACCGTCACGCTTTCCGGTCAGTCCCCCGCAGGTCAGAAATTGGCTCAGCGGGTGAAGGTCGAACTCCTCGATGAGATGGATCTTAAGCCGCTCTACTTTGACCGGGTCCGTCGCTGGGACGCATCGACCGAACTCCTCGACGCTCGGCGGGGGGCAAAGGCTCTCGTCATCTGTCTCACGGATCGGGAAGAGTTGACCAGACGCTTTCCGCTGGCTTCCACCGAGGTTGTCCCCACGGTTATCGATAACATTGGAACTCAAGTGTTGGGACCGCCGAAGATTTCCATGGACGCGCCCGCTGTAGCCTTTGAGGATGACAGCTTGGGTGCCCCGGACCTGAGTTTTGGCGAACCGGACCTCTTCGCCATGGAGCCCATGTTCGGGAGTCCCGTTCAGATTCTCCAGGTGAACGAGGACAGCGGTCCTCTCGAAGACGGCGAGCCGGATCTGTTTGAAGATCCCGATTCCCTCACTTCTCCCGAACCTTTGCCTCCCATAGAAGACATGTCCGATTTCCCCACGGGGCCGCCAACCATCCGAAAAGAGATAGAGGAAGATCTGTTCCTCAATGATCCTTCGCAGGCGCCTCAAGAGATCGAAGACGAGACTAGCGCTGGCGATACCTTGCTGGAAATGCCCAAGAGCAAGGCCCTGCGCGCGGACATCGCTCCTCCAAGCGAAACGGTTAGTGCCTCATGGCGTTCAGAATGGCTGGACAAATTTCTGGCTCTCGATGACAAAGAGGCACAGGATTGGCTAACGACGTGCTCCATCGATCACTTGGGACTTTCGTTTTCCCTTCTCGAGGATGCTGAAGTCGAACCGGTTTTGGCCCGTATGGAAACCCTCAGACAAAGTGCCGTAAGATCTCAGCGAGAATGGGGTCGCTATCTGGAGCTGTATGAGAGAGAAGATGCCGATCGGCAACTGGCTCTTTCTATGACGAAACTTGATCTATAGAGCCTGCGCGCTCTCGTTGGAAGTCGAGAGGAAAGTCTCTCCAAGGATCGACCGTGTGCATCTGGGAAAGTTCAAACTTCTCGGCTAACGTCTTGGCTCCATTAGCTCTCAGCAGTGTCTGGACCTGACTCAAAGTTGCGTCTTCGAGTCGGCCACCTTCCAAGATCCTGGACGCATCCTCAATTCCCTCCTGGGCATTGATGTGGTCTCCATCTAGAAGCGCGGTCCCGGCAAAAAACAGCGCGACCACAAAACGTTCCGTCACGCTGCTCGTGTCGTTTTTCGTCAGCAGTCCCCGCAAGATTCGCAGGGCCGACGGCAGGTCTTGAGTCTGGAGATGGCCTATGACGGAGGCCATGGCTTCGGAAAACTTCTGCCCCGTAGGCTCTCCGACCAAAGGGGCGGAAGGTTCACACGGAGGAGCGCTGCCAAAGGGGTTGTGAAAGGGGCTATTGTTTTCCGAAGCGGCTCCCGCGGAGTGAAGCCAGCTTTCGAAAACCTCTTGCAGTTTAGGGTCCGCCGCGGGATCGAAGGTCTGCTCGAAGTTGCGAAGATCTCGCAAAGCTTCTTCGGCGCCAGCGTATTCTCCCGATTGAAACAGCGCAAGAGCCAAGGCGTTAACAGTGTAGCAGCGATGGATGTTCGTGAGAGGTTGACTGATCAATAGGCCAAACTGTTGGGCGGCCTCGAAAGCTCTACCCACGGCTAGAAGAGAGAAGCCCGTTTCCATCGACCCGCGCCATTCCAAGATCTCACCGTTTGTCGCTGGCACGGAACTTGGTGTCTGGCTAGGCACGAACAGCGATGTGGTGAGCCACAGACCGGCCACCAAATGGTGGAGCACTTGGTCTAGACTGGCCTGCTCCAACAAAGCGAGAAGAACGGCCGGAGGTTCATAACTCTGAGGAGCGATTTGCCGCTGAGAGTACATCTCTTCGTAGGTCCGAAGGTCTCCGTTCTCCAGATACGCCAGAGCTAAAAGATTCCACAAGACATGCCGGTCAGGACTGTCCCCAATAAGATGTCCGGACCAGCGCCGCTCAAATTCAGCGGAGCGACCCTCCAAGACCGAATCGAGCAAGGTCGCCCAGTCGATCTCGGCCAGAGTCGGCTCAACGTCAAAGGACGGCTCCGATTCCTTGGGGCTCCAGTGATTAAAAGCGAGCCATTCGTTTTGCAGCAACGGGTTGGCTTCGCTCAGAATCCGGGGTTCCGCCAAGTCTGCTGGGGTCCGTCGAGACTCTTCCAGAAGGTGGTTCGAGACCTCGCCATGGCCACTTTCTCGGGCCACAAAAGCTAAGAGAAACAAGGTCGCCCGTCGACAACCGAGGTGACGGGTTTCGTCGAGGCGTCGCGTCAATATCGACTGGGCGGCGGCCCAATCGCTTTGGCAAATGGCTTCAACCCCATCAGTTAGGTTCGGATCCAAACTCTCATAGATCATTTTCCAAGTTTTCTGGAGAAGTCGGCAAGAAACCTGTGTCCTTTGGAAGGAGCCGGGTGGACGATGGAGCAGAACAGGCCAAGTCATCAACAGGCTTGATGTGACGCGGCCCCGGTTAGGGAGGGACCCTCTGCGGAATCGTAATGATCCGACGAGGAGTCCCAAGGCGCGTCGCAAAGAAGTAGGTTTAGCGGTTAAGCTGAAGCAACCGCCTGACCGCCTTATCTAACTCATTCATCAAGGAACTTTCATTGTCCATTGTCACTGAACTCGCACTTCCTACTTGGGAAGAACTGAAACCACGGCGTGAAGCCGTTGGCAAAGAAGGCAAGATACTGCTACGTCTGCTTTCACTGTTTTATCTTCCGACGCGTCTCACGCCCCTGCGGGAATCCCTGAAACGTCTGAAAGAGTCGGCGAGTGAGCACAAAATCAAAGGCCCGTTCGAGTTTGACATCCCCGTGGCTCTGGCGGAACTCGAGCAAGCTGACCTCGTGGTCGCCGACAAAGGCGCGTATCGTCTCCCACACTCGTTGCGAGAAGAGGTTGCCGCTGAACTCGTCAAGAGCGGCCACTTTCAAGCCTTTTTTAGAGCCCTTCCGAAAGCCAGCAGTCTGACCAAAGCGTTGCGCAGTTTCCCAGAGGCCGTACGAGATTTTCGTTTGGACCTCTATCGGGGAGACCGTCAAGAGTTTTGCCTGTCTTTGGCGGATCTCGTGAAGACCTTTCCTGAAGATTACGAGAGAATGCTGCCGCTCTGTCGTATTGCCGCCGGCCATCATACGGCGGATTGGCTCAACCATCTCGACAGCGGGATTCGCGCCTTGGTCGTTCAAGGCGTGGTTTTAAAAGGAAGTCAACGCCTTCAGCCGGGACCCAGTGTCACAGCATGGCTGGCGAAAAACAGCGCTGCCAATCGAACCTTTCGCCAACTCTATCTTGAAGAGCTGTTTCTCACGGGAAGCAGCAAAGCAAAGAGTCTCTTGAAATCGGAGCCGAGTTGCCCGGCCCACGTGGGTTGGTATGAGTTCTCCAAGAGTCGTTACGCTAAGGCGCGGCTTCTTTTTGAGGAGGGTCTGGTCGCCTCCCAAAGGGAGACTACGGGGAAGGTCTCTTTATTTGGCTATCCAGGATTCTTGTACCCTGTGACTCTGCTCAAATCCGAAAATTACGACCAGGCGCGTCGCTACCTCAACGGCTTACGCGGACTCGACATGCGGGCTCTGCTTTGGTTGGTGGACATTCGACAACGCGGGGGCATCGGTGAACCGCTTTGGCTGCCCCGCCTCCGTAAGCTCGACCCACAAACAGCGGGTCTCGAATTTTTCAACTGTGTGCTCTGCCTCTACTGGGCGGGCCTTGAAGAGGCTCTCGAGTTTCTTCCTCAACTGCAGACCATTCGTGACCTCGCCAAAGAGGGCGGTTATCAATGGGTGGAAAGAGAACTCGGTGTTATCATCACCCGACTCTGGAGTCAGCACTCCAAGCCGCCCGCTCAGTTCGAAAAATTGGGAGAAGGCGAATCTGCTCTCATCGATATCTTGCAACCGACCGAGGCCTGGAGACGAACTTTGGACGCTCTGCGTCAAGTGGCTCAGGAGATCGGACCCCAGACCGACGAGCGCGTTATCTGGCGGGTGGAAGAAGATCAAGGTCAGTTTTCCGTTAAACCCCTGATCCAAAAGCGTTCGAAACGGGGCGGTTGGACCACAGGACGGGAACTTTTACCAGCCCGTATTCTCAACAAGCATGCGGATTGTCTCATCGAGCAAGACCGCGCCGCCTTGCGGACCTTAGTCCAAGGGATGGATACTTATCGAGTGGGCGATGAAAGCACTCTCGCCGAGTTGGTGGGCCACCCCTTTGTTTATTGGGAAGAGCAGCCAGAGATGAAAGTCGAAATCGACCGGGGAGCGCCAGAGCTTCGGGTGCTTCGACAAGGGGAACAGATCGTGGTTGATATTCAACCGGTACTCCCTTACTTCTCTGCCGACGTCGGGGTTCTCTCGGAAGGGACCCACAGAATCCGAGTCTACCGCTTGACGGAAGCCCAGAAATCCATCGCTCAGGTCTTGGGACGTGGTTTCAAGGTACCGGTAGAAGCGCTGGATGACATCAGCACGACGGTCGAGGCTCTCTCGCCGGTCATAGGAGTCCAATCGGAGTTCGTGGGAAGTTTCGCTGGAGCCAAAGCGGTCGACCCCGACAGTTCTTTGCATCTTTTTGTGTTGCCTCACAACGCCGGACTGAAGTTTGAAATGCGGATTCTCCCCCTGGGGGCCGAAGGTCCGCTTTTGCGACCCGGTCAGGGCGGCCGCAGTGTATTGGCGGAAACAAAGACGGGTCGACAACAGACTGTTCGAGATTTTGAAGCCGAGATTGCCGCTCGAGACCGACTGCTCCACCGCTGTCCCGGTCTACGCAAGCATTCCATGGGCGGCTTCGATTTCTCCGTGGAAGATTCGGTGGACTGTCTGGAAATTCTTGATCTTTTGGCCCAAAGCGAAGACCTGGATCTTACCTTTCATTGGCCGGAAGGCAAGTCCATGAGCGTGACTCAGCCCCAAGCTCCGGCTGAATTCGTGGTCAAGAAGAGCAACGATTGGTTCGGTGTCGACGCAACCCTCAAGGTCGACGAAGACACCGTCCTCGACGTCAGAGCCTTGCTCGCCGCGCATAAGGACGGTCACGGCCGATTTCTTTCACTGGGTCACGGTCGCTTTGTCGCTTTGACTGAGAAGATCAAGAAACAGCTGGAAAGACTGGCTGACCTTTCCCACCAAAACAGTGACGGCGTTACGCTCCACCCTCTGGCGGCGCTCGCGGCTTTCGGACAGGACAGCCCAGTGGCGGTCAAGGGAGACAGCCACTGGAAGAACCTCTCCCAACGAGTCAGCCAAGCTATGGAGTGTGTTCCTAAACTTCCATCCACCTTGCAGGCCCAACTTAGAGATTATCAGTTGGTGGGCTATCAATGGCTCACCCGCTTGGCCGAAGCCGGTATGGGAGCGTGTCTGGCTGACGATATGGGACTAGGAAAGACGCTCCAGGCGCTGGCTGGGATCTTAAACCGCGCGGCCGGCGGTCCCACTCTGGTGATCGCTCCGACTTCGGTCTGTCCCAACTGGTTGGACGAAGCGAGTCGTTTCGCTCCCGCTTTGCGACCCTATCTCTATTCCGAGCACGATCGCGCCAAGCTGATCGCCGAAGCCGGGCCGTTCGATGTTGTGATCGTATCTTATGGGCTAATCACTCGAGAAACCGAGCGGTTTGCGTCCCGAACCTGGCAGACTTTGGTTCTAGACGAAGCTCAAGCGATTAAGAACCATCAGACGAAGAGGTTCCAGTCCGTAACGGACATTCCGGCGGAATTCCGCTTGGCCACCACCGGGACGCCTATCGAGAACAATCTCGACGAACTTTGGACACTGTTTCACTTCTTGAATCCGGGGCTACTGGGCACTCGTGATATGTTCGCGAAACGGTTCTCGGGACCCATCGAGAACCAGAGTGACCCCAGAGCCAGGGCTCGACTTCGCGACACCGTGAAGCCGTTTATTCTCAGACGCCTCAAAAGTGAGGTGCTACACGAGTTGCCGCCAAGAACGGAGATCACTCTCCGTATCGAAATGGAGCCCGAAGAGAAAGCCCTCTATGAAAATCTTCGTCGTAAAGCTGCTGAGCGCTTCGAGAACGAGACGGAGAAGAAAGATACCTTGGCGGTTCTCGCCGAACTTATGAAGCTTCGACGGCTTTGCTGTCACCCCGACCTCGTGGTGCCGGGGGCACAGGTGGAGGCCAGTAAGCTCGAAGCCTTCCGCGAACTCACTAACGAACTGCTCGAAAATGGGCACAAGGCATTGGTGTTCAGTCAGTTTGTCGATGTGCTCGGGATCTTGCGGGAGCAACTCGATGAGATGGGAGTATCCTATCAGTATCTTGACGGAAGCACGCCTTCCAAAGAGCGGACCAAACGTGTGGCCGCTTTTCAAGCGGGCGAGGGCGACCTCTTCTTGATCTCTTTGAAAGCCGGTGGAACCGGACTCAACCTAACAGCAGCGGATTTTGTCATCCACTACGATCCTTGGTGGAACCCCGCTGTGGAAGATCAGGCCAGCGACCGCGCCTATCGAATGGGTCAGACACGACCAGTTACGGTCTATCGTTTGGTGGCCAAAGGCACCATCGAAGAAAAGATTGTGGAGCTTCATCGAAGCAAGCGAGACCTCGCCAGTAGCCTCCTTGAGGGAACGGACATCGAAACGCGTCTCGACTCCAATCAGTTGGTGGCGTTGCTGCAAAGTTCGGAGTCGGAATAACCCGTGGGGCAGTTACGGGTTGATCTCCTATGAAGAAGGGAGTTAAATGGATGTGCCTATGAACTCGTTCTTGCATCGCGTGCGCTCAGCCTTTTCCCAAACGCCCTGGACCGCGGGTCTAGTGATTGGGAATCTCCTTGTTTGGCTTTTGGCTTTCTTCTCGGTCTCCGCGCCCATGGAGGTGTTAGGAGGCAACTTAGATGTGGCCCATGCTTGGCGTTGGCTCACCTATCCGCTAGCCACCGGACTCGAACCTCTTTGGTTCTTTATCTCGCTGTACTGTTTTTGGCTCTTCTCCGCTTCCTTAGAGAGCCGCTGGGGGAAGCTGAAGTACGGGCGGGTGTTCTTGGTGGTGACGATCCTCTGCGCGGTTAGTCAGTGGGTCGCCTTCGCTATTGCGCAACGGGTGTTGCTGCCCACGGTCGGCATCTCAGGGATCTTCGATCCTGCGACCGCGATTTTCGTACTTTGGGCGGCCATTCATCGAGATCAAACCGTCCTAGCGATGTTCGTGATTCCCATCCAGGCTCGCTATTTGGCGCTGGGAATCGTGGTGATCACTTTCTTCTCCTACGGACCGCTCTTTGGCCTCTTTAAGATTTTGGTACCTATCGGTTGCTGGCTCTGGGCGACACAGAACCCTACCGGGCACGCCGCGTCCGTGCGCCGGAAGAGTATCAGCGGTTGGTGGAAAGAGCGCAGACGGGCAAAAAAGAAGAGTCGGTTTCAAGTCCTCGAGGGCGGTTCGCCCATGGCATCTCCGCCCCGTATCGGGAGTCTTCACGCGCTCGGCACGGGGCCGGTGAAGGTCGCAGAGGAAACCGAGAAAGAACTCGACAGAATCCTCGATAAGATTCGATTTGAAGGGATGAACTCGCTCACGGAAACGGAGAAGGCGACTCTGGACAGCCAAAGTCGGCGACTGCGAGAAGAGTCGTGAACGTGTTGATTCTGCAGGGTTGGCAGTCGCCGTCGTGACGAACCCTGAATCTGATCCAGTTCTCATTGAATGGGAGAAGCTCTCCAGCGACGCCCTTCAAGGCGTCTTAGAAGAGCTGGTCAGTCGAGGTGAGCCGGACGAGATGAGCCTTGCGACCCGCTGCGACCAGCTACGCGAGGCGTTGGCCCGCAAGAAAGCTGAACTGTACTTCGACCCCACCGAAGAGACTGTCTTTCTAAGAAACGCAAAGTGAGCACTGACCACACTCAGGAGCGAAAGCAAGCTTCGAGGGCCAAGAACCTTACGGTAAGGAAGGGGTTCTCGTCTGCCGCGCAACGTTTTTCTCTCATACCGTCGTCCCTGAAAGGCCGATTCTTCGCGATCTTAATCGGCGTTGTGCTCCCTGGTGTGGCGATGTTCGGAGTGCTGCAATACGATATGGTGAAGCGCGCCCTCCTCAACGAAGTTGATGAGAGCCTGGAGCACCGTGCCAGTGAAGTCGCTATGTTTCTGGATACCAAGGGAATCACAAAGGTGGCCGACCTAGCGGACTTTCGCCTTTCCAGTATCCCCTTAGCAAGGACATCCGCACCCGAAGTCTACGTCGCCTTAGTGGACCGCCAAGGCAAGACCCTGTGGACCTCCGAGAACTTGGCCGGCACCCAGATTCCTATGGACATCGAACGATTTCTATCGGAGCCTGGATTCAAGACTCAACTTCTCTCCGACGGCCTGAAAATAAGAAAATATTCAAAAACCTACCATCTCGAAGGGGCTCCCATCCTGATTGTCGTTGTAGAGTCCTTGTTTCATCTCGACCGTGCCCTCAAGGCGTCCATCAGCGGCTCCATGCTGTTGGGAGTCGCGATACTCTTTTCTACAGTGTTTCTCGGTGTCTACGTTCTTCGAAGCGCCTTTGAGCCCTTAGAAGTTTTGGTGATGACGGCCGAACGCATCGCTTCGACCGATGACGTGACTCAACGAGTGGACGTGAAAGCAGGAGAGAAAGACCACATTCAGAGAGCTGGAGAAGCCTTCAATTCTCTAATGGACCGAATGGAGCAGCTTTTGGAGACCGCGCGTCAACTTCTGGCCGACACGTCCCACGAGCTCAGAAATCCTCTCACGGTGTTGATGACCGATCTAGACCTGCTCCGAAAAGAGCTTTCAGTGGAAGAACGTGAAGAGGTCATTAGTGAGGCTCAGGCCACGGTGGCTCGAATGACAAGACTCGTACGAGACCTCTTGCTGCTCTCACGCATTGAAGCTTACTCTGAACCCCTGAACCTGGTTCCCACAAACGCCGCTACCCTCCTAGCGCGGGTAGCCAGGCGCCTGAAGAAGGCGCTCGAGGGGGGTGAGCGATTGGCGATTTTTGTACCAGAGGGGGCAGACATTCCCTTAGCCCTCATTGAACCGGAGCGCACGGAACAGATTCTGACGAACTTAATCGAGAACGCGATCTTCTATTCAAAGGTTGGCCCCATAGAGTTGTCCTTGTCAGTTACCGGAGAAAATCTGATTCTCGCGGTGAGGGACTTCGGCTGCGGAATTCCAGAGTTTGAACAGAAGATGCTTTTCGAACGCTTCTTTCGGATCGATCGTTCCCGTACTAGGAGTTCGGGTGGATCAGGGCTCGGGCTACCGGTGGCCCGCGCCCTGGCTCGAGCCCAGGGAGGGGAAATTACCGTTGAGAGTGTTGTGGACGTAGGCTCCTGTTTTCGCCTACATTGCCGTATCGCGGATTTCCAAGAGACTCAGGAGCCTGTTGCTGCTAAGACCCCTAAAATGCCTTCTCAGGCTTCGAAGGGATCCCGCAGAGAATAGCCGATCCCACGAATCGTTTGAATACGCCCAGAGGTTCCACTTGCGGTGGCTTCGAGTTTCTTACGCAACTGAAGGATATAGACGTCCACCAGATTCGAAGAAGCGTCACTGTCATATCCCCAGACTCCACTCAGGATCTGATCCCGAGTGAGAACTTGACGAGGATGGCGTAACAGAAACTCCAGCAAGTCGAACTCTCGCGGCGTCAGTGCCAGGGCCTCCGAGTCGAGACTAACCTCGCGAGTACGAATATCAAGACTAATACCAGCGAACTGCAGAGCCCCCTCGCTACTGGAGTCTCTTTCCACACCGATTTTGGCCCGTCGGAGTAGAGCACGGACACGGGCCAGGAGTTCCGGAAGTTCGAACGGCTTCACGAGATAGTCGTCGGCCCCTCGTTCTAATCCGCTGACTCGGTCCTCCACAGAATCTCGAGCGGTCAGCATCAAAATGGGAACGTTCGAAAAGGCTCTAATTTTCTCGGCGACCGCGAAGCCGTCGAGACCAGGTAACATCACGTCCAATAAGATCAGGTCTACATTGATCGTCGGGAGCAGTTCCAGGGCCGTTTCGCCGCGGTCGGCAACGTGAACCTGGAACCCTTCAAACTTCAGGCGCCGCTGTAACGAAGCGCTGACCGTTGGATCGTCTTCAATAATGAGGAGAGTTGGATTCATAGATTTGGACCTATCCCCATTTCAGGCCTATCAGCAATCCACCCGAAAAACCGACGAGTTGTGCCGAAAGGTCGCCAACAGCTATGCGAACCCAGTCGCCTACTGTTGCCGCGCTTCCTTCTAGGCCGTGGCTGAGAGCATCCCATTGGATCACGATGATCCCGGCGTTCATCAATCCGATCAGGCCTAGAATTACGAGTCCGATAAAGATGAGGGCCCATCGAAAGGCTTTCTTGAGGGCCATCCCCACGGCCACACCCGCCAAGGCTCCACCGCTGAGGCTGAGTAAAAGATTATGGTCCATCAAACGACACCGACGCCGGTCGGATGGTAGCCGAGAGAGGGATCGCGATGACCGCGCTCATTAAAGACTCTGAGACAGAAGAGGTGTCCATCCGCGATGGGAACCGTTTCTACGCGAACGATTCCATTCCAATCCAGTGCGAAGGTTTCCCAAACCCAAGGAACGAGTTCGAGGTGGAGGAGTTCGGACAAGATGATTCCCGTGGTTCCGAGGTGACTGACCAGCAAGTGCTTGGTTCCGAGAAGCTCTTCTGGAACGGTAAAGAGGTGACGGTCGTGTTCGTGGTCCGGCCTCAGCCTTTTTACACCGAAATCGGCTAGAAATCCAAGCAGTCCTTGAGACACCCGATAATGAAAGTCTTCAAAGGATTCCCCACCCGGCAGTCCTTTCCACCAAGTCTCCAGTGGTCGCTTCTTGATGTCTGCGAAAAATTCTCCCACTTGCTCGGCTGGTTGGGACGAGAGATCGGGTAGACGAATCTCTCGAAGCCATTCTTGCGTGGTCCAAGACTTCTCGGAATCGCCAAAGATGTGATGGGCGGTCTCTTGCGACCTGCGATAGGAAGACACCGCCACAGATTGAAATGTTTCGTTTCCCAGAGTTTGCGCCAGTTCTTGACACCGTCGAATACCTTCGACGGTGAGTTCCGGGTCTGAGGCGCCTACACCAGCCTCGGTGGTCCATTTCGGTTGAGCGTGTCGCAGTAGGGTGAGTTCCATGAAGTCTTTAGTAAGCCTTTAGCGTTGAAGAATATCGTCGTTGAGATGGTAGCGATAGATCTTAGCATCTATTCCCGCTGCGAAGAGAATGTTTCGGGTAGAGTCAAAGGTCATCGTTTGCAACCATCCTTCGGCCTCCTGTATTCGGTAGACCTCTCGAAAAGATTGAAAATCCCAGACCCGCAAACTTCGGTCCGCCGAGCAGGAGATGGCTAGCTCTTGCTGTTCTAAAATCATGGTGTCCCAGACCATGGCTTCGTGACCCTTGAGGCTACGGAACTGTTCTCCTTGGCGGACGTCGAAGAGCCGTAGCGCCATCTCGCCGCCGCCGGTCAATAGGAACTGGCCCTTGCCCGCGAAGCTGACAGACTGAACCGGCCTTCGAAAGTCAGAGAACTCTCGCAGTCGACGCTCCGTCTTGAGGTCCCAGATCGAAGCGGACCTGTCGTTGGAAGCTAGGGCTACAAGGCGACCGGAGGGATTGAACACGATGCGGTTGATCGGGGCCTCGTGAGCGCGAAGGGTGCAATGAAGCCGTCGCTTCTGGAGGCTCCAAACTTCCAAAGCTCCACTGGAGAGTCCGCAGAGCAGAAACTTTTTATCCGGTGAGAATGCCAAGGAGGCGACAGGAGGAGTCCCGTTACGAATGGTGCCGACTTTCCGTCCAGTGGAGATATCCAGCAGATCGACTTGGCCCCCGATCAGCGCGACGGCCATCCATTCACTGGTGGGATGGATAGCGATGTCGAGGATCTCGAGATCGAATTCGAGGACCCCCACGCATCGCTCGTCGGGCAGCGACCAAAGACGGAGGTGGCCACTTTTATCAGCCGACGCCAAGAATTGACCGTCGGCGGTCAGTCGTAGGCGACGAATGGCCTGTTGATGTCCGACCCAAGGCTCCGCTCGGTCAAGGATCGGTAGGGTTCTGATACTGTCGATATTGCGTCCGGGTAGGAGCTTGAGAAGCTCATTGGCTGAAGAAGGGCGTTTTTCACGAGCCAATGCCAGCGTTTTTGCGAGGACGGCCACGGTTTCTGTCGTCACCTCAACCCCTAAGCTTGACGGCGCGGGCAGACGAGTCCCTTTCAAACGCTCCAGAGCATCCGGAGGGGGAGAACCCGTTAGCAATTCATACAGTGTGGCACCTAAAGCGTAGAGGTCCGAAGAGGGGTCGGGAGGACGCCGAGTTTGATACTGCTCTGGCGGGGCGTAGCCCGGCGTTAGAAACCGTGGCGCCTTGCGGTCTTGGGTGAGGTAATGATTGACGGCTCCAAAATCGAGCAGAATCACTTCCGCCTTGCCGGTCAGAAACAGATTCTCGGGTTTGATGTCGCCGTGAATCAAGCCCGACAAATGGATGGTCTCGAGAGTGCTGGCCAGTCTGCGAATAACAAAGAGCGCTTTTTCTTCATTCAATCGCTTATGGACCTTCAAGATATCCTCTAAGGTCGCGCCGCGGAGTTGCTCCATAACCAGAAAGAGTCCACCACCCTCTTGAAAAAGAGAATAGACCTTAACGATGCCCGGCCGTTCGAAGCGCTGGAGGACTCGGAACTCTTCTTTAAACTGTTGTTTTAGAACCTCGATTTCCGGCTCCTCCCAACTCGGAGGGGGCACCGGGGTGAGATCCCCTGAGGCGCGGTGGCATTCCTTGGGAAAGAATTCTTTTATTGCCAATTCTTGATTGAGCCGCGTATCGGTGGCTGAATAGATAATTCCGAACGCCCCAACGCCGATCTCGTCATGGAGAATGTAGAGACCGTTTTGAAGCTGAGTGTTCCGCGGCAGAGGTTCGCGCCCTATTCGTTCCTCCGGGGAGACCGCCTGATAAGGGGGGAGCGAATGAAGAAGTTCAGAGAGGCCGCTGATGACCGACGATGTCAATGCAGCTTCTCCGTGGCGTTCACAACTGTCTCCGGGCCCAACCAACGCTCCAGTCGCTGGTAAGCAGGCCCTTTATCGCCTGTGGATTGGAGTTTGCGTTTGACGAATTCTGCTTTTTCCAGAGGGACTTCGTAAGAATGAATCGAGCCTCGACGAGCGATCAAAACCTGATAGCTTCGGCCGACCTTGAGGTGTTTGAGGATCTCGTTCGGGCCGGTGCTAGTCACCCGCAAGCTGTCAATGGCGATCAGTTCGTCTCCGGCTGAGATGCCGACGGTCGAGGCTGGAGAGCCTGCCTCCACGCTTTCCACGAGATGTCCATTCAGCGCTGCGGTGCGAACACCAAAGTAAGGGATCGCTTCGCTGTCGGAAGGGTCTTCTTTCCATTCTAGACCCCAGTAATCCAAAGCGGAGTCGAGCGAAAGCTCTTCCGTCGTGTCGAGGGCGTTATGGAAAAAAGGCTCGAGGTCGAGACCGGTGAATTCGCTGGCGAACGAGCGGAACTCGGACTGGCTGTAACCAGAATTTGAGAAACGACGATAAGCTGCCTTCATCAGTTGGTCCAAATTTCGACGCCCTTGCGTCTGTCGCCGGATCTCCGTGTCCAAGAGCCAGGCGACCACAGCGCCTTTGTTGTAGTAACTGATGTTGTCGTTGATGGAATTGTCTGTCGGTTGGTAGAGCCGAATCCAGGCATCGAGCGACGCGGTGCTCAAAGGTCGGGCTTTTCGCCCAGGTGTGTTGGCCAAAGTGTTGAGTTGTTTGGAGAGAGCCTTGAGGTATTCGGCTCGGGTCGATAAGCCGGCTCTTCGTACCATGAGGTCGTCATAATAAGAGGTGATACCCTCCACGACCCAGAGCGACGGGGTATAGACTTCGTTCTCGTAGTCGAAGGGTCCAAGGGCCTCGGGGCGCAGTCGCTTGACGTTCCACGTGTGGAAGAACTCGTGGGCCACCAGTCCAAGCCATTCCAGGTATTTTTCTCGCTCCTGAGTGGCGAACCGGTTCGTCATCATAACCGTGCTATCGAGGTGTTCGAGACCTCCCCGAGCTTCTGTCACAAGATTCATGAAGAGATAATGGTCGTACGGCATTTCTCCCCAGAATTCAAATTCCGTGGAGACGATCTTTTCGACGTCCGACAAGCTTTTCGCGATGTTCCAAAATCTCGTGTCTCCGGCCAGTACCAACGCGTGTCTTTTTTGGTTGACGAAGAACGGACGCTCCTCGAGTTTTCCTAACAAGATTGGGGAATCCACCAACTCATCGTAGTTGGGCGCCAAGAAACTCAATTGCGGGTCACTGGGGTTCGACTCTAAGCTGGTACTGATGGAATCAGAGTACTCTGGAAAGTCAACCTGACAGCGCCAACCCGAAAGTGAGGAACTCAACAGAGGAGCCGGAGCCACGAAGGTTGCGGCGCCAACGATGAGGGCGAGGTCCGGGCCGAAGTAGTTGGTGCGCACCGTCAATTCGTGGCCATACACGGTGTAAGCGACTTTGATCGTGGTTCGGTTAGCGAAGTCGCCCTCGAGTTGCCATCTATTCTTGGCTATTTTGGAAACGGTACCGCCGGGAACGTCGAGTAATTCCATGGTTCCCAAGGACTTCGAATAATCGCGTACTTTGTAGGAGCCAGGGGTCCAGACCGGCAGGGCCAGGATTTTGTCCGGTCCGGTGAAGGCCTCGATTGGAAATTCCGCCTCGATCCTTAACGTGTGACGCACGAGATCCTGGGTCAAAACTCGGTAGTGGAACAGCGACACGGGCGTTGTCGCTCCTTGCGCTTCTACCGGCGACAGAGGGCCGAGCAGAGCACCTGTTGCCAGCAAGACGAAAGAAAATAGGGAAAACCATAGTCCTCTCCTCATGACTGTTTTCATCACATTCATCGACACCGTAACCTCATTGACTCCTGCCCCGCCGCAGATGGTTCTTCTTCTTTCTTAGGCCTCCTGGCGAACAGTTGTTTGAAAGGATTTCTCGTTTTGAGGTGACACAGTCATCACATGCTCGCGGACGCCCAAAGGATAACATTGAAAGTGACGGCTCCACGCCGTGGTCTCTTTGAGTTTACGGATCGTGTCCGAGATTTTCTCAATAAGGTGCTGCCGACAGAGTCGGATGCTGAGACTTTCCGTTTTGTTCACCTTTTCTTGCGACACACTTCGGCGGCGTTGACCATTCAAGAGAACGCCGATCCCAGCGCGCGCCACGACCTAGAGCTTTTTTTCGATCGACTGGTACCTTTTCATCAGCAGGGCTTTCGGCACACCGCCGAGGGACCCGACGACATGCCCAGTCATATTAAGAACGTGTTGATGCAGACCACGCTTACGATTCCCCTTTCCCACGGCCAAATGATGTTGGGGCGCTGGCAGGGGATCTATCTTTGGGAACATCGGGACAGCTGTCCTACCCGCGATATCGTACTCTCGATTCTGTGACACGCTCTGGAATCAGCGCTCGGTCTTGGAACGAGCCTTTAGACTGTTTGGAGCTAGTGAGACACTATGGCTAAAAAGAAGCCGACCTCGGCCCCGGGAGAATTCATCGGGGAGGTGGTGGATGTCGCTTTGCACTCGGTGACCCGTAACCGGTTTCTCAACTATGCGGTTTCGGTTATCACCTCGCGGGCCTTGCCGGACGTTCGCGATGGTCTCAAGCCGGTTCAGCGACGGATCCTCTACGCCATGTATCGCGATCTGAAGCTTACACCGGAGAAAAAGACTTTAAAGTGCGCTAAGATCGTGGGGCAGGTTTTGGGAAACTATCATCCTCACGGAGACAGTGCGGTTTACGAGGCCCTGGTGCGAATGGCCCAGAGCTGGTCCCTTCGCTACCCTTTGATCGAAGGCCAAGGGAATTTTGGCTCTATTGATGGGGACGGGCCCGCCGCCTATCGATACACCGAAGCCAAACTCCAGAAGATCGCCGTCCCATACCTTGAAGAGATCGGCAAGGAAACGGTCGATTTTCGTTCCAACTTCGACGATTCAGGCGAGGAGCCCGTAGTCTTACCCTCGCGTGTGCCTCAACTGCTAGTGAACGGCTGTACCGGGATCGCAGTGGGAGTCGCGACCAACATTCCGCCTCACAATCTTCGTGAAGTGGTGGATGCGGCAGTGCTCTTGATCGATGAACCGGAAGCTACGACCGAAGATCTGATGAAAAAGCTGAAAGGCCCGGATTTTCCCACTGGGGGTCAACTTCTCGAGGATCGTGAGGCCCTCACCGCCATCTACGAGCAGGGTCGAGGACGGATTCGTGTACGAGGGGAGTTTGCGCTCGAAGAAGGCAAACGAGGCGAAGCTCATATCATCATCACCTCCATCCCTTATATGGTGAACAAGAGTAGCCTCGTAGAGAGCATCGGAGCGATCGTCATGGAACGCAAGGTCCCTCAACTCTTGGACGTTCGGGACGAATCGACTGAAGAGATTCGCGTGGTCTTGGTGATCCGCAAGGAGGCTGACCCGGACACTGTGATGGGTTACCTCTACAAGCATACCGCGATGCGCTCTAGTTTTCACGTCAACATGACATGTCTGGTACCCGATGCCTCTCCTTTGGGGATTCGACCGGACCGACTGAGCCTGAAAGAAGCTCTGGTCCACTTCAACAACTTCCGCTACGAGGTCACTGTGCGTCGACTCGAACACGACTTGCGTGCGTTGATCGACCGCCTTCATCTCTTGGACGGGTTCCGAATCGTATTCGCGGACCTCGACAAGGCGTTGGACATCATCAGAAACTCTGACGGTCGGGCCCATGCCGCGGAACAGTTGATGAACGTTTTCCCCCTCGATGAGCGGCAGACCGATGCGATTTTGGACATGCGCCTGTATCGTCTGGGGCGACCAGATATACGATCGGTCTTGACCGAGTACGTACAAAAGACTGCCGAAAAAGAAGAAATCGAGATGCTACTGGATTCTCCCACTCGGTTGTGGGCTTTGGTAAAGTCCGAGATGGTCGACATCGCCAAAACTCACGGGGACGCAAGACGCACCAAAGTCCTCGCCGGTGGCGCTCAGGAGACAACCTACGACCAACAGAGTCTGATTCTCGACGAAGACGCCACGGTTCTTCTTTCCAGAGACGGCTGGGTACGGCGTGTGACCAAGGTAGGCGACCTGAGTAAGGCGCGCATGCGTCAAGGGGATGAACTTCTTTTCGCGGTCAGGGGATCGACCTTGGCGCCGATCATATTTTTCACCAATTACGGGACCGCCTACAGCTTTAGGATGCACGAAATTCCGGTATCTTCCCGAGGTTATGGTGAACCGATTCAGGCCAGTTGCGCTTTCTCCGACGGTGAGCGAATCATCAGTTGCTTAGTACTCGACCCCAGAGTGGTCCAAGGGGCCCTGGCGGGGGAGACCGGCGAGGCTGAACCGGAAGTTCAAGCGGTTGCGCTGACCTCCGACGGTCGCGGGCTCCGCTTCTCGCTTGAAGGCTTCTCGGAATCCTCCACCAAGAATGGGCGCAAGTATGCGCGACCGGGTGCCGGAGAGCAGGTCGTCGATGTCCGGCTCGGCCGACCTGGTGCAGGTGACCTACTTGCCAGCGCCACCCGCTTCGGGCGGGGCGCTTTGTGCCGCTTGGAAGAGGTCAATTTCCTCTCGGGAGCGGGCAAGGGAGTTACGGCTATTAAGTTGGCCGCCGATGACCGTTTGATCGGATTTCGCTTACTGGCTCCGGAGGCCCCTAAGGAAGAGGGACTCCGATTGATCCGCGACGAGGGCGGGCGGGAACTGCTGGTT
>JBBKWP010000153.1:0-14327 GCA_037968995.1 Candidatus Xenobia bacterium
GAGCGGTTGAAGAACCAAAAGTTCGACTTCGCGATCCTCGATATGCAGATGCCCGTGATGGATGGTTTGGAGCTGACTACACTTATTCGAGCCGATGAAGAGTTGCGCGACATGCGTCTGATTTTGATGACCTCGGTGGACCAATCGCAAGTACAAGGACATCTGCGAGGGTTGGGCTTAGACGCCAACGTTCGCAAACCGGTTACCAGGACTCAGCTCTATAACTGCCTTTGTCGAGTTCTCGGTGGAGGTCATCGACCCGAACACGGGCTGCACTCGGGAGCATGGCGGAAGATGGACGTCGGGGAAGACTCCCAGGAAGCAGCTGTGGACCTAAGTTCATTGAAGATTCTCTTGGTTGAGGACAATCCCATCAATCGCCGAGTCATCGGGCTGCAGTTAGAAAAATTGAGCGCGAAAGCCGACTCTGCCGTTTCCGGGGTCGAGGCACTCGGTATGCTGGCCGAGACATCTTACGATATTGTGCTCATGGATTGTCAGATGCCAGAAATGGATGGATTCGCCACGACGAGAGAAATCCGCAAGCGATATCCGCAGTCCCAAAGGCCTTTCATTTTGGCACTCACCGCGAATGCCATGGAAGGCGACCGTGAGCGATGTTTAGACGCGGGAATGGACGACTATTTAGCCAAACCGCTCTCCTTACCCATCTTGAAGACCACCCTGGCAAAGTGGGCTCAAAAGGCGGGCCTCGAGCACGAGTCTTCGTAAGTCTAGGAACGAGTAGGTCTCAATCTCTCCGAGTCGTTTTGCGTCGGCGCTGTGTCCCACCTCCTGAAGAGTTCCCGGGTCCAGAACGGGTCGGGACGGAACGACGGCCAGACGGAGACGTCCGTTACGGAAATGGTGGGGGTTCATCGGATGACGTAGATCTTTCGGACCGTCTCGTGGACTTTACAAACACCTTTCCAGTCCCGCGGGAAAAAGGCGAGGGTGTCAGGAGCGATCTCGATGACTTCGCCAGACTCGTGGGTGTACGTGCAGCGGCCCGAGAGAAAGTGACAGTACTCGTCGCTGGTCACGTGGCAGTTCCAGGTTCCGGGGGTACAGATCCAGAGGCCGGTTTCGCAGCGTCCGTCGCTTTCTCTCGACAGCAGAACACCCGAGGTTTGCGAGACTCCATCGATCATGGTGGGAATAGGTCCCCACTCTTTTTCCGCGGGTAGGTTCAGGACGTCGCGTAGGATTGGTGTCTCGTCGGCGGGACCGCCTTCACAAAGCATGTATGTGACAAAGATGGTTTCGTGCACCACACACTCGCCGCTCCAGCCGGTTTTAAAATGAACCACGGTGCCCGGCTCCACCTCGATCACCTCGTTCGTTTTGGAGGTGTAGGTAGCTCTTCCGCCCGTGAAATAGCACAGTTCGTCCGCATCGAGAGCCAGCGGCCAGTGGCCCGGGGTGCAACGCCAGAGCGCCACTTCAGGCTTTCCGTTGGGGCCCTTGTGTAGCAGGCGTCCACGACTTCTAGACTGGCCTGCTATGGCGTCGGGCTGCGGACCCCAGTCGGTCATTCCCACGTCAAGGGTCGAAGCCGTTCGGGCGTGGGGGGCGCTGGATTTGAGATGAAGGGGCGGCCCTCCCAGGAAAGAGGCCAGCCGGATGGCGGCTTTCTCCGCCCCAGGGCTTTTTTTCATCAGAGCCGAGGTGGTCCTCAGGCGCTCGGCCATCGTCTCGTCGGTGAGCAATGTCCGCACGGCGGCATCTAATTCGTCGTCGCTCCAGTTGGCACGATGCATCTTGAGGCCGTGACCGGTCTCCTGAACTCGGGTGGCGTTGTCGTGGCCGTCCCAGACATAGGGCATAATGAGAGCGGGTTTGGCGAACAAGAGACACTCGGTGAAGGTGTTGTTGCCTCCGTGGTGGATGACAGCGTCCACCTGAGGAATCACAGAGGGTTGAGGAAACCATCGGTCCAGGATGACGTTGGGCGGCACTTCGGTATAGCTCTCTAATCCATCACCCACGTTCATCAGAACCCGGACCGGCAGTTGGCCCAGCGCCGTTATGAGTTTTTGCAGCGTCGGGGTGTCTCCGCATCCCAGCGAGCCGAAGCTGACATAGAGCAGCGGTTTGTCCTGGTTTACCGGAAAGGTGGGGACCTCGTAAGCGGTCTCTTGGCGCACACAACCCTCGAGGTAAAGGAATTGGTCCCCTTCTAGGGGATGGCGGCGCTGGAATTTGACGGGTTCGGGATAGAGCAGGATGGTGAGAAAGGGAGAGGCCTCAAAGAATTCGCCGGACGGATAAGACGCCTCGCCGCACTCAGCTAGAAAACTGTTAAATCGATCGTGGATGGGCTTCACGACCTCTTGGAAGCGCTTTTCGTACGCCTCGAAGCAAGACTTGTCTTTTTCTCCGCAGCCGGACAGATGAGGCGGAATATCGGGGTCGGGAATCTCGTTCTCGCTACAAGAAATGATACGTACCCAGGGCTTTCCAAACTGCTTGATGGCCGGAAAGAGAATCACATTGTCGACACAGATCAGGTCCGGGTTCACCTTAGCCAGTACGTCAGGGAGGGATTTCTGGGCCCACACCGCCGTTTCAACAATAGCGTCCCAGCAATCCTTGACGTAGGTGTCGATCTGTTCGTAAGGGCTCTTGTTAAAGTTGGGGATATGCCCGTCAATGAAGTTCTGCCAGTAGGCCGCGCTGTCTTCAGCCGACATGGGAGCGGACATGGGCACCAAGTGTTCTTCGAACCCATAGCCGGCGTACACGCTGGCCATGTCGGGGGCCGTCAAAAACACGCACTCAAAGCCCAGGTTGTGGCATGCTTGGGCGATTCCAACAGAGTTTAGGGCGGGGCCGTATGCGGCCTCCGGAAAAAAAGCGATTCGCATCACCGGCTTTTCGTTGCGAGGTGCAGCTGCCCCCTTCCCCCGAGGCCCATCTTTTGGAGACGACAAAACGGACCGTTAAAGTCTCGTTAGATAGGCCAGGCTAGGACAGGCCTTCTTTGATGCCGCCGGCCACATCGAGGACTTTGGGGCCTAGGCCGATGAGGGCTTTCGCTCCCTGGACGGTCAAGTCCACCAGCTTATCAGTGACCTTTCCAGCTCCCTGATAGCCGAGAGAAAATCCCACGTTGAGGCCGGCCGCGGTCCCTAAAAATCGGAGATCCAAGCCCTCCAACGCGCAACGGACAGTGATTGTACCTTAACATCTTTGAAAATATTCTCGTCCACCGTCCGAAGGTTCTGTCGATTTCAGGTGGACGACAACGCGACATCCCCGGTGCCTTCGACGATGGTCTCTTCAAAAACGACTCGAGTACGACGTAGAATCCCCCACGGATTTATTACGCCTCTTCAGACTTTTTTCACGACGGTAGCGTATCTTCAGTACCGTCGAGGTAGACTTCAAGGCGACCGGCGAAATGTCGATAACGACGGAGGGAAAACCCCGATTCGACCTTACTAAAACCCGTGTGGCCGGACTTCCGATGCCGAATTTCCTCACGACACTAGCGACTGCTCTCTTTGGCGGTGAGGCTTTGAGGGAGGCTGGAGTTCATCAAAAGGGTTCCGAATTCACCATAGATACCAGCAAGACGTTGCCTCCGAACATCGATATCCATCTGAGTCGCGTGAGTGTTAGTAAAGGCGGTTTGGTCATCGAGGGTGGTCGGCAGGTCTAGAGGGTCCTTTTGGCGTGGCAACATCTAGGTCTTAAGAACAAGCTTACCCTCGAGTCCACCCTTCTCGAAACGGCGGGGCGCCTCGGCGGATACCAGGGGGTTGTTTTCGCAGCCCACCGCGACTGGCTCAGCAGTCACGCCGACCAAGCTCGGGCGCTGACCGGCACCTTTGCCAGCGCTTTGGACTGGGCCGCCCAGGCCACCAATCGGCCGGAGTTGCGCACCATCATCGCGGTAAGTCTTCCGGTTCCGGCCGCCGAGGCTGTCGTTGATGCTATTGCCGACCGCTTGTTTGGAGTGGACACAGACTTCTGCCCCCCCAACACAATGTCCACAACAGACCTGATACAAGTCCTAACGCTCTTCGCAGAATACCGAGAAGTCAACCTCGCCGACTTCGACCTCTCAGCCGTGGTAGACTCACGCTTCGTCAAACTCACCTGACGTTTGCGTCATCGGCATGGCGTCTTTGGTCGACCACAGTCCCGACGACGGCCCGAGCACGACCCTTGGCGCGCTCCTGTTCTAGGAGCTCTCGCCTAGGTCGCCTTCGTACCCAATCCCTTCGCCCTAGGAGGTTTTTAGGCTGCCCCACAAACCTGCCACTCCGGAAGCGGCGAGGCACAAGCCGGCCCCCACAAGTCCAACTGTGGGAAAAGCGATCGCCGAAAGCAGGAGCGGCACGGAGGCGTAATTAGCCAGAGTCGCCGCGTCCATCTTTCGAGCACCGTCGGCATCGCCTTTCCAGCCGATCTGGAACGCGAGAGGTCGCAGTCCTACAAAGCCGCCTATCCCAGGGATCACGGAGATTGCCGTATTTGTCACACCGCGCGCGAATTTGTCGAGCGCGGAGTCGTCTACCTTTGTGACGGACTGTGCCGGATATAAAGTCTGACTGCTGATAGGGGAGGCGATTTGCTGGTTTCTGGATGGAAGGCCGGTGACGCTGTTCATAACACTCTCTCTCGTGCTCCTTGGGAATCTTCTTTGCTTTGGAAGAATCCTACCTTGTCAGAGTGTCGTCAGGATTACGAGACCTTCCCGGTTGTAACCGGCATGTTAAACCTTTTCAGCGGGATCTTCCAATAGATCATCGTTCATACCTTAGCAGACACGGAGGAAATACTTATGTATCAGAAGAGTATATCTTGTCATGCGGCCGTCGTGGAGGGTGCCGGTGCCGAACCCTTGCTCAAGTATGCTGAGGACAACGATATGGAGCTGCATCGTTATGACCTCCCATGGTCATACAGGCCTTGACCCCTGGCTTTTCGGAAGCGTGGCCGAAAAAGTTGTGCGCCACGCTTCACATGCCCCAAAGTAGACCCACGCTCACGTCTCGTTTGTAAAACTTTTCTTATGTGAACAAACCCATATTGCTTTTGTGCCTAAAGGGGTGCTTTGGAGGGTCGTCGAAAACTGATCTCGTCTGGTTAAAGGAGAGAATCGTGGGTCCATCAATCGTACTTATGCGGGCTGCGGCCAGAGAGCCTGGGGCTCTAGACCAGTGGTTGGCGTCTACCTACGCCGAAGGTTACGCTCGTCTTGGTGGAGACGAAGAGGCTCTGCTACGGACTTACCAGATTATGTTGGACCATCCACACGAGGTCACGCCAAAGGTCGAATTCTGGTCGTGGTTTGACCGCATTGTAGGCCCCAGTGAGACTCGCGTCAGAGCCGAGGATGCTCCGCCTGAAGTTTTGCAGCGGCTCACCCACGCGTTGTCGGGACTTCGCGACCAAGCCTCCCGTCCCAAAGGCGGGGGTCTGAGTTTGTCACGAGGGCTCGTGAACGGCTGGATGTTAGCCTATTCCGTAACCTTTGCCGCTTGCTTCCTGCTCCTTCCTCAGTTGATGGTGATCCTCTTTATAAGCCCAGCAGATGGTGGGATTCCGTTTTGGGCTCGTCTCTTTTTCTCCGCCATCCTGGCGGTCCCGGCGGCCGCGGCCATGATGGCTTGTCTGGTACCTGTTTTCGGACGTTGGCGACAAGGTGTGACCTCCTCGCGATTCCCGGCGGTGTCGGCGTTGATAGGCGTCATCCTAGGAGCGTGGCTGGTTCTCTCACTCAGCGCCTTGGCCATCGCCAAAGTAGGCTGGCAACATCCGTCGAAGATTTCTCACTTCACAGCCCAGGTCTTCGATGGGTTGCCTTCAGTTTGGATGCTCGCTTTCGCCTTCGCCATTGTGGGGTACTTGGTCGGCTTACGCACGCGCGAGCTATGGCAGCGCCAACGTTGGGTGAATTTTACCGCGGATGGGTTGGGATACCGCGGACTAACGCTTCTGTCTCTACTGCCGTGTTTGTGGGTGGCCTACCTCGCCGGAGGTCTGATCCTCAGTGGCTCGCACCTCGATCCAGGTCTTGTCGAGAAGTACGGACGAGAGAAGGCATCGCAATCGAGCAACGTTCTGCTGAGTGATCTGCCGGAATCCTATCAATCGGTCTTGATTGCCGACCAATGGTCCGCTGACCAACAGAGGAGATACGAAGAGATCCTCGGCATCCGACAGGCTTGGTTTGGGGAGATGGACCGACTAAGCCAGAGACCAAAGTTTTGGGAAGATCCCGATGCGATCGCGATGGCACGCTTTGCCGACGTCGCACAATTCGCCGAGTTCGCGGACCCTAAATTCATTGAGGCGGGCGAGATAGAAGCCGGGTTGTGGCGGGGGATGATCTTAGCGGGTGAGGATGAAAAATTCCGAGAAGTGCGGATTCGATTGGGAAGGATGGCCAAAGTGAGAGAGGGGCTTTGGACACGCTGGCTTTCTATCGCGCTCCTTCGTAGCGACCTCAACGAAGGGGTCGGTTTGGAGAGCCCCGCCGTGACCAGGATGTTTGTTGCACAATGGCGGCGTCTTGAGTCCATGACAGACAATGACGAAGTCTTTCAGGCGATGTCGATTCGCCGTAGCCTGAATAAAGCTTGGGAAAACCTGCAAAGCGCCCTACCTGGAACACCTGTCCCCCGACCTCGAACAATTAAGGAACGCGTTGCGCTCCTGTCCGAAGCGGCCAGCCTGACTGCTGGAGATCCCGACGGATTCGTAAGTCTAGACAACGTGACCCTGCTCGAAGAAGACCGTCGCCGACACCTTGCCGTAGCCACCATCGTCTTGGAAGCCAGGCGGCTCAAAGCCGTCGGCCAACCCATTCCCAGCGAATGGGCGGGCTTTCGACCCGAAGTCGCTCGATTGGGCCAAACTTACGCCGAGTGGCTCAAGCTGGTCCATTCCCCTGAGGGCGTAAGCCTCTCTTCCTTCGATTCCGGCGGAAATCCTGAAGATCACTACGAGGTGGGGAGCCCCTAAATTGGATCTGCCCTCTTATCGGCTTGAGCAGCAGCCAAAGGGACCCCGGGTGAAGGTGTCCTCAATGTCCGAGGTCGTTATGGCCTGAAGGCAACCACGAAGACAGGTGGAAGCACTCCCCATGGTCCGAATTTTGGTCGTTGAAGATGATGACGAGATGAACGCGATGTTGGTATCGAGCCTACAGTTTCAAGGCTATACCGTGTCCGCCGCGCACAACGCGCAGCAAGCGATCGACCTTTGCGGGCAAGAGATTTTTGATCTGACCATCACCGACGTTCGCCTACCTGGCATGGACGGGGTGGAGATGCTTGGCAAGATCAAGAAGATTCAGCCTCGTTTAAAATCGATTGTCATCACGGGATACTCCAGCGAAGACACCCCGGTTCGGGCGATTCGCTGTCAGGTCAGCGACTATCTCTTCAAGCCGTTTAGTCTTCAATATTTCTTGGACTCCGTGAGACGAACCATTCACGCAGAGAGCGAAAAGACGTCGAAACTCGAACTTTTCGGGCGGCTCTTTCAGAAGTTCGGACTTTCCATGGCCAGAAGCAAAGACCGAGCCTTAGAGCGCGTTGTCGAGGAACGCCAGGACGCGTTTCGCTTCCTCTTCGTTGGCATGCGGTCGGCCTACCTGAGCCAACGTGATGCCTGCGAACTGTACAGCAAAATCGAGGCATTGGAGACCCGTTATCGTAGGCTGCTCAACGAAGAGAATCCCGCAGAGGCGCTGATTCAGGCGATGGAAAAGGCTTTTCGGGACATTCAGATGTACGACGACTCCCCCCTGCGTCTAGAAGACCTCAGTAGCGGCCGGACGGAGGAATCTCCCAATCCCAAAGCCATTACCCGCGAGCAGTTCAAGCCTCTCTACGAGGCGGTCAAAGAGTCGGAGATCAGCTTCGAGGACCTTCTCTACGCGCCGCTCCTCCGCATCACGCCGGACGCGCGCTTTGAAACGATGAAAGAGCTGCTCGAGCTCAAGCGCAAACTTTGGTCCGGGGTTCCGGCATAGGGCGTCCCGACCAAGAGTACTTGTGCTCTCAGAGGGTCAGGCCGGTTTCTAGCAGAAACTGCGGACATGAGAATTCATGTCAGTCGTCGCATCCCAGCCAGGGCCCTGACGTCGCTCCGTGCAACGGGCTGGGACATCTTCGTAGGTCCCGATGAGATTCCCAATAAAAAGCGTTTCGTTTGGGCTGCTGGTGGTTGTAACGGTCTTCTGAGCCTGCTCACTGAGACGGTCGATGCCGAAGTTATGGATGCCTGTCCTGACCTCAAGGTGATATCTCAGTGCGCCACTGGGGTCAACAACGTGGACCTTGAAGAAGCGAAAAAGCGAGGCATCGTGGTTTGTCATACGCCCGGTGTCCTGGCCGAGACCTGCGCCGACTTCACCTGGGCTCTGATGTTGGGAGTCGCGCGTCGACTCGTTGAGGGCGATCGGATGATGAGAGAAGGCAACTACCCCGGTTGGGGCCCACTGATGCTGATGGGAACGGACCTTTATGGTTCCACTCTGGGTCTCGTAGGCATGGGTGAGATCGCTCAAGCCGTGGCCCGCCGAGCCAATGGCTTCGGCATGAAGGTCCTTTACTGGTCACGCTCTGAGTCGAGCGGGGGAGTGCGAGTGGATTCTCTAGAGGAGTTACTGGGGCGCTCTGATGTGGTGAGTTTGCACGTGCCTCTCACCGAGGAAACGCGTCATCTTATCGATGCCAAGCGACTTGGCCAGATGAAGACGACGGCTTTTTTGATCAACACCTCACGCGGTCCCGTGGTCGATGAAAGGGCTCTGTCGCAGGCGTTAGATTCCGAGGTCATTGCCGGTGCTGCTTTGGACGTTTTTGAGAACGAACCTCAAGTTTATCCGGGACTTCTGAGCTCTTCAAAGGTGCTTTTGACCCCGCACATCGCAAGTTCCAGTCTGGCCACTCGAGAGCGTATGGCTCAGCTTGCGGTCGACAATTTGGTGGCAGTGTTGCGAGGCGAGGAGCCTGCTCATCGAGCGATTTAGAATGATGCCTGCTAGCCCACGAGGTTCGGGCTAGCCGCTTTTTCACGGGCTAGCCGGCGAGGCGTGGTGGTGAAAAAGCGACTTTGCGACACTTTTAGGACATTTATAAAAAGCTTTCATACCTCCATCTACTATTCTAGGGTTACATCAACTTCACACGAATACTAGGAGGCTTTCCATGTCTACAAAATCTCTAGCACTCATTCCGCTGACTGCCGTTCTTGTCGCCGCGCTTTGTGCGCTTTTCCTACCAGATCGGATTTTAGCGATGGCACATCAAGGTGTCGCCAGCCACAGTCAGGTCGTTCAGTTCTCTGATGATAATCCAGCGCGACCCCCCAAAGACGGTCCACGAAGAGGACCTCGGGGTCATCACGGGCCACCTCCCCACCACGGCGTTCCTCCAACCGTTCTCTTCCTTATCGGAGGTGCACTCGGCTATCTGGTGGGAACCAGGAAACGTCACGGACCTCGTCACCACGGCGTCCCTCACCACTGCCCCCACCACCCGCCGCACTGTTCACCACGACCACCCGAGCAGACTGCCGAGTGAGCACCCACAAGACCAAAATGGCCGCGCTATTTCTGCTTATGAGCTTTAGCCTGGGCGGGTGTCAGTCCAAGGTAAATGCAGAGATTGCGGGCCTCGACGTCGACCCGTCTTATTTCCTCAAAGAAGGCCTGGTTACGGAGATCGTTCAGGAAGAACGTGAGCTATCCGATGGCAGGAAGGCACTCTGCTATGTCATCACGACCAAGTCCGTTCCTCACGATCACGAAATGGGACCTTGGTGTCCGCGCTCAATTTCTGATGGGAAAGACAAAGGCGGCATCTGGTTTAAGGACGGCGAGGTTTACAATGTCGACGGACCATTCATTGCGGGCTTAGCGACCTTCTACGGCGATGACAGATGGAAGATGTTCCGTGAGGATGGGACGGTTAAGGTGACCGACACCAAGGAGGCCTTCGAGCTGGCCGCCAGACCTGATGTGGACCCTCGCTATGAAAATTATTGCGTGGAGTGCCCGCCCGAACTGATCGAAGGGAAAGAAACGACCTACATTATTCCTGTCACGCCCCGGGCTAATACGAAGTCCACGGATGCTGGTCGAATAGGTGGTGGATTGGCGCTCAACGGCGTAAAGTTTGAGGCCCCCGCTCCCTATCACGCTATCGTCGCGGCGCACACCATCGCGCCTCTGGATCCCGCAGGCGGTCACGTCAATCCTCACGTCGGCTACCACTATCACGCGGCCACCGGCCGTACCACAGAGATCGCCCAAGACGACGGGCATTCACCGATGATCGGTTATGCCATGGATGGCTTCGGAATCTTCGCGGCTTTGGATGAGAAAGGAACGAAAGCCGAGGATTTGGACGAATGTGGTGGACACGAAGACAAACTGCGCGGCTACCATTATCACGCCGGAACACCGGGCGAAAACCGCATTGTGAAAAAGTTCCGAGGAACTCCGGGTGTGATGATTATGAGCAAGTATGCCGAGGAGTCTCCTTCAAGATAACGACTGGTTAAGTTCAGTTTGCACTGACCTTCAGGCTGCTCCCCACCTGGCCGGCACAGAACACCAGGCTTCCTTTAGGAGCGAAGACATCGTCCGAGGAGAGAATACTGTCGAGGACCACCTTCTGCTCGGGGTCGAACACGACCACTCGACCGTTGTTGGTCACGATGGTGGTAGTGGGGATGTTCCGCACCAACCAGGGCTTGCCGTCGATAAAAGGGATCGCGACGGGACGCTCGATCGTATTAATTTCCTGGAAGGTCAAAGCGTCGACGGTAAAGAGGGAGGCGACATCGAAAGACCCTGCCTGCGGTGAGAGAGTTTCGCTCAGCGAGTTTTCGCCTCTCTCGGTACGAAGAGTTGCTCGATTTTGACGTCTTGATAGGCGGGGATAACGAGGCGAAAGGAACTGCCGCCGTCACCGCCCAGATAGTAAACATGGTCAGTCATAGGGTCTAACTCAAGGGTGAGGTGCGCGTTTTGCGTGGCCGTCGAGAAGGACTCACTGTCTCGGGCATCTTGGGTTTGGCATCTTTTCCTTGTCCAAAATTTCGGTCGAGCAGCACAGCCCACATCTCCGGTCCGGCCTCGATCGTGACGATTTTTTCCAGAAGCTCAGCATCGAGTGGGCGCTTCTCTTGCCGTAAAAACTCGACCATTTCAGCACGATTTGTGGCCTGAGAGTCTCCGCTTTTTTTAGCCACGACCTCGGAATTTCGCTGGACGGCCGGGGAGCTATGCCGTCCATACAGTCGTCCCAAAAACAATCCTCCCAACATCCACAGCAGAAGAAGGAGGCAACCGCCCGAAACGATAGCCTGCCACAGAGGCTGGGCACGCAGCATAACCCGGGGTTCGCCGGGCCAAGGAAGCACCCATAAAAAGGTCTGAGACTCTCCGACGAGAGGCACTCCCAACTGGGCGGCGATCGATTCGGCCCTAAGATGTAAGGCGCGAAAATTTTGGTTCTGTCGATCGAGCAGTCGGATAACACGGGAGTTCTTCAAGACTAGAATCAAGCCGTAGCGATACTCATAGACTTTTGTGCCGCGGTTGTTCGCACTCTCACCCAGCGTGGTGCGGGCCAGATCGATACCCAAAGTGTGGATCCCGGAAAAATCACAGGTTTGGCGCAGCGTCTCCCAGCCAAAAAGTTTGCGATACAAACCGATGGTTCGACCTCGGAAATCGATGCGATAGTGAATGTCGATGTTCGAACGCAGAAAGGCCCCAATGGCGGTCAATCCGGCACCCGTCCAGACCAAACTCCAGCATTGCTCTTCCTGCCCGTGGACAACTTTAAAGGCACTGAGAAGAAGGTAGAACCCGCCGCCAAAAAGCATGGCGATTCCGAAAATCGCCGGCGCGGCGAAAAGCGTTTCCATGGGCGTTTCGGGATCGAGAATCAGCTCCTGGTCGTGGTCCCCCGATCGCACTGTTCCACTGGTCGAGCCCGAGCGGGCAAGGCTCCCGACGATGTCGAACTCTTCACTTTCCATGGAACACTCTTTGTGGCTTTGATTCTCGCACCTGTACACACACTATAGACAATGTTTTGAGCAACCTTTAGGGTCATCTGACCCAACTTCGCAACGAGATAGGTTATCCCAGGCGCAACGAAGAACCGGTCGGCATCACATTTTCGAGGAGTTAAACCTGTGGCCCTATTAATCAAGAATGGTGAGATCGTTACGGCGGACACCAGATATACCGCCGACATCTACGTAGAGAACGAGACCATCACTCGCATTGGCGAGAATCTTGAGGTGCCTGAGGGGACGGAAGTTGTCGACGCTTCAGGGAAATACGTCTTCCCCGGATTCATCGACCCGCACGTCCACGTCCATCTCCCTTTCATGGGGACTTGTGCCAAAGACACCCATGCTACGGCGAGTAAGGCTGCGCTTATGGGCGGCACCACCACCTTTATCGAGATGTGTTGTCCGAACCGCGGTGAAGACACGATGGAAGGCTACAAACTTTGGAAATCCAAAGCCGAAGGGCAGAGCGCTTGCGACTACACCTTTCATATGGGTATCTCCAAATTCGATGAGACGACGGCCGCTCAACTGCGCGAGATTGTTGCTGACGGGATGAGTTCTTTCAAAATCTTCTTGTCTTACAAGAATTTCTTCGGCGTCACTGATGACGAAATGTATCAAACCATGCTGCTGGCCAAGGAGTTGGGCGTCGTGGTGACCGCTCATTGCGAGAACGCCGAACTGGTGGGACGCCTGCAAGAGAAGCTGATCGCCGCCGGAAAAACCGGACCGGAATGGCACGAGCCGAGTCGCCCTGAATCCGTCGAGGCAGAAGGCACCAGCCGCTTCGCCACTTTCTTGGAGAATACCGGCGCCACTGGGTACGTCGTTCATCTCTCCTGTGCGCCGGCCTTGAAAGCCGCCGTCGCGGCAAAAATGCGCGGCGTGCCGATCTACATCGAATCGGTCATCCCTCACTTTTTGCTCGACAAGACGTATGCTGAGCGCCCTGGGGTCGAAGGGGCGAAGTACGTGATGTCGCCACCTTTGCGCGATAAGCGAAACCAGAAGGCTCTTTGGGACGGACTGGCCCAAGGCCTAATCGACACGGTCGGCACCGACCACTGCCCGTTTGACGTTAGTCAAAAAGAGATGGGCAAAGACGCCTTCACCGCCATTCCCAACGGCATTCCCGCTCTCGAAGATCGCGTGAATCTACTCTACACCTACGGCGTCAGTCGCGGGAATCTTGACATCCATCGCTTTGTCGATTCGGCCAGCACCAAAGCGGCCAAGCTGTTCGATCTGTTTCCTCGTAAGGGCACAATCGCTGTGGGTAGTGATGCTGATCTCGTCATTTTCGACCCCAAACTCAAGAGCACCATCTCGGCGAAAACGAGCAGCGTCAATGCTGACTACGCCGGTTTTGAAGGCTTTGAGATCGATGGTAAGGCAACGGAAGTCACCGTGCGGGGACAGTTGGCCGTCAAAGACGGAAAGTTCGTCGGCGACCACAAGCGGGGCCAACTGCTGCGCCGAAAGCCTTCACACTTTTAGGCCGATGCCAGTAGGCTGACGGCCCGCTGCCCTCTATGTGTCCCCCCAAATCCTGGCGTAGGTGGTGGTGGCTCTGTATTGGAGCGCTAAAGACTCTGAGTTCACGTGGGGGCCCGATGTCCCATATTGTCCCCCAAAGATGAGGGCGTCATACTTCTTTTTACATATTATATCAATGGAGATATAGAGAAAAAAATCTGGGGGACAAACAGCCGGACAATGGCACCAGAGGTCGGCCTCTTCACGGTCGCTCGAGACGAGGCTCTTCACAGAGTCGAGCCAGGAGGCACTCCTCGCTGTGACCCATGGGTCTCCTGCGATCTCCACAGATTGGCTCCACAATCAGGGTGGAAGCCAGTCGGCGCAACGCCGAGGTCACGGCCTTTTCCGCGGGCGTCGAGGCCACTGCTCGTAGATGCGGACGGCTAGCTGTTTTGATGCATTCGCAGATCTGCCGTTACCCAGCCGAGCGCTTGGATATCGGTCTCTTTGGAATAGGTCGCGTTTTCTAAGACCCGTCCAATGGAGCGGCTGCTTTCGGGTTGGATCGGGCCGCTGAACTCGACGGTTCCTTGCTGGTTTTTGTAGTTGACGGAAAGTTGAACGGGAGCCAGAGCAAACAAGCTGCCTTTGCCGACCTGTTTTCGGGTGACGGTCATTTGATCGCCTTGGGGATCGACAGCGACAATCTTGGTTTCGCTATTGTTGGCTTGGTCGCGAGTGTAGTTCACGCTGGTGATCGTCAAGCGGTCGCTCTCTAAGAAGGAGGG
>JBBKWP010000154.1:0-36685 GCA_037968995.1 Candidatus Xenobia bacterium
GATCGAAGACCAAGACGCCTTCGAGCTTCGGCGAATTCCCGACTTGACACTGCTCGGCCGAAAATCTGGACATCTCATAGCCGTCTCACGCAACCTCCAGAAGATGGTGGTTTCCGATCGAGACGGCGTCTTTCTCTTCAATGTCAAACACTCCGCCCTAAAGCGTCTCGAGTTCGGGCCCGACATCACCGGTGTCGGACGCTTAGTGGCCTGCTTTGATCAAAACCAGGATCAACTTTGCTTGCTGCTTCCCACGGGCCAGATCGGGCAACCGGACGACGACAATCGCGTCATCCCGGAAGCCTGGCCGGAGAACGTGGACAGTTGCGACGACGTCACCTGTATGGTACTCAGTCACTCTGGAGCATCGCTATACTTGGGTCACTCATCCGGTCGTCTACAGGCTCTCCAGTTCGAAAAGCAAAACAAAACGTTCGAGCTCTACCTCCCCTTTCCCATTGTCAAAATTGAGCTAGCCAAACAGGCTCGGCACCTGGTCGTAACCATGAACCCCGGCTTTGTGGTCATCGACCGGCACGGGCGTGTGCTCTGTCAAGGAGACGGAATCGTAGAAGTGGACTGGAAACGCGACCGCTGTTTGACCTTTCACCAAAGTCAGCTAGAGCTGTTCGATTTAAAGCCCTTTCGTAAACTGCGCACCTGGCGCCAACATGTGCAGAAACCGAGACAGCTCGTTTTGGCCTCAGACGGTCGACTGGCTGCCAGCCTCGAGGAAAAGGGCTCCATCGACATCTGGGAAGTCGACGAGGACCATCGCGTGTTCGAACGTTTCTTCTTGCTGAGCCCCGGCCGCAGTTACGCCGAGATCATCAGCGCCTCGAAACGGTTCAACAACTCACTGACCCAGGCCCAAGAGGCGCTGCAGCGAGAGCAGATCGCTTCGGCCTATCGCCACCTCCAGAGGGCTCGGGCGGTGGAAGGCTACGCGCAAGCCCCCAACGCCCTCGACCTCAATTGGCAACTGCTCTCTTCCTTGCGGCGCGAGCGACTGGAGGCAGTTTGGGAACGCTTGAGCCTGGGCGGCGACGATCCCGGCGAACGCCCCGGCCCCATCGACCTCTCGCACGAAGGGCACCACCTTTTGATCTCTTTCGATCGCAGGGCGACGTTTTATCACGACACCGGCAGTGAGACCAACAAGATCTGGTTTCACGATACCAAATTCGAAGTTCTGGGACTCAAGATTCTCAAGCAAGACTCCGCAAACGCCGAAGCTGCAATCATTGACTTGGGGGGGCATGGAGGGATCTTTCGACTCCTCGATGGAGACCGGCAGAGCCCACTTAAAATCGATCGTGGCCCCCTCAGACAGATCGCATTTAAGGACCACCTAGCCTACTTTTCCACCATGGACGGAACTGTGGGGGTCTTCAATGTTCAGACCAATACTGTGGAAGCCACCGCTGATCCGCCCGAAGCCCACGTTCGCAAGATTTTCCCCGGTCCGGCGAACAGCGTGATCGTCTCCCTCGAAGAAGGCTTTGGCACCCTGGATCTTAGCAAAAAGAAAGCCAAAATCACTCTGCTGCGTCCGAAAGGGATGCAGTGCTTCGCAAACCTCAGCTACGCCAAATATCTCGATAGCCCGCCACTGCTGGTCTTGGGCCTCGAAGATGGAAGCCTCATCATCTGTGACGCGGTTCGCAATCGACCGGTTTTCCAGTTGTCCCAGGCGGCAAGTTCGGCCATTACGGGCTTTGAACTGGTGCCCCAACTGTCGATGGGAGTGGCCTCAACGAAAAATGGTGAACTCCTCTTTCTCGATCTCCACAATGGAAGTATTCTCGGCGAGTTTTTGGCCCATCGGGGACGAATCTTCGATCTTCATGTCTCTACCACCGGTCGCTATTTAGCCACCTCTGCCAGGGGCGGACACGTCCGTCTCTGGGAAACATCCTGGACAGCCAACGAGGAAGAACAGGAACCCCCTATCGAATGGCTCCCCACCCCCACGACGTTGAAAAAGATCTCTCAATTCTTAAGGTTTAGTGGAAAAACGAAATGAAATTCATTTACTTAGTCACCGAGTTCGAGAAGAAACAGCCTCGACACACCACCGTCCGTTTGGCCCGCGAGGCCACCGTCCGTGGACACGATGTTTGGTTCACTCAACCCGGAGCCTTCAGCTACGATTCTGACAATCAACTCTACATCGAGGGCCGAAAAGCGCCCAAGTATCGCTACAAGAGCAACGAAGTTTACCTCAAAGACGTCCTCACCGCGAGCGAATCAGAGAGAGTCCTTGTCGATGATGCGGACTTTATGTTCCTTCGAGACAACCCGGCCGCTCAGAGCAGCGACAAGAGTTGGGCGCAGATGACGGGAGTGACCTTTGGACGCCTAGCAAAACGTGCGGGCGTGCTGGTCCTCAATGATCCCGACGGCCTCTCGCGGGCCTCTAACAAGCTTTACCTCCAAGATTTTCCCGTTCAGGTTCGGCCCAAGACTCTGGTCACTCGAACCCTCAAGGAAGTGAGAAAGTTCGCTGAGGAGTGGAAAGGCGATTTGATCTTGAAGCCTCTAGCCGGCAGCGGCGGAGATCGCGTCTTCATCGTCAAGAAGAAAAACCCCGACAACCTCAATCAGCTGGTGGAGTCGCTGGCCAGTAGCGGCTACCTGATCGCCCAAGAGTATCTTCGGGCGGCCAAAGATGGGGACGTCCGGCTCTTCCTTATGGACGGGGTGCCATTGAAAGTGAAGGGACGTTACGCTGCCTTCCGTCGGCGCAGAACCGGGGACGATATTAGATCCAATATGCACGCAGGAGGGGTGATGGAAGCCGCTACGGTCGATGACACGATGCTGGCCGTTGCCGAAGCGGTCCGTCCTAAGCTTCAAGCCGACGGCATGTTCTTAGTCGGATTAGACATCGTCGGGTCAAAGCTGATGGAGATCAATGTTTTCAGTCCAGGTGGCCTTGGCGGAATGGAACAGCTCGAAGGGGTCAACTTCTCATCGGCCGTGATCTCCGCCTTCGAAGAGAAAATTGAGATCCACCAGGCTAAACGGCAGACTCATTGCCGCCACTAGGGACATTTCAGGAGTCATCTTAGGGCCTGGGCAGGTCCTAGGGATTTTCCGAAATGTTCACCAGATCGATCACCTCGGCACCGTCACGCAACCTCTTCATTCTACTCTGTGCGGAAGCCATGGTTAAGAAGCGGGGACGGAAAGGGGCATTGGCCAAGACAGAGCGCCATTGAAGCTCTCGAATCAAGGGAATGTGATGGAAGCCTATCTTACCCGCGAAGACGCCGTCGAAATCTTTCTGTAGAGGAATCAGTCGCACGGTTTCCTGAAGTCCACGTAAGTAGACCGCATCTTTTGTAAAACCTCCCCCACGATACACCCTGGCCACCATCTCAAAGAGATTTCGAAGGGGAAAATCGTACCGTTTGTGGAGAAAATGAAAAGTCTCCTCGAAGGTCATCGACCGCAAAAGACAGTCGACCGCCAACACCCGGCCGGCCAGGTGACGCAGTCGACCGCGGTCGAGTCCCCCCACAACGACCTCGGCTAAGATCGCCATGCCTTCTTGGAATGGTAAGTAATCTGACAGGCCGACGCTGAGTTGTCGAAGAGGCTGACGACGACCGTTGTAAGTGGTCACAAGATGAATTCCCACCTCGTGCTGGATCAGGGCCTCGACTCTGTTTGGAGCAATTCTGGCATCACTGCCTATCAATAGATCCCCTGCCTGACACATGATCCCGCGGCCGAGGTCAGGCACAATCTGAACCTTAGCGGTAAAGCTTTTGTCACCCTTATGGTACCAGGCGATCTCTTCGCGGGCCCGTTGAGCAAACTCTTCAGCCGACCAATATCGTTCCTTACCGGAACCACTGGACTTCTCGATCACTTTGAGAATCTTTTGGGCCAATCGCTTTAACTCCGGCTCGACTGAGCCATAGAGCGAAAGACTGGCGTGAAGAAAGTCCGGTCGACGTCGATAGGCTAGCATGGTGATCTTGAGTTCAAGTTGTCGCCGCTTCTGCTCAAAGAGACGGTAGAAAACCGGATCGTCGACCTGCTCTACCTGGATCCGGAAGAGTTCGCCCTTCAACAGCGCCGGGTCCACGGTGAGGGGGCGATATTCCCAAGTCGGTTCACCTTGATATCCATTTCTGGAAAAGGAGTGAAACGCTTTTTCAACATTGGTCGGAGTGATCGCTAGGAGAAGAGAAAACGATTCGGCGATGGCGGCGAGTTCCGCGTCAACCTTCCAAACCAGTTTGACTGGTGAGCGTGTTCCCAAGACATGAAAACTGGCCGGCCGCTCTTGAGTGGACTCCCTCATAAAACGAAAAAAGATGTGCCGGAAAATGACGTCTAGTTTTCGTCGGTAGGCACGAAAGAGCGAGGGAAAATAGTCGCCCTTGGGCGACAGATAGAGCAAAGGCAAACTGATTCCCAATTGGTGGACCTTGAATTTTCGAGCCCAATCCGTAGACAACGGGCCGCTCCATGGGTCTTTCGGATTGGGAGCCTCGTACTCCACCACCAATTTGGTCGCCAGTCCTAGAGGAGGAAGGCGCACCTGAATGGTCTCCCACATTTCATCGGTACGATCTTGTTTCCGTAACAGAACCGTAGCCCGATCCCGGGTTTTGTTGGCCCAAGGCTCCAAGACCAAAAACGCTCCAAATCGAGCGTGCAGTCGACGGATCAGGCTTCGGAGGAGGTTTTGCAGCGTCGCCTCGGCGTCTGGACCATACTCCTCAACAGCGGCGGCATCGTCCCACACAAGATAAGAGGCCGCGTTGCTCACGAGACCATGAAAGTACTCGGGGTCAAGCCGGTTGACTCGAACAAAAGCCATAAACGGTAACCAACGGTCGATCCGCAAATGACCCTTGCCGGGTAGTTTGAGGTGAAGGGGTCCGTGGTCGCCGGCCTCGCAGGCCTGCTCGAACTCATCGATCTCCTTCTCCCAATCGGGTCGCGCGCTAAGACCCCTGGACTTCAAAGACCAGCCTTCACGCCGAACCGCTTGCTAAAATAGAGCAAGCTGTAGGGTACTACGATGATGGCGAACAGCACGATTCCGTAAGCCGAAGCTTCGTAGATTCGTCCAGATTCGATCTCTTTAAAGGCGAAAACCGAGGTAGGATACCAATCAGGTGGAGCGATCATCAAAGTCAAAGCTACGTCCTGCATAGCCGAAATGAAGATCATAACCGCCCCCGCAACGATTCCGGGAAAGACGAGGGGAACAGTCACGCGGCATAAGGTGAGAAGCTCACTGCCGCCCATCGTCCTCGATCCTTCTTCCATAGAAACCCCGATTTGCTGAAAAGACGCCAAAATGGTGCGAATGGCGTAAGGTGCGCGGGTGACGATGTAGGCGATGATGACCAGACCTGGCGTGTAATGAAGTACTAAAGGCTTGGTGTTAAAAACGCCGATCAAGGCCACCGCGAAGGCCACGCCCGGAATAACGAAGGGCAGCACAGTCACGAAATCGAGGAACTGCGCGGTTCGCCCTCCCCCGCGAGCGATCAAGAACGCCACCCCGAAAGCCATGACTAGGCAGCCGATCAAAGCCGGACCGGTAAGCGAAAAAGAGTTGACCAAGGCGGAGTCTTCGGCGAAGAGACTCTTCAGGATCACCACATACCGCTGGTAGGTGAATTGAGTGGGCACAACCTGAGCGCCCCAGTTCCGGGCGAACGATACCAAGAAGGTGGACGCCAAAAAGGCCAAGGGCACGGCGAAAACCGCGGAACAGAATAGGAAAGCGGCTTTATCGAGAGGGCTTCGCTCTTCCCCTGAACTGACCGCGCGCGCCCCGGACCGACCGGTCACTGTCTGGTAAGATCCCCCCTCAACCACGTACTTTTGTAACGACAGCAGAACTAAAATGGAGACGACCATAAGCGTACTCAGCATGGTCGCGCCTCCCCAGTAAGTGTTCCCCGACAGGTCTCGGTAGGCTTCTACCACGATCATCGAATACTGGGTGGGAAGCAAGAGTCTCAAAGTCGCGAAGTCCCCAAAAGAACGGATGAAGACCAAGAACCCGCCGGCCAAGATACCGGGCATCAAGGTAGGTAGCGTCGCGGTCAAAAACCCGTACAGCTTCGATCCACCTAAGACCCTGGACGCTTCCGGGAGGCTTGTATCAAACCGCTCTAGCGCGGCCACAGTGGTCAGGGTCACGAACGGGAAGAAGAGAAAAGACTGGACCAGGCCGGCTGAAAGGGCGCTCTGCCCAACAAAAGGATGGGAGAGGCCCACAGCCTCAAAAGCCCGCGTGATGATTCCGAAATCTCCCAGCAGGTTCTTGAACGCCAAAGCGCCCAGGAAGGGCGGAGTTGAGAGTGGCACAATCACCAGCAAAGAGAAGATCTTCTTACCCCGCATGTTGGTGCTGTTCAGGCAAAAGGCTACGGCCACTCCCAGAACGGTGGACACCAAGGTAACGAGAGGACAGTAGCCGCAGGCCTGCAGCAGGCGGATTCCCAGAGTGGAACCGTCGAGGATCTTTTGGGGAATGCTCCCAGTCACAGCCCAAAAAGGACGACACGCAGCCAAAAAGCAGACGATGCCCAAGGTGAGCAACAGCCCGGGTCCTTGAACCCAGCGAAAACGGCGCTTCAGCTCCCCCTCCTGGGAAAAAGTCTCCGCCAGTCGCGCTGCCACGAACACGACGGTCATGATGACCGGTGCCACCCCGACGGAGTTAAAGAAGCCTTTGTAATACCGGGGGGTGGTGAAAAACTCTTGAAAGTACTGAAGCGACGCTTTGGAGAGCGCATCGCCGAAGGCCCCAACATCGAATCGATAAGCCCACAGAATCAGAGGGGACGGCTCCCCCACGAACGCGGCCAGTAGTAAGCCGGCCAACGGGAACGCCAAGAAAAGGAGTAAAAAAAGCGCCAGCGGAACCGCTATCAGAAGACGCATCGTCTTCACCCGGCGACGACCAACAGTTCTTCGGGAGCGATTGACAAGGTTACGGAATCGCCATCCGCGATGTCAGGCTGAGGCTCAATCCTCGGCCGTGAAACCCTCACCTGTCCGAAGGAGGTTGAGACCACGTATTCCACCAGCGTACCCATGAAGAGTTTGTGCATTAATTGGCCTGAGATACTGTTGGTCTGGCCTTCGCCTCGATCCGTGAAATTCAGGGAATCTGGTCGAAGCACCAACCAACGCTTGTCGCCCTCTTCCGTGGGATCGCTGCCGCCCCGCAAGCGTGCACCTCCCTCTAAGAGATACTCGAGATCCCCAACTTTCTCTTGCACCAAGAAAAGATTCGTCATTCCCAGAAAGTCCGCTAAAAACTTGGACCGGGGTGCGGTATAGATCTCCGCTGGAGTGCCGAGTCCAACGATTTTTCCGCCGTTCATCACAGCGATCCGATCGGAGACAGCCAAGGCCTCCTCTTGATCGTGTGTCACGTAAACCGTGGTGATGCCGGCCCGTTTTTGGATGCCTCGGATCTCTTCGCGCATTTTCACTCGCAGCTTGGCGTCGAGCGCCCCCAGCGGTTCGTCAAACAGCAAGACCTTCGGTTGGGTTACCAGCGCTCTGGCCAACGCCACCCGTTGTTGCTGACCTCCGGAAAGTTGCTGAGGCTTTCGCTCCCCGTAGCCTCCCAGTTCCACCATGTCCAAGGCCGATTCAACTCGGACACGGTCGTCCTGTGGCAAGAGGGAAAAAACCGTTCTATAAAGGTACTTGAGTTTCCCAAAGAATTCCGAATCCCGGTAGCGCCGCGCCATGAGTCCATAGGCGACGTTGTCGGCGACCGTCATATGAGGAAACAGAGCGTAGTTTTGAAAAACCATTCCGCAATCTCGAAGATGAGGCGGGACCATGGCCACATCGGTTCCTGAAAACTCGATCGACCCCGAGGTCGGGAGTTCTAGCCCGGCAATGCACCTTAGGGTGGTGGTTTTCCCACAGCCGCTGGAGCCGAGCAAAGAAAAGAACTCACCCGGAGCGATCCGGAAGCTCACCTCGTCAACGGCACGGGTCGTACCGAAAGCTTTGATCAGGTTCGTCACCTGAATCTCCACGGGCTCTCTGGCCGCATTATCAGTAGGGGGCACTAGTGTCTCCTCGTTTCATCCACTCTTTTGCTTGGGCTCAGTTCTTGGGAATCTGTTCGATTTCGTTTTGCCACTTCTTGCGAATGCGATCATCGTTCTCAGCCATCCATTTGGCGTCCAGTTTCTGGGCGTGCTTACTGAGTTTGTCGAACGTCCAGTCTCCAATACCTTCGGGCGGGGGCATGTTGGGATCGATGGAAAAGAAAAAGCGATTGATGATTTTCTGACCCTCAGCGGACAGAACGAAATCAATGAACTTCTTTCCGTTTTCAGGATTGGGCCCATTCTTAATGAGGCAGATAGCGTCCACAACCACGGGGCTGTCGGGCAAAAGCTCCCAACGGATATTGTCGCTTCCACCGGCGACCGACCCGCCGGCCTGCTCTTCCATAAACTCTAGGACCTGGTGCTCGAAATGAATTCCGATGGGACTGGCGCCTCGGGCTACGTTGAAGGCCGGCTTCCCTTCCCCAGTATAGCCCTTCAGAATCTGCCAGTAAGTCCGTAAGTAGTCCCACCCGGCTTCTTCGCCCTGTCCGGAATTGATGTGGCGCATCAAAACCGAATCGAGAAACAGCATCGCTGTTCCGCTCACCCCAGGATCCCACATTTCAATTTTGCCCTTAAAGCGCGGGTCGATCAGATCGTCCCAGGTCTTAGGAGCTTCCTCAGGAGGCAAAACTTGTGGATTATAAGCGAATCCGAGGGCGATCACCGCGATTCCAACCCAACGGAATTCGGGATCGCGCAGAATCAGATTTCCCCGCTCCACAGGAAGGTCTTCGTAACCCTTGGGAACATAGGGCTCGAGCAGTCCTTCATCCGCAATGGAAATGAACGGAACGATCCCGCCTCCACCGTACCAAACGTCCGCCTGAGGATTCTCTTTCTCGGCCCGAATTTTACCTCGGACCTTGGTGGTCCCTTCGGTCACCATGACCACTTTGATCCCGGTTTTCTTCTCAAAAGCCTTCTTCAACTGCTTGGCTGTGATCTCCGGGAACGGAGTATAGACCACAACCCGCTCCCCTTCGTCGCCACCGGGCAATCGACAGGACATCAAAGACGTGGCCATCGCGAACATGAGGACAAGAAGTGAGCCTCGGCGCAACATAGTAGACACATCTGCGAGCTTAAAGACAGTGAAGCGAAAACCTTCCCGGGACACAAATGCAGGAAGGGTTGGAGCTCGCCTTTTTGGAAGTTTCCCCAGACGTGTTATCCGGACTACGACATCTCGCGGTTGGAACTCAGGGCGGAGCTTTTCTCTTTCGTCCTCGGCAGACCGCCGAGGAATGGGAAATGACAGGCTACGGACTCTACGGCCGCAGTGTCACCAGCCTCGCCCTCGGACCCAACGGTGGAGTCTTCGCCGCCCTAGAACGAGGTATGCTATGTCACACCGCCTCATGGGAAACCTGGCGAACACTCTACCAAGGCTTGGCATACCCCGACGTCTACTCTGTAGCCATCGACTCCAAGACGCACAAGATCTTCGCCGGCACAGCGCCTGCAGCGGTTTTCACTTCAGTGGACGGCGGACAGTTCTGGAAGCCAAGCGGAGAAACTTCGACACTCTCGGTCCGAAATGGTTGGACCAACCCGGCCCCTCCCCATCGCCCACGCCTCTTTCGGCTCATTGCACACCCCACGAAACCGAACTGCCTCATCGGAGGAGTTCAAGCCGGTGGGGTGATCGTAAGCTTCGACGGCGGCACGACTTGGCGAAATCAGAAAGCGGGGCTGTCAGGCCAGTTAACCGACCTGCGACTCCATCCCGAACGTCCCGAGCGTCTCTATGCCACGAATCTTTTGGGATTTCACCGTAGCGACGATCTTGGACTCTCTTGGCGAGTGCTCAACAAGGGTCTACCCTATATCGAAGGCCTAGCTCTGTGCGTCCACGGAATCGATCCTGATCGGCTACTTTTGGCGGTGAAACATCCCACGGAAGAACGATCGCTCATGTTCAAAAGTCACGATGGAGGCGAGAAGTGGTCGGTTGCCTGCGCCGAACTTCCGATCAGCGAAGGTCAAGTCATCACCTGCTTGGAATCTGGGGGCGGCGCTTATTTCGCCGGGACCCAAGGGGGCAAAGTCTTCGGTAGCCGCGACAGCCAGCAATGGCATTTAGTGAGGGCCGAACTGCCGCCGATTCAGACTCTGCTGTGGGTCGGTGAGGTCCCTTCGAAGCACCGCCTCCCAATCTGCTCACAGGAAGACCGCTCATGATCAAATCGGTACTCGGGGTCGCCTCCGACAAAGGGATCTCCGTCCTCAAACCAGGCCAGGAAGAGACAAACTACGTCCTCGCCAGCAAAGGATTGATGGGCAGGCGTTGCAACTGCCTCGTCAGGACCGGAGACGGGCGTCTGGCCGCCGGAACCGATGACTTCTTTGTGCAGTTATCTACGGACGGCACAGATTGGAAGCCGTCTATGGAAGGTCTCACCCGACCCCAGATTACCGCCCTCGCTCGGCATCCGCTCCATCAACAGATTCTTTTCGCGGGCACGAGTCCCCCGGGCGTTTTCGTGAGCGCCGACTGTGGCGGAACCTGGCGGCCTCTCACCCCTCTGGAATCGATGCCTAGTAGCTCTCGCTGGTCCTATCCTGAAGCGCCTTATCGGGCCAAGGTAACTTCTATCGCCTGCCACCCGGAACACTCCAGCGTGATCTTCTGCGCCCTCGAAAACGGCGACCTGGCGGCTTCCAAGGACAGCGGAAAAACCTGGATCAATCGCGGAAAGGGCCTTCCTCCTTCGGTGCGGTCGCTGATCATACCGAGCAATTCCACGTCTCGCATCTACGCTGCAACCAGCACCGGTCTGTTTCGTTCGGAAGATCTGGCAGGGACCTGGCACCAACTCAACGCCGGGCTACCTTTCACCAAAGTTGAGGCGATGGCCATGGCGGCCTCCAACTCCGAGGTCCTCTTACTGTCGGTTTCGGCGGGACCGAAGGGCGCCAGCACAGTCGTACTCTCGACCGACGGAGGCAACTCCTGGGCGGTCGCCAATTCCGGCCTACCTCGATTGGACGAACGGCGAATCACCAGCCTGACGTTTGGAAAGGGCGGCTTTTATGCCGGCAGCAGCAAAGGCGAGATCTTCTTTCTCAACAACCTGGATGGTCGATGGCTACCGGTCGCCTCGAACCTCGACCCGATCAACGCACTGATCAGCCTAACCTGAGATTCGTGCCGAAGAATCCGAAGATGCATAAGACACGGGCTCGGTGTCGGGGAAAAGTTCATCGAGCACTTTTTTGAGTACCTTCGGCTGATTAGTGATGATTCCGTCAATCCCGAGACTTATAAGACGTTTCATCTCTTCGGGTTCATCCACTGTGTAGGTGAGTAGAGTACCTTTAGCCTTCTTGAAACGTTTGACCAGGGCTTCATCGATCATCTTCCAGTCCACCACAGCAGTGCGCCCGGCGAAGGGATATTCGCCGGGCGCACGCTGTCTCAGTTTTTCAGAGAAAGCTGGGGCGAGATCATCTTCGTGGGGTGGTCCGGTCAAGTTGCCGAAGAGCGGAGCGACCGAGAGTTCTGGGATAGCGCGTTGAGTAGCCCCCAAGCAGCCGTGAAAAAACGAACTGACCAAAATCCGATGTCCAACTCCGAGATTCCGGATGACGCCGCAGACCGCATCGACCAGGGGACGGTAATACAAGAGTTCAAACTTGAGTTCCACATTGACCGGTACCAAGGGGGTGAGTTCTGCCAGGGCGCCTTCTAGCGTTGTGAAGCGATGGCCCTCACCAAATTCGAGAGAAAGAAGATGCTTGGATGTACGGTTTTTTACGGAACCTGGCTTTCCACCCGTAACCCTCCGCAGGGTACTGTCATGACAGACCATGGGAACCTGATCCTTGGAAAGCCGGACGTCGAGTTCCAACATCTGAGAGCCGAACTGAATAGATTCCCGAAAGGAGTTTAACGTGTTCTCGAGGCTTTCGGCGTGTCCTCGATGCCCTATAATCACGGGCGGTTGACCTAAACGTGGCATGAGGGTGCCGTTCGCCTAGACCAATCGTACGCCTTCACACCAAGGGCGATGAATCGGACTTGTCTAAATGTTTACAAACATAGGCAAACATGGGCTTTCCTATGACTGTCGCGGTGGTATAGTATAACCAATAGTGTAACCGAGTGTCATTCGGAGAATTTCGCTAACGGATACGGAGCCCCCAAAGGCGTGGGCTCGAACATAGACGGAGGTCAAGACAAGACATGGCGATCAATAACAATTTCAAGATTTCGCAACAAGCTTACCAGACTCAAATGAGCAAGGAAGTCAGCGGTCCCGTCTCGGACAACAAGGCTCAGAATCTGGTCAAGAATGCCAACACGGGTGTTACCCAACAGACCACCAAGAAAAGCGAAGCCAAGGAGATGTCCCATCTCAGCGCTGACGCTCAGAAGGCCATGGAAATGGAAGCGCTCCAGCAGGCCGAGCAAGAAGGCATGGCTCAGCAGGCCACAGGCCAAAGTGGCTTGCAGAACCAAAAAGGTCTGCGCAAGAAAGAAGAAGAGTCTTTCGACGGTAAAGACCTCGGACCCGGAGAGCACCAGGAAGTCAAACCTGGCTACGTGCTCGTTGAGGGAGAAAGCCCCGAGGACGACTACCAGATCAAAGAAGCGGACGCCAACAAACTGACCCGTCTCGACGCCAAGAGTAACTGGAAAGAGAAAGTTCTCGGCGACATGCCGGAGAACGTCCGCAAAATCGCCGGCCCCATGGTGGCCGCGAAAACGGAGACGGTCAAAGATCGTGAAAAGTTCTCGGAACTCAAAGAAGGCAAGTCGGAGTTCAACGAGCATGTTGAGGGAATGAAGCTCCAAATGGTGGGAACCGACCGCGAGAGCCTGTCTGTCCCCACTCCTAGCCTCACCCCTGCGAAACAGCAACCAATGATGTTAGAAGATGAGCACTCGGAAACGATCGTTAAAGAATCAGCGAAGCAACAGTTGGCCGCCGGTGGCGCCCCCAGCGAAGCTTTCGTCGCCTGAGACGACAGCCTTTCCAGCAAAAAGAGAGCCCTCGAGGGCTCTCTTTTTTTTTATCAACGGAGTCGCATCGAGCCTGTATCAATCCTCGGGTAATTGATGACAGTGAAGAGGCGGGGTAATATAAAGCTATGGATTACGAACTCGGTCCCAAACAAAGCCGCTGGAGTTTACTGGCCAGTCCAGGACCCATCCTGACCCTTTTAGGACTTTTTGTCCTCTGCGTCGCCCTCTACTTCTTCCGAGCGTCCTCACCTGGGGGGGATGTCGATGCCATCATCCAGGCCCAAGGCCAAACGGGAACCCGTCTAAAAAGCATGCTCGGAATGGTCGTGGGAGTGGTCACCACGCTGGCCGGTGCCCTTTGGTCTCTGATGACCTTCAGCCGACGTTAGCCTGTAGACCGAAAAGTACCTTACTTCGCCTCATCTTTTGGAGGGTCAAAACACCAGTGATGCCAAATCATCACCTTCTCCGGAGGCTTCTCGCTGCCGTCCGGCTTGGTGACCTCCTTCATGTAGTACATCTTGAACTCAGTCAACTCCCTAGGTCCCCTCCCCTTTCGATTGAACTTGCGGGAAAGATACTGTCCAAAAGGCAGTCGGTACTTGGAGTTGTCGGATGCCCAAAGATTCATGAGATATTTGCGCCATCGTTCATTCTTGTAGGTGTAGGCCACCCATTTCGGTTTGTCCCAATTGACCGGTTCACTCCCGTTGAGGAGGTCGAAAGAGGTGCCGTCTCTACGAAAGCCTTCGACCACATACCAGCCATCTTCGGTCAAGGGACCGGGACTGAACATGTTCCAACGTTGATCGATCCGCAACACTTGGCCGACCCAGTGAGTCGACTGGGGAAGCCGCAGCTTGGGCGACAAATTTTCGTTACCCATATTCCAGACAAACGTATAGAATAGCAACCCGTAAAAAAGAAGCTCCCTAGGAAACCAAGACCAGGCCCCCTCGCTACGGCCACCCATAGGATCCTTCCAACGATTTCGACATCTGCGATTCAGTGGCAGAGTTAACCTCCGTAGAAACCGTCGTTCCCAGAACCAGGTCGGCAACAGAACCAGAGGCATCAGGATCCCTATCCAGGCAAAAAAACCAAGTTCCATGGTGATGCCGAAGCCGGTGTGCATCGCCACGAATCCTGCGAGAGCCATGGTCCTCACCTGACCCCGGTCGAAAGGAAAGAACAGCAAGAAGGGCCCCCAAAACTCCCATCGGATGACGAGCGCGGTGAGGAGTGGGAGCCAATTCCAAAACGTATCGCGAAAGAACATGCCGAAAGGCGTGATGAAGGAGTCCAACATCAGAGCCAGTCCCGTTGCTGTGTAGTCAGACGTCCAACTCGGATCGGACTTGGGGATCGCCGCGAACCAATAGACCGATGAGATCTGAATCAGAACCGCAAGACATGCCATTGAGCGGACGGCCTTCCCGTCCAATTTGAGGGGAGCCATCCAACCACGCCGGTCTGAGTGTCCAGCCCGAGCATCGATGGACCAGGTCTGTCCCCACGGAAGAAAAAGCATCCAAAAAAGAATAACCCGAAGATAGATGTCGCCGCCATTGAGGACCATTGGGTTGCGGCTTTGCACCGAGATCAGAAGAATCCAGCTCAAAAACGTCATCAGGCGTGTCCGCCACCCCATGAGTAACGCCGCGGCGCAAAGAGCTTGGACGAGAAACAGGACACCTATGCCGTACTGGTTTCCGGTCGCCATGTGAATCGAAAACCAGTAGAAATTCCAACCCAGTTCGAGGAGAGAGGTCCTAGACAAGGACCCGAAATCCGTGTAGAAAGCCTCGATATCGGTGAACCTTATGGCCACATCCAGAATGAGGATCACTGACATGGAGATACGCAGAAGAGCCAGAGACCGCAGGTCAAGATCGACGACGTGATCGCCCGGCCAAGACCTCTTCCCAGGCTTCCTACCTGTTTCTATCTGTTTACTTTCTTGGTCCTTCAAATGGTTCCACCCAACCCAAAAGGATGCACGGATCCTCAATAGGAGGCTCAATTCCAAGCAGGTAGCGAGGGCCCTCTCGATAAACTCGACTTTGGGCAAAATTCTCGTCGCCCTTTGGCGACAGACGGTGATGTGGGGTGGAATGAACGATATCGACCGAACTGGCATGGTGGAATGCCCTGACCTTGAGAGCTCTGCCGACCCCCGCTTCTACAACGAAGACATCGCCCCAACCACACTCGCGAAAAGGGATTGGGATAAGTGGCAGATCGCTGCTCTATGGGTCGGGATGAGCGTTTGCGTCCCAACTTACATGCTGGCGTCGTCTTTAATCCAGTCAGGCATGAGCTGGCTGCAGGCGATCGGAACCGTCTTTTTAGCCAACCTTTTGGTCCTCATCCCGATGATTCTCAATGCCCACGCCGGAACTAAGTATGGGATACCCTTTCCCGTCTACTGCAGAGTTGCTTTCGGACTAGTCGGGGCCAACATACCCGCACTTATGCGTGGCTTAGTGGCCTGCGGTTGGTTCGGCATACAAACTTGGATTGGGGGAAATGCGCTGTACACCATGATGGCAGCGCTCAGTACCAACATCCCCCCCCCCAACCTAACGTCGCCGAATGCCGGTCAATTCTTTTGCTTCTTTCTTTTTTGGGCTCTCAACATGGCCATCGTTTGGCGTGGCATCGACTCAATCAAGGTCTTGGAGAAGTGGGGCGCGCCCTTTCTCCTCGCTATCGGATTCCTTCTGCTCGCCTGGGCCTATGTCAAAGCCGATGGATTCGGGCCTATGCTCAGTCAGCCATCGAGCTTGGATACCTGGCCCAAATTCATGGCGGTGTTCGCACCGGGATTGACCGCTAATGTCGCTTTCTGGGCCACACTCTCTCTGAACATTCCCGACTTCACTCGGTTCGCCCGATCACAAAAAGATCAGATGCTGGGCCAGGCCATGGGTCTTCCTCCAACAATGACTGCCTACGCTTTCATCGGTATCGCGGTGACCTCGGCCACCGTTATCATCTTTGGAGAGCCGATCTGGGATCCCATCGTGCTCTCTGGTCGTATCGGAGAGGGCCGACCGCTGATCGTGGTGATATCGATGCTGGCCTTCGCCGTCGCCACGCTCACCACAAACCTAGCCGCTAACGTGGTGTCGCCGGCTAACGACTTCAGCCATCTGGCTCCTAAACACATCTCTTTCCGAACCGGGGGAGTCATCACCGGCTTCTTGGGTATCTTGGTGATGCCTTGGAAGCTTCTCGCCGACTCCAGCACCTATATCTTCACGTGGCTCGGTGGATACGGTTCCCTGCTGGGCTCCATCGGAGGGATTCTGCTCGTCGAGTATTGGGTCATTCAGCGTGGTCATCTCGAACTGACCGAGCTCTACAAGGAAGGTGGGCGATATCCCACTTGGAGACCTACCGCGCTCTTGGCCTTTTTCCTCGGTGCCGCGCCCTGTGTCCCAGGATTCCTTCACTCCATCGGAGTGTACGAAGCTCCGCTTTTCTTTCAGACCCTCTATGGATACAGTATCTTCTTCTCGGCCGGCACCGCGGCTCTCTTACATCTGGCCTTCTCCTGGCACCGGCGCATCGACCCTGTATAACAATCGGGTTTAATAACGCAGCGAAAATGTTCCCGGGCCTGTCGCGTCGAAGTCCTAGAGCGTGCACTTCCAAAACACGACGTTCGATTCACTCCTGGCTTTGAATGGCTGCTTGCCTTGAGTCTGCTCGATGATGACAGGAGGCGCTTGGCGGGCCTGTTCCAGAGGAGCGCTTTTGAAGAAGTCCTGGGTGCATTGGACCAGTTGCAACAGTCCGACGATCTTGAGCAGACCGCCGAGTGCCGTCGGATTCGCGGCTGGGCCGAGCTTTCGCTGGGAAACACCGAAGAGGCGTATAATCTGTTCTGGAGTTGCGCCGACCACGCCGGTAGCCGGGTTGGCATCCTGATTTTAACCATTCTGGCCGGCCAAGTGAAAGTGGCCATAGATCACTGGATGCGCCACTGCCAAACATTGGACCGTGCTCCCCTTGAACTACCGGATTCTCGTTGGCATTCAAGACCCGTAGCGCTGGCGGCTATCAGCGTACTAAGTCGTTATCCGTTCACTCCCAGAAGTCATGCCCAGGGCTCCGCGGCACTTTACACAGCCCTCTTGCACCGAAGCCTCGGAGATCCACCCAGCGCCTTCATGGCGCTTTCCGAAGTCGCCGGATTCTACGGCCTAGCCGATCTCGTAAGGGATCGATGGCTGGAAGAGGTGGTCTGCCTACCGCCTCCGTCAGCGCGACTCCTACTCGACACAAGAACCCTTGACCAGCCGTTCGTCGCCCCCAATCCTGAATCCGGTGTGGGCGCTCATAAAGCGGTGGATTGCGCCATCAGAATCCTCCTATATCCTGACGTCCCCACGCTCGAGCGTCAGAGCCAAAAGGCCTTGGCAGAAACGCGTTGGTCAGACGCTTTAGAGATTCTTAGACGACTACTATTCTTAGATCCCGCTCATACCGGAAGCTTGGAAAAAAGGTGGCGTCTCTATCTTCAACTCGAAGATCGGGAAGCCGCCAAGACAGATCTCTTCGCGCTCGCCGATATCTACGAGAAAAGTCCGAACATCCTCCGATGCCTTGAGGTCGCGAGAGCCGTGATCGACCTGTTTCCCAACGATGAACGCGCCCTCCTCAAAATGTGTTTTTTGCAGGCTCGACTGGGGTATCCGATCGCGCTAGCAAGCTACGGCCGTCAACTCCTCGATCTTTGCCTTTCCAAGGGCCTCCGAGATCGGTATGCGACCTATCGGCGATGGCTACTTCGCCAAAACCTTACCTTAGACGATCGTAACGATCTCGACACTCAGCCCTCCTGAGGATCCGGCACCAGGCCAAGGACGCCCTACCGTGGGCCCAGCACATGTGTGCTGGATCACAGACCCACGTTCACGCACCCGCCTAAAATACTTAAAGGGGCATCTGTCTTAGGGATACACCAGAAGGAAGCATCATGTCAGCACCCAAAAAAAGTCTATGCCGATTAACTTACGCCGAGCTTGACGAACTGCTTGATCGCAGCTCGATCCTAGAGGGAGCTCAATCCGAGGCCTTCGCTGAAGCACTTCGTGACGTCGCGCTCTATGGGTCCGAACCGAGGCTTCAGATCACCCATTCGAAGGCGATCGTTCGACGAATGGAAACGACTAAAGACTTTGAAGAGACTTTGATTCTCTCGCATGTCCAAGAGACTATGCCATCCTTTTATATATCCCTTACCCTGCGACACGTTTTCGCTCGAGGCTTGGTCGTCGCGGCATCTAAGAACTCTAGTAACTCTGTCTTGAGACGCGCTTTGGCTAGACTTTTCAAACTGCCCGGCTTCAACAGCTGCCCAGTTCTCCAAAGATGTGCCGCGGAGCTGCTTTTGTCAGCCCTGCGAAACTCACAAAATCCCGGAGAAAGCGAGGAGCTTCACCGCCAACTCAAGCAGCTTCCCGGAGTGGCCTATAGCGCCGATCTGCAAGAGATGGCCGAAACCGGCCGGAAAATCATGCAACGTGGCGGCCAAGATCCTATCGTGAAGATCGACTTGGGCCAGAAAGTTCTGGCTCCGGTCACCGCTATGAAGCGGCTGTTCGGGATGGGAGACTTCAGAATGAGAGTCCAGTTTCAGGGACTGGAAAGGTACGAACAGGCCGTCGTTAAGGTCCCCGCCTTCACAGAAAAGGCAGCTCGCAAAGTCGCCAGTAAGTTCATTGCAGATTTCTTGAGGAATCAGAACGGACAAGAGAGTCGCAGCGCGAAAATCATGGACGTTTTCCCCCCTGGATCCAACTGGGAGTCAGGTCGCCACCCCATCTTGAAACTGACCTAAAACCCGAAGACAGATCCTTCCTAGAGGTAGATTGGGCTCGGCCCGACCTACCTCTTTGTGTGTTTGTCTAGGTTGACGATTGAAATTTCATTGAATTTCCTTCTTTTCTAGCAAGGGGGAAACCGGACTCGAGAACGAAGGGCGTGCCAGAGCGAGTCGCTGGAGTCCCCAAAGGTTAATCGATGGGATGAGCCGCGACCAGGAAAGGACTAAGAAAAAGCCCATGTGGGAACCATTCACCGAGCGAGCTCGCCGGTCTATCGTGCTAGCGCAAGAAGAGGCGCAACGCCTGGGAAACAACTACATCGGCACGGAGCACCTCCTACTCGGAATCATATCCGAAGGAGAGAGCGTTGCCGCTAAGGTCCTAGAGAATCTCGGCGTTAATCTTCAAAAAGTCCGAGGGGAAGTCGAGGCGATCGTCGGCAAAGGTAGTCAAACCACTCAGCAAGAGATGGTCTTCACGCCTCGTGCCAAACGCGTCATCGAACTCGCCTTCGAGGAAGCCCGAGCCTTAGCTCATAACTACATCGGAACGGAACATCTCCTTTTGGGACTGGTTCGCGAAGGTGAAGGCGTGGCGGCCAGGGTGCTTTCGAACCTAGGCGTCGATCCTGCCAAGATCCGTTCAGAGATCACCAAACTTCTCGGCGTGGAAACCTCTGTAGCCCCTCAAAAGGAACGCACAAAAACTCCAACTCTAGACTCTTATGGTCGAGATCTCACCGAACTCGCCAATAACAACAAATTAGACCCTGTCATTGGACGTGCCAATGAAATTGAGCGCGTCATCCAGATCCTATCTCGTAGGACAAAGAATAATCCAGCTCTTATCGGCGAACCGGGGGTTGGTAAAACAGCCATCGTCGAAGGTCTAGCCCAACAGATTCTTAAAGGCGAAGTACCCGATCTTCTGCGCGACAAAAGGGTCATTGCCCTCGACCTAGCGGGCCTCGTCGCCGGAACCAAATACCGTGGTGAGTTCGAAGAGCGCCTCAAACGAGTGATGGAAGAGATTCGAGCCGCCGCCGGCGAGATCGTCTTGTTCGTCGACGAACTTCATACCATTGTGGGGGCCGGTGCAGCCGAAGGCGCTATAGACGCTTCCAATATCTTGAAGCCGGCGCTTGCCCGTGGGGAACTTCAGTGCATAGGCGCCACCACTCTCGACGAGTACCGAAAGTACATTGAGAAAGACTCGGCGCTGGAGCGGCGGTTCCAACCGATTCAAGTCGGCGAGCCCACCAAAGAAGAAGCCATAGAGATTCTCAAAGGGTTGCGCGACAGGTATGAAGCCCACCACAAGGTTCAGATCACGGACGAAGCGCTCGAGGCATCCGTTCGCTTGGCCGACCGCTATATCGCCGACCGCTTCCTGCCTGACAAAGCAATCGACGTGATGGACGAAGCCGCCAGTAGAGTGCGTCTACAGGCCACTCTGCCGCCGCCCGAACTGCAAGAGGTGGAGAAACAGCTCCGCAAAATTCGTGGCGAAAAAGAAGCCGTGATCAAGGCTCAAGAGTACGAAAAAGCGGCCAAGCTCAGAGAGCGTGAAGAGGACATCCGTAAGCAAAAGGAAGACCTGGAGCGCGAATGGACCGAGAAAAAATCGTCTCAACGCAATAACGGGACCAAGGTCACCGAGGTTGATATCGCCCACATTATCTCTGTGTGGACGAAGATTCCCGTGGACCGACTGTCCGCGACCGAAAGCACCAAACTGCTCAACATGGAAGGCACCATGACCGAACGAGTGGTCGGGCAGAGCGAGCCTATCAAAGTTCTAACCCGCGCGATTCGTCGCGCCAGGGCCGGACTCAAGGATCCAAACCGGCCGATCGGTAGTTTCCTGTTCCTCGGTCCCACTGGTGTCGGTAAGACCGAACTCGCCCGCACCCTTGCGGAATTTCTCTTTGACGAAGAAGAGTCGATCATTCGTATCGACATGTCGGAGTATATGGAGAAGTTCGCCGTCTCACGGTTGGTGGGAGCGCCTCCTGGATATGTAGGCTTTGAAGAGGGCGGTCAACTCACCGAAGCGGTTCGGCGGAAGCCTTACGCGGTGGTCCTCCTGGACGAGGTGGAAAAAGCTCACCCCGACGTCTTCAACATGCTGCTGCAGGTCTTGGAAGATGGCCGCTTGACCGATTCACAAGGGCGTCGTGTCGACTTCAAAAATACGGTCCTCATTATGACCTCGAACATCGGATTGTCGGCACTCTCCTCCGGTACGGATATCGGGTTCCGTCAGAAGAAGGACGAAGGACCTAAAGAAGCCCAGTACGACCGAATGAAAAAGAAGGTCTTGGAGGAAGTCAAGAAAGTCTTCAAGCCGGAATTTATCAATCGTCTCGACGAAATCATCGTTTTCCAGACTTTGGAGATGGAAGATATGATTCAGATCGTGGGCTTGATGCTAAAGCGTGTCACGCGCGAAGTTGAGGCTCAGGGCTACACGATGACCGCTACCGACGAAGCCAAACAGCTTCTCGCTAAGGAAGGCTTTGATCCGCAGTACGGTGCTCGTCCTTTACGTCGCGCCATCCAACGACTCGTCGAAGACCCTCTCGCCGAGGAGTTCATCCGCAACAATCCCGACGAAGGTTCGTCCATCCATATTGACGTGAAAGACGTCGAGCTCAAAGATGGCGAGACTCTAAAAGAAGGTGAAGAGAAGAAGCAAGAGCTGACCTTCAAGGTCACCCCGCCGGAGAAGAAGGAAGAAACCCCCGCGGACGAGCCTGAACCCGTAGCGGCCGCCAAGCCCGCTAAAGAGGTAAAAGAGGCCAAAAAGGAACCTGAAAAGAAGAAAGACGACTAGTTCTCCTGCCTTCTCGCAGCTCAAAAAAAGGACCCCGTGCACGGGGTCCTTTTTTTATAGGGTTCGCCTCTTGATTTATGCCGGTATCGTCCGATTCTCTGTCCAAGGGTATAGGCCCCATGGACCTGAGAGATCCATTCCCGCGGCTCGTAGACGCTCTAAGGTAAGGAGAACGAGAAGCAGCCTCAAATTAGGGATGGAACGTCATTCATATGTTACTCCGATGGAGCCTACTACTTTTCCTGACGGTAACAGCAGGCGGTCTCTTTGCCTTCGGGCAAACAATAGCCTCACTGGGCCTGGTCGGGCGACTGGTGCTCGGCGGCATGGTCTTTCTCGCCATTGTAGGTCTAGCCGCCAGCGGAAAAAAACATTAGGGACTTAATCATTGAATCAAGCGCACCGACATCACATTCATCTGTTGGGTATCGGCGGGACCGGAATGAGCAGCCTAGCTCTTCACCTGCAAAACGAGGGGCATACGGTCAGTGGATCGGACCTCAAGAAAACCGAGCAAACCGACACTTTAGAATCGGTAGGTATCAACGTCCATTTTGGTGACCTGAGCCGCTTCCCGAGCCAAGCGGACAGGATTGTGCTGTCTTCAGCAATTCCAGACGATCACCCAGAAGTGCTCGAGGCTCGGAAAAGAAAAATACCCATCGTTCACCGTGCGGAAGAACTGAGTCGCCTCTTTAACAATTCTCACGGCATCGCCGTAGCTGGGTCACACGGGAAGACCACCACCTCCGCGCTCTTGACGCATATCTTGATTTCTTGCGGAGAGAGCCCCAGCGCTATGGTCGGGGGCTGTCTGGCCGGCTATCAGACCAACGCTTTCCTGGGGAAGGGGCCCTATTTTGTAGCCGAAGCCGATGAGTCCGACGGTAGCTTGATAGCTTATAAGGCCAAAAACGCTGTGGTGACAAGTGTCGACGACGACGTCAACGTTACAGCACCAGCCTATTCCCAATGTGGGTATAGTCGTAGCAAGGTCCAGCAGACTGTCAATTCTCTCTTTTTGAGTTTCGCCAAAAATACGGAGGAAGGTCTCTGGATCTGCCACGATCACCCCCGCGCGGGCTCTCTTTTGGGTCGACTCCCCGAAGTCCGGACCTACGGAACTGACGGCTCCTGCACTCTGCGGGCTAAGATCCTTGAGCGCGCTCCCAGTCACTCTAAGGCTGGCATTATCTATAACGGCAAGAAACTCGGAGACCTAAGGGTACCGATGCCCGGGCATCACAACGTGCTCAATAGCTTAGCCGCTCTCGGAATCGCCCTCGATCTCGGCCTTCCTTTCGAGGACGTGGCCCACTCCATCGCTATGTTTAAAGGCGTGGGCCGACGCTTCGAAAATGTCGGGAGCCACAACGGTTGCCTGTGTATCGACGATTACGCCCACAACCCTCAGAAAGTGGTAGCAGCGCTTCAGGCCAGCATCCAAGTCTGCCGAGGTCGCGTCATCGCCCTCTTTCAGCCGCACCGTTATACCAGAATGAAGCTGCTCGGTGAAGCCTTTCTGCCCGCGCTCGACGGGGCGGACAAAGTTCTTCTGACCGACGTCTTCACGTCGGGCGAAGAGCCCAACGGTTTCGACATCGAGACGTTTCATCAAGCTCTCCAGGAACGGGCTCCGAGAGATACCATATACCGTACGCCCGATGAAGCCGAAGTCCATCGAGCACTGGATTCCATCACAAGACCAGGAGACCTCATCATTTCACTCGGTGCGGGAAGTTGCGGACAGTGGCTTCGGAATTGGGTGACCGGAGCTTCCAAGCCCGAACTCGCTGCCTAACGACGGCGATGGACTCCTCGAGACAGGAGGCCCGCTCATCCACGGATAAGAGAGGCCTATGGCCAAAGAATACTCAACAGATCATACTCCCGCGACCAAAAACTCGCAATACGAGCAGCCTTACCAGTACCCGCTCAAGAGGGTCTTTTTAGAACCCGATTGGACACGAATCCCAGGGTACAAGTCGGTCACTTCCGACGAATGGGAAGATGCTACCTGGCAGCGCAAAAACACGATCAAGAATATTCGTCAGCTTAAGGACGTTCTCGGGGCGTTGATTCCCGAAACCCTTTTGGAGTCGATTCAAAAAGACATGGAGCTACGGGCAACGATGTCGCTCTTACTCCCACCCCAGATGATCAACACGATGAAAGTGGACGATCTTTGGAACGATCCGGTCCGTCTATATATGCTGCCCGCCTTCGAGGATCGTCGAACCGACTACCCGAACCATCCTAAGTCCTCGCGCGATTCCTTACACGAGGTCGATATGTGGGTCGTCGAGGGATTAACTCATCGCTATCCAACCAAAGTCTTAGCGGAACTATTGACCACCTGTCCGCAGTATTGTGGCCATTGCACCCGAATGGACCTCGTCGGCAAGGATACACCTCAGGTCAAAAAGCTTCGTTTCGAAATCAAACAGGTCGACCGCCACGAACTCATCATCGATTATTTGGCCAACAACAAAAGTGTGCGCGACGTGGTCGTCTCGGGTGGTGATGTCGCGAACCTACCGCCGGAATCGTTGGAATATTTCGTCAACAAACTGATCGAAATTCCCCACATTCGCGACATCAGACTCGCATCCAAAGCCTTGATGGCCCTGCCCCAACACTTCCTCCAGGGGAAAGTCTTGCGCAGTATGGAGCGTCTGGCCAAGGCCGCCCGAAAACACGACGTCGACCTCGCCCTTCATACTCACGTTAATCACGCCAATCAGTTGACACCGTTGGTTGCCGAAGCCGCCGAACTGTTGCTGCACATGGGATTTCGCGACGTTCGTAATCAAGGCGTTTTGCTACGAGGCGTCAACAGCACCAGCCGTGACCTTCTTGACCTCTGCTTCACCCTGCTCGATCAAGCACACATCATGCCTTACTACTTCTACATGTGTGACATGATCCCCAATTCTGAGCATTGGCGTCTCTCGGTCCACGAGGCCCAAAAACTGCAGCACGACATCATGGGCTACCTCCCAGGATATGCGACGCCCCGCATGCTGTGTGATGTTCCTTTTGTGGGCAAACGTTGGGTTCATCAGGTCTCTGAGTACGACCATGAGAAAGGCATCACGTACTGGACCAAAAATTATCGGACCTCTATCGAGCACGAAAATGCCGGAGCCTTAGAAACCAAATACCCGTATTACGATCCCCTCTACACCCTTCCGGAGAGCGGAAAAGCATGGTGGGCGGAGAACGAAAAAGAACACGCTACAGAAAGTGCCGGCCATCCAGCCGTCGTGTCATGACATTGTGAAAAACCTCGACTTGAGTCTCGCCCAACTTCAAGAGATCGCCGGCCATCTCACGAGTCGAATCACCGAAGGCCTCCAAGCCGACGGGAAAGAGATCGGATGTCTGCCGACCTATCTTGAACTCCCCAGCGGAAAGCAACGCGGCGACGCTCTTGTTGTCGACACAGGGGGGACCAACACGAGGGCGGCTCTTGTCAGTCTCGCGCCGGCTGACGGCGAGGTTCTCGAGGGCCCCAACTCTCGAAAGGTGCCCGATGGACGCGAAGGTGCGGCCCTAGGCGCTGAGGAGTTTTTCGCGACTCAGGCGAAGATGGCGGACACCTTTCCCAAAACCGACGAACGGCTTCCGCTAGGTTACTGCTTCAGCTACCCGGCCCAGGCCACCCCGGATGGCGACGCCATTCTCCTGCGCTGGACCAAGGGTCTGAAGATCGACGGGGTCATCGGCAACAAGGTTGGGAAAGCGCTGAAGAGCGCGCTCGAAAAGGAAGGCTTCTCAGTGGGCGACCTTCGGGTGCTCAACGACACCGTCGCCTCACTCATGGGCGGGGTCCATCTCTATTCGGCTCCTCGGTATGTCAAAAACTACGTTGGCCTTATTATGGGTACCGGCACGAATATGGCGGGCGTCTTCCATCAGGATCAGTTGACCAAGGTTCGCCCCGACGCCTTCGGCCCTTCAAAAGTGATGGTCGTCAACCTTGAGTCCGGTAACTTTCACCCCCCACACCTCACCGAGTTCGATGACCAGGTCGACGAACAGTCGAACAATCCGGGCACCCAAAGATTTGAGAAGGCTGTGTCCGGGCACTATCTAGCTTACCTTTTGAATGCCATTCACCCAGGCGTGGTCGACCCCACCAAACAGGGAGCCGAGCGCTTGGTAGAGCTTCGCGACAAAGACCAAGGCGAGGTCGCCGAGACAGCGGGACATCTCTTGCGTCGCTCTGCCCGCCTAGCGGCCGCCGCCATGGCCGGCCTTGTGGCCCTCTATCCTCCTGGGGAAACCGCGGTGCTTGGAGAAGGCAGTCTGTTTTGGGGAGACCCCAAATACATTGACACTTTTCAGGACACTTTGAAAGAATTGATGCCCGATCGCACGGTCACCGTTCTGAAACAACGCAGCGACGTCAACCTCTTGGGCGCGGCCTCAGCTGCTTTACCTGTGGCAACCCCCGCCGTATCGTGAAGAACATCGTCGCGGCGATAGACTTTTCCGAACGGACGAAAACTGTTCTGGAACTGGCCAGCGCCCAGGCCAAAGCTTTCGCTGCCCATCTTTTTATCGTTCATGTCGCCGCTCCTGAACCGGGCTTCGTTGGCTATGACGCCCGACCCCAGAGCGTACGAGCGGGCGTTGCCAAACATATCCGAGAAAGGCATCGCGATATCCAAACTCTGGCGGAAGCCGCCCGCGACAAGGGAATCGAGACGACAGCTTTGCTTGTTCTGGGCACCACGGTCAAGGCTCTCCTTGAAGAGGCGAAAAAGCTCCAAGCAGACCTCATCGTCATGGGCGTGCACGGACATGGCCTCGTTCATCGTGTCTTTCTGGGTAGCGTGAGCCAAGGAGTGCTCAAAGTTTCTCCCATTCCGATCCTCTTCGCCCCCCGGAAGTACGAGCCGGAAACCGCCGATGGAGAACCCTCCGAGGGTTAAATTAACACAGCCTGTGCCCAATTCCACCTCTGTACAACTCCCTTCCTATAGAGTGAGGATATGAACATCTTCAGTCGCAACAGCAACAGCAATGCCATTATCTCCAAGTTTCTAGGAGAAAAACTGACTCCGGCGATTGAAGTCGCGAAAGAAGAGCCCGATTATCTTGTGAGCGCTGACGGAGTGGACTCGGCTACTATCGTTTTAGGCACCACTCCTTACAACTTTGAGGTCAAGGGTTGGCGATATCAGGAGCCGACCTTTGGCAAGGTTGAAACGAGCTGGAAGTTGAGCAGTAAGGAAGAGACGAGATCAGGGCTGCTAGGCCGTCAAAGACCAGTGAAAGAGTTATCGATGAATTTTATGGGGAAGCGAGAGCCTGATAGAGATAGGGATCAGGGGCCGTATTCCTACCCCAACGCTGTGATAGCTAATGTCAGCTACGTCAATCGGGAAACCGGTGAGAATTTCAAAGTTTCCGTGGAGAGGCCAGACGTAAAATTCCAGCACTCAAAACACTTCGAGGATTATCTTATATCGAGCCCCGCGAACTTTCTTGGCCAAGTCCTCTGTACGGGGCCCGAACCCAATCTCACTGGAGCCGTATTGCGTCAGGCCGCAACGGCCTTCCAAGCCTTGGAAGAGCTCGCGTTTTCACAAGTCAAGGTGACAGACTTCGTGAAAGACCTCGACCTTTAACTCTTCGAGAGGGTCATCCGAGGCCACCCCCGGTAAGCTCCCACCAAAACAAAGACAAAAGCCCCCAACTAAGGGGGCTTTATGGCGGAGAGTGAGGGATTCGAACCCCCGGTAAGCTCACACCTACAATAGTTTTCAAGACTACCGCCTTAAACCGCTCGGCCAACTCTCCAGGCCATAAAGTTTACACTAGGACGCGATGACATCCTTTATCATGTTCGTATTCAGATCCTCAGTCAATCTACCGATTACAAGCTGAGTTCTTGATCCACAGACGGGCCGCCTTGGCGTCGAAGACGAGCTTCCGACCACGCTTTGCTACCTTTCTCCTTGAGCGGGCCTTGCAAGGTCAAAGAGACCACCTCGGGCGGCAACTCCTGCGATTCCAAGGACCGTTCGAGTTCCACACTGGCCTGGTAGTCGTCACCCTCCTCCAAGAAAAGGAGGGCGTTCAAGTAATGTCCGAGCGCTTCCACCATTTCATCATCGGGATCGGCTAGAGCCAACTCAACTTCTCGACGGGCCTCTTCGTGCTCTCCCAAACGTAGTAACGCGACCGCTCGATAGGCTCTAAGAAGTGGAGCTTCAGGTTCGAGACGCACAGCAAGATCAAGGGTAGCCAGGGCGCCGTAATCGTCGCAGAGGAGCAGTTGTACCCATCCGACCTGCTCCAACATCTCGGGGTTGTTAGGTTGCAAAGCCAAGGCTTCTTCGAAAAGCACTAGCGCTTCACGATACTGCTCCTTTTGATAATAGAGCCAACCCAATCCCGAATAAGCTTCGTGCAGCATGGGGTCCAGGCGCAAAGCGCGATTATACTCTTTTTCAGAGGTATCCAGACGACCAAGATTCTCAGCCACCCAGCCCAGTTGGAAAGCGATCATCGCGGCGTTGGGATCGCAGCGACGAGCTTCCTCGAGAATGGTGTACGCCGCATCCCAATCCTCATTCGCCATGCGCAAGGAGGCCCGCATCTCTAAGACCGCAGTAGTGGCCCCATCGCGCAGTTCTAACTGCAACAAAATATCTTCGGCCGCCGATAAGTTTCCGACCCTGGAGAGAGCGACCGCGCGGCGCAAACTCAGTTCAGAAGTTTCGACGAGACCCCGGCCGAAAGCGTCGTCCCAAGCGCGTAGAGCCTCTTCGTTGCGACCAATAAGGTAGTACGCGTCACCGAGAACCCGGCACGCTTCGGGGACTTCGAACAGTTTTTCGTCAGCTCGCTCCATGACTTCAAGCACCATCGACGCGTTGCCACGCTCCAAGTACAACTGAGCCAAGCTGAAGAGGGCTGACACGTGAAACTGGTTCTCTCCCCCGTAAGCGACCTGCAAAAACTCAACCTCGGCCTGCTCGAAACGACAGTCCTTGAAATATGTCCACCCTAACAAGAGGCGCGCCTCTTGAAGATCGGGCTTTAGGTCTAATGCGTCTAGGAGATGGTCCTCAGCACTGTCGAAGTCGCCACGAGACAGCGCAATAGATCCGAGTCCTAGGCTTGCCTCCGGACGACGCGGTCCGTAACTTAGGGCTTGCAAGAATGAGAGTTCGGATGCCTCAAAGTCACCCTGCTCCTGAAAAATTTTCCCGAGTTGCAGATAGGGCTCAGACGACCTCGGATTGAGGCGAATCGACGCCTTGAGCTTTTCGACAGCCTGCTCTTTCTGTCCCATCTCCGTCAGGAGGCGACCGAAAAGAAATTGAAACGAAGCGTCATCCTCCTGGTAACGGGCAGACTCTTCTAGAAGCTGGAGCGCTTCTTCATTAAGTCCTTGCTGCCTCAAGATGGCCACCAGATAATGATAGGCCTCGGTATGAGATGAGTCTGTCTCGATCGCTCGACGCAGTTCATCCGTCGCTTCTTGGAGCATCCCCAAGTGCGAGAACGCCTTGCCCGCCTCGAAACGCTTCGAAGCTAGCTGTCGTCTGCTTTCTATACCCCCACCTGTCATGTTTGGCTCGACAACTCCCTCATCAAAAGCTAGCCCTTTCCTTTTCAGGATAGACCGAACGCGACGGGCAGCACTGAAGCGGTGGTCAGGAGGAACCCTGAGCAGAACCCCCTCCTTAAGCTCCGGCAAAATATCCGACGCTGGGAGAAGGTCACCACCGAGATCAGGAAGCGCCTCCCTCAAGCAGCCCAAAAGGCTGCCGGACTGGACCTCCGGGTCATCTACTTTAGGAGAAAAGTGTAGCCTAAAGAGCACGTAGCTCATCTCTTCACCTCCCTCAGAGCCAATCCCATTCATCGCCTCAGCACTCGACTTACTCGAATGCTCAAGCGAGGAATGGGCCGATTATAGCACAGAGAAAAATTTTCAACAATCCGAACATGCCTCGAAAACAAAATGTTTCTCATAAGAAAACCCGATAAGCTTCTCGCAGGCCTGGAACGAACCAAATCTGGTCTCTCAAACCGCAGCATGACATGGTTAGCATGTACGTCGGTGGGGGTGGTACTTTCCTATAATCGAAGGAAAGTTTTTTCCGAAAGTGCCGCTTTTAGCACAAATAAGACGCTCAATCGAACACGCCCTCGTCGGCGTTTTCGGGTTTTGGCTCGGGTTCCGAAGAAGAACCTTCCTCATCAGCCACCTCTAACTCATCTGTGGCCTCATCCTCTTCTTGACGCAAGAAGGGATCGCGGAAGAGCGGTGAGATACCGCTGTAACGGCAGCGAATGTCCTTCTGGTAGCACTCGAGAATGTTTTCGCAGTAGATGGCACCCTCCGGCCCTTTGAAATGAGGGCCTTTGTAGTCGGGGTACTCCACGAGAATATTCACTTGCTTCTTCATGATGAAACACTGGCGCTGTTGCGGCTCAAGAGCTTTTTGCTTTAGCTGCTGAGCAACGGCGGCTTTCGCCTTACGAAGAATAGGTACTTCTCTCATGCTCTATTAGTATAACCTTTCTTTGCCGTCCCACCAACACTCTCACTGATCGCCAGAAAGAAGGCGCGATGGACAAGACTGAAAGCGTGCCTCTTACTGGCCGGGATGCCTTGAACAGAGTCAAAAAACTCCTGTAGCCGAAACCCGAGCACGGTCTCAAGGGTCTGGTCCTCAACTCGCCCACCGAGCAACTCAAGACATCCCTGCACCGGCCAGCATCCTTGAAATCGGTAGCGGAATCGGATGACCCGACCGCCTGCGACGTCCAACTTGAGTTGAACCGAATCGCCGCATACAGGATTGCTCGATTCAACGTGTCCCTCCAAGAAAGGCTCCGAGGCTCGGAAACGAGACTCTTGGGCGAGTTCTTGAAACTCTTCAAAAAATCCTAATGGCTCCACTCAAGCACCCTGTCGCAAAAAAAGCCGACCGAAAACGGTCGGCCCTCTTGTTCAAAATCGTCTTTTTTTAGACCTGGAAGGAACTTCCGCAACCGCAACTTTTGCGCGCATTAGGGTTGTTAAACTTGAAGCCGCCACCGATCAGATCGGTGGTAAAGTCGAGCTCCGTACCTCGAAGATACAGGTAGCTTTTCATATCAACCACAACTTTGACTCCCTGGTCGATGTCGAAGACATTGTCGAATTCAGAGACTTCTTTATCGAAACCCAAAGTATAGGACAATCCAGAGCATCCTCCGCCGCGAACTCCCATCCGTAAGATGGAGTCTGACAGGTCGTGCTCTGAAAACATTCTTCGGACTTCATTTTTGGCTGTTTCCGTTATTGTGACCAATTGGGCCACCTCCTTCATCAGTTGCAATCTATGGATTGCTGACTCATTATACCGTGTCGCTTACGGATTCGTCCATGAATCGTAGTTGTACACCTTAGGAAACCTCGTTTAGCGACAAAAAGTTCCGGTACAAAATTTCCTTTATGAAATGTAGCCTAGTGACCTTCTTGAAAGGTGGACGGTTCGAGCGAGATCCGACGAGATACCGGTGTCTTTTCTTTGCCCACGGCGGTTTCCGCCAAGATGTCGGCGACGTTCTCAACTTTGCGCTCTGGCAGATATCCTTCGATCCGCCCCGAGGTGATCTTGGCGTGGTCTCCCGTCGCCACAAGGTGCTGACGAAAGATCGCAGCCAGACACAGTCTCATCAAAACCTCATGATCCTTAACGTTCCAACGCTCTTTAATGTAACAGAGCATACCCGTGGCAAATCCCAGCGGAAACTTCATTGGGGTCGCCCCCCCTTGCTTGAAACCTCGACGAAACGCGGAATCGTTCTCCAGGGAGGTGTGAAGCGACGATACAAAGCCTTGCTCAACCTCTTGAGTGAACGACGCCAATCCTCCAGTCGCTTCCAAAGTGAGTTGAGCGGCCCTCATGTTGACGGTTAGCTCTTGCTCGGTGTCGCGGCTCTGGTATGTCCCTCCACCCAGCGCCGTCAACTGATTCCAGAAATTCTCACCCACTTCTTTGCGCACGCGGTCCGCCTCCTGGGCGCTCACGCCAAGGTTCTCCGCCATGGAAGCGATGAAGTGCTCCTCGGGAGCCTCGAAGCGCCCGTCGGAAAGTGCCACGACGTGATTGAGAATCAGGACCGACAGACGAGTCTGCATACCGGTCTTCGCGAGTCGTTCCAAGGGTTCTCTAAGATACTCAAGTAGGATAGCCGGCGTCAGTTGAGCCTCCATACGCAGGAGAACCTCTCCCCGTTCTTGCCAGTACTTCCGCATACGATCTCGGGCGGAGTGAGACGGAATCAAGGCGGCCGAAGCCGCTTCCAAAAGTTCAAGCTTGGGACCTACAACCTGGCGCGGACCGATATAGGCGACAGCCGAGCCGAGTTCGAGAAAGGGAAAAAGAAACTCGAAGGATTCTTCAGCAATCTTGCGTCGCACGGCGGCTTCCATGTCATCGACCGAGGCATCGTCCGCAAAGGCCAGGTCTAGGCGCTGAGCTAGCCAGGCCAATGCGGCGAGTTCTACATCATGCGGAGCCTGCGCCTTGGAGCCAACAATGGTTGCCGTCCACTTCAGGAGCGTCTCAACAAGATTCTCTTTTGAAGCCCCGTCGACATAAGTGTGGGTTTCCTTTGCGAAAGCGTCAAGTTCGCTTTTCGTCAATCCGTATAATCCAGCTAACATTCTGATCTCACCCCTGGCGCAAATTTTCCAAATCACGTCACTTGACGGACATCCTGCGTTGCCAACAGGCCGAGCCCTTTCGTTGTTCGCCCCGCCAATTCATTCTCTCTTTAAGCCCAACGGAGCATGAGAGTCTGACCGAAACGTAACTTAGAGTTAACTAGCAGGACCCACCTACGGGATACGATGTCATCAAACGAAGGAGAGTGTTCCATGCTCATACAGAAAAGTCATTTCATTGCAAAGTCCTCCGCCGTCACCGCGGCGAAGAGCGCTTCGCCCCCAGAAGAGGTGAAGGGTGACGTTAATGCCTCTAATGTTGACAACGTGTCCATTGGAGTCAACAAGACCGCCTTGGCGGCTGAAGAAGCCAAAATCGCCAAAGAAGCTAAACTGGGCGCCCTCCTCGGCGGCGGTATCGGAGCGGCTGCGGGAATCCTTACCGGCGCTATCGGCGGAGCTATCGGAGCCCTCGTGGGACTAGCGGCCGCCCCGGCCGGGGCTCTTGTGGGCATGGTCGCCGGAGCGGCGGGCGGGTTTATGCTGGCGACTCACAATCGCGACGGGGGTCTTGCCTTGGTCGGTGGCGTCATCGCCGGTGCTGTAGGTGCCGTCGCTGGGGGATACCTAGGGTTCTACGGAGGCGCCGCTTTGGGAGTGGCCGCTGGAGCCGCAGGGGGCATCGCTGGAGGTCTCGCTGGAGGTATCGGGCTCGGTACCATTGGAGCTGCCGTGGGAGCCGTGGGCAAAGTCGCTGCCGAGATCACCTCCAACAAATCGGAGTACCCTAACTTCCTTGCAAAATTCCTAGAAGAAGACGCCGCGAAAACGTCCTCCAATTGAGTCGGTTCTCTTGACAACAGGGCGGACGAGATGGCACATTCGGGCTGTCTTGTCCGCTTTGTCTGCCCATTGAGCTCCATCTGATGCCCACGGAACCATCCATTATAGCACCATCTCATCTTCCGCTCCCCGGTCAAAAATTCGCCGGGTTTGAAGTCATTGAACTTCTGGGGCGTGGCGGAATGGGCCAAATTTTTCGTGTGAGGGCCGAAGACCAACCATTTTCCGAGTCAATAGCCCTCAAAGTGGTGGATTCGCCTAACCTTTCAAGGGTCGACCAGCTACGCTTTGAACGGGAATTTCAACTGACTTCGCAGTTCAACCATCCCAACCTGGTGGAGGTTTACGACTTCGGAAGCTACCAAGGCACGACTTACTACACCATGGAGTGGGTGATGGGCGTCGACATCGACACGGCCTTCGAAAAGGAGTTGGCCGCCGCCGGCGGCGGCCAACTCCCCTCTCCCGCCGTGGGATGGATCAACGGTGTACTCTCCGGTCTACAGACCCTCCATGAGGCAGGGATCGTCCATCGCGATCTCAAGCCTGACAACATCTTGATCGATAAGAACGGTCAAGCTAAACTACTGGACCTCGGTCTCGCCTCTCACTTCAGTGATGATCGTTCCACATCAAGATTAACCGTGCCCGGCGCGGTGCTCGGAACCATTCACTATATGGCGCCGGAGCAAGTGATTGGCGCCGAGGTGGACGCCCGTTCCGACCTCTACGCCCTCGGCGTCCTACTTTACCGCTGGTTCTGCGATCGACTCCCCTTCGTGGGCCCCGATCCCATTTCGGTCTTGGGTCAAATCCTTCACGAACCGGTGCCGGCCATCGAGTCCCGACTTCAACTTCCGAAGGGAGTCGTCGAACTCGTCGAGCAACTCCTCTCGAAGAGTGCCGACGACCGTCCCTCTTCCGCGCTTCAAGTCCGGGGCATCTGGAATCGCTCCTTGGGCTCTTTGAGCGATAGCGGGGAACGCGAGTTGGTCGCACCTTCGCTGAAAGCCTTGCCTCTGCCAGCCCGGTTCGTGGGCCGAGAATCCGCCCTTAACCAGGCCCAAGACTGCCTCTTAAATGATAGTACACAGGGGCTCAATGTGGTGTTCACGGGAGCCCCGGGCATGGGGAAATCTCGCTGCCTCAATGAGCTTCGCGACTGGGCCAAACGCCGCCGCTGGAAGGTTTTACAAACCGTTGCCTCGCCTCTGGACACCTTACCGTTTCAGCCGTTGCTCGATCCACTGCGGTCCAGCCTAAGGTTTGGCATCCCGGCCAGTCTGAAGACTTTCCAGTCCGAACTGGCTCTGATTTTGCCTGAACTCATTACCGAGGAAAGCGAAGAGCTACAGGGAGACTTCAATCCGCTCCGCCGCTATCGCCTCTTTGAGGGAATGCGTCGAGTCCTCATTCATGATCGACGCCGTACCGATGAGCCCTATGTGCTCCTTACCCTAGAGGATTTGCATTTCGCGGGAGACGAAACATTGGAATTTCTGCATTTCGTCAAGCAACGCCAAGAGACTAAAGGAGAGACCAATCTGCTGGTAGCCGCCACCCTCGGGGGAAGTCAAGAACGATCTGAGCATCGGTCGGGCCGGCTTGAGCAGACTCTTCACTCACCTCATTTACTAAACATTCGACTCGAACGACTGGACAAGCCGTCCGCCAAATCCCTCATTCTCTCCATGGTAGGCGGAGGCGCCCTCGAAGAACTGAGCTTGAGCGCCCTGGTCAATCAGTCCGAAGGCAACCCTTTGTTCTTAATTGAAATGACTCGGGTCTTCTTAGAGGAGGGCAGGCTCCAGCGATTCCGCCGAGATGATGAAGACGTGTGGAAGCTCTCCCTGCAAAAAATCAATGAGACTAGCACCACGTCCGCCAAAATTCCCGACACCCTCAAGAGCGTGGTCTCCCGCCGACTCAAACCGCTCGACGATGAGGACCGACGGCTTCTCAAGATTGCTGCCTTCCTGGGCCTTCGCTTCCATTTCCCCTTGCTCGCGGCCATTTCCAGTCGCCCGGAGCCCGAAGTCTTCGATAGTCTACTTCGATTGGAGTCAAAAGGGCTTATCAAGGAAGGGAAGGGAGAAAACACTTTCGATTTCTGCAACACCGTTATTCCAGCCGTGCTCCTCGACGCCGCGAGCCCTTCCGAAAAACGACAGACCCACCTACAGATCTGTCACTGCGCTCTCGCTCAAGAGAACTACGATTGCGATCCGTTCTGGCTGGCTTGGCACTTCCGTGAAGCGGGCGAGGGAGCCGAGGCGCTGCGACACCTTCTCTTGAGCGCCGACCGCGCGCTCGCATCCTTCTCGTTTGCCCAAGCTACGGCTTTGTATAGAGAGATCTTGGCGTCTCCGGACATCATGCTGGAATTGGGCGTCGCCGTCGCCTCGGTGGAAGAGAAGTACGCCGACGCCTTGCGCTTTCAGGGCGAACTCGAGGAATCAGGGCGCCTTTATCAGGAACTGCTCGAGGGACGGTCGGCAACCTCCAAGGCACAGCCGGTTCGGCTTTTGCGAAAACTGGCGATGGTGAGAGACGCGCAAGGGGAAACCCCTGAGAGCTTTGTGTTGCTCAAGAAGGCTTGGAATGAGCTCGGACTAACCTCTTTAGACGACATCCAGGGAAACTGGACCCTCATGAGCTTACTCAAGGCCCTAACTAGCTCCAAGCTTTCCCTCGGTTCTCACGCCCGAATTCCGTCCCTCGATGCCGGTCAGGCCGAAGAGATGGGCAGCCTGGCCGTGGAACTCCAGCGCATCTTGTTCTTTCTAAGACCCACAGGCTGGGTGCAGCAAGCCGCGGAAGTCGCCCTCACCCAGCGTAAGATTAAAGTCGGGGTCGAAAACGATCCCTTCGCGAAGGCCCAAGCACATTTCAACGGCGCCTATCTTTGCCTGCGACTCCCTAAAGGCTGGCAGGCCCAAACTTTACGTCTCTTGGACAACGCTATCGAAATGTTGGCTGACGTTCCTTTCTCGTTTCCTTGTATCGATCTCAAGCGTGATTGCGGCTACCTCTACTATTTGGCGGGTAGAGCCGAGCATGGACTGGCCCTGGTGGTCGAGGCCGCCGAGGAGGCCGAGAATCTCGGTCACCTTACAACTCTTCCCACCAGCTATGGAGTCGCGGCGGCCATCACGACCAGCATGGCCAGTTTCCAGGCCAGCGAAGTTTACAGTTGGAAGGGATACCATCTGGCTCAAGCCATGGAGAACCGACGGGACGCCACCTTGACAGCCTGCCAACTAGCGCGCTCTTTGACCTATCAAAACAAGTGGGAAGAACTTCCACCGATCTGGGAAGTTCTGATGAACGAGGACTTTCGCTGCTTTCCCTACGTTCGAATCGCTTGGCTTCAGGCCCAAGCGGA
>JBBKWP010000155.1:0-6336 GCA_037968995.1 Candidatus Xenobia bacterium
GGCGAATTCGTCGAGACGCAAGCGATATTTTTCTTCCGCCAGCAAGTCGTGACGCGCCTTCTGATAGGCCGCGAACGCGGGCACGTGGTGGGCGCGATAGGTGCCCACGCGGCTCAAAAATTCGTCGAGCCGAATCTCAAGACTGGAATCGCTGATCTTCGGGTGCTGACCCAAAAGCTTCGTGACATCCGTGCTGGTGACGGAACTTGCTACCTCACGGTCGACAAGACCTTCGGTCAGGAGCATCACCGCGGCTTCCTCTTGAACCAAAAGTGCCCTCGCCAATGACTTTTCTTTGCCCTTGCCGAGACTCTCCACGAAGGTGGTGATCCAGTTACGGCAGAGGTCGTACTGTCGTTCGACTTGGCCTTTCAGGCCGTCTAGGTGGGAGCGAAAGACGTCGCCATGATGCCCCTTCTCCAAGTGGGCGCTAAAACCGGCTTGGACCCGGGCCGCATCGCCGCTGGTGATGAATCGGGGAGTGGGAGCCCCAAGCTCAGTGATCAGGTATTCTGCGGATTGACGGGCATCTGGTTCGGAAAGACCCAATCCCTTGTCTTTGCAATAATCGAAAATTCGGTCGGTGACTTCTTGAGCGAAGGACTCTGAGTTCTGACAATCTTGTCCAAAAACGGCTTTCAGAAGGGCCAAGCTTTGAGCCTGATGGACCCAGACTTCTTTGGCCCTCGGGGTGACGCCAAAAGTCCAAGCTAACACGGCGGCCGAGCGCGCGTGGGCCGAATATCTCAAGAGACCGGCGGTGCGGTAAAGCGAAAGCACAGCGGTCAAGATGTTGGCGGCATCTTCGTCGTGCACCCCTCGATCGTAGCCTTCCGAGTAGCGCTCGGAACCATAATCTCGCACCAGTTCCAGGACCTTGGCTTGGCCCTCGATGCCGGCCTGGAACAGGTCCTTGAGCGTGAGGGATTTCCAGGCTCCGTTTCTGACGTCGTCTAACAGGCAAAAAGCGAGGTATTCACCACGATAGACATCCGCAGTTTCCGAAACGAACTCTTGACTCCAGAAGCTCCGAGTTTCTGCGAACCGTTCGTCTTTGACTTTCTCGAAATAGTCAGTTCCGGTCACGTGAAAGGCCATTTCGCCGTCCCGCGGTACGAGCGACATCTCCATGGGTTCGGTGTTGAGACTGAACTTGTGACGACCGAGTTTGACGAGGTTTTCGCCGTCTTCGAAAAGCTCCTGACGGTCCCTCAATCCACGAGCGGACTCTTGGCGGGAGGACTTCAGCCGGGACAGGATCTCTTCGGCCTTGATGGGGTCGTTTTGATCGCGCAACTTGTCGGCTAAGTCGCGGACCTTCATGACCATGGGATCAGAAGCGTAAAAGGTGTTGAGTTTGTCGTTGTCCTTTAAGGTCGTGGCGCGTCGAACGATCCCTTCGAGCACGCGGTCGGCGGCGGAAAAGAGTTGGTCAACGCGGCGTTGTCTTTGGTCGTTTAAGACCTGCTTCTTGGAGGAGAAGCTCGACATGATCTCTTCGCGCTTTTCGTAGAGGTCGGCCAAAAAGGTGTCGAATTCGCCGAACTTCGCTTCCAACTCTTCCAAGGACAGAAGCAGGCCGGACAAGGCTTCATCGACTTTTTCAGGAGTGTCCGCGATGGACAGCGCACTCTGGACGTTTTGACCGAAAAGCTTGAATTGAACGGAAAACTCCGCGATGGATTCCTGCTCGCCAAACTGCTTACGGGCGTTGGCCACCAGAGCGCGAACACGATTGAGAAGACTGGTGACTTCAGAAATCTGTTCGAGAATACGCGTTCTCAAGGTTGGGTCGTCCACCTGGAGGGTGGCCACGATCTCTTGCAAAATCTCAAGGCCTTTATTCACCTCGGCCAGTTCTTCGGCTAAAGGCTTGACCTCGTTGGCTTTGGTTACCGCGGCGACTTGGGTCTCTACGGTCTGGATACGATCACGGTAGGGGGCGAAAGCGTCTTGCTCGATAAGAAACTTGACCGCGGCCTCGGAGACGAGATCGAACTTCTCGATAACCGTGGCTTCGGCTTCGGCGAGTCGCTCCGTTTGGGCGTATTTTTCCTCGGCGAAGGTGATCACACGGCCCCGCATGCTACGCAAGGCGTCGAGGGAGGTGACGAAGGGGTCGAGCTCTTTCCAGTCTTCGATGCGTAGGGTCCGCAGGAGGGCATTGAGTTCGGCGTCCACGTCGTCGACGTTCTTCTGGGCTTGGCGACGCAATTTCTCGACTTTGTCGAACTCCTGCAAGACGAGTTCCGACGTCTTCCGCGTCTCTTTGAGGACGGCGGAGATGTCTCCGACTTCGGAATGATCGAGCCAGTGATGGGTGTCGATGGCCTTGGTCACCGAACGGATGAGGTCTCCGTAGGTCAGGGTGGATGCTTTTTGCTCGCGAATGCGTCGAGCGATGGAAAGACAGTCCGAGACACCGCGAACCAGTTCTGCGTTTCCGATTTTCTCTAGGTAGGCGCCAGAGCGCGGCGCTAACTCATAGTTCTCCGCGGTCATAAACGGGGTCTGCCAGATCTGCAGAGGATGAACCTTAGAGGCCTCTTGATTCTCGTCGGAGCGAAAAATGACCATGGTACCATCGTCGAACATGGAGTAGCCTTGACAGCGAATGGGGGTGCTCATAGCCCGGCTCACCATGTTGTAAGCCAACAGAATGATCTCGCCAGAGTCGGGATTGCGAAAGACGTACAGAATGTCTTCACCGTTGGGCGCCGCTAAGGGAGAGCGCGACAAGACCAGCCCTTCGAAGTCGCCTTCAAAAAGTTTTAGGGAGCCTTCGAGAAGGTAGTATCCGCCCGGAAATACGAGACCATGGCTTTCGGGAAGCATGACGCAAGACAATCCGATGGCATCGATTCGCTGGACCGTTTTGTTGCGGGTGTTGTACACCAAATATCGCCACACTACTTCACGGTAGGGACGAATTTTGAGCAAAATGAGTTCTTCGGCGTTGTAATAGAAGACGTCAGCGTCGTGCAGAGCCTGGTTCTTCTGTTCGACTTCTTCGCGATAAACGCCGAGGCCGTCCTCAGTGTTGTCCTCGACCTTTACCGTGAGATCGCCCCCGACGCACTCTACGAAAACACGATTGGCGATGTTGACGTGAGGATGAGCACCCGAGACGTGATCGTCGCGTGTGGTTTCTTTCCAAGTGAAGTCGTGGCTGGGGGGATAAACGACCTCTCCCTTGTCGTCGACAAAGCTGGCCGCTCCATCGCGGCCCAGATCCCACTGCAGAGTTTTGCGGTCCGTCTTTGCTTCGCCGGTCTGTAGTTGCGCGAGCAGTTTCGGCCCTTGAACCCGGAGCATTCGCATCCGCATGGACTTCTGGTATTTGACAAGGTCGGCGAAAACGCTCTGAAAGCTGGGATCTTCAAGGAAGTTACGTTCGTCGTCTTTAGGAAGCGCGGGAAACACGAAAGTGCCATCTTGATTCTCAAAACGGTGAAGCGCGAAGATATCGCCGGTCGTGACAGTTTTCATGCCCATCTGGGCGTTGTAGCCGAACAGTAGAAGACCGTTGATAGCCGCTACGTCTTGAGGCACGCAGTTATTCTCGGTCCGGATTCGCTCCGAACCGAGAACGGAAATCTCGCGGCCGCCGAAGAGCTCAGAACGCTTCGCGTTCAGGCCGTCGACTCGCTTTTTTAGCTCGGACGCTTGGGCTTCGAGTCGACTTTTGAGAAGCTCGTAGGCTCCCTGTTCGATCTCTTCGTTGCCGCCTTCAGCCTTTCCGGCGGCTTCAGCGGTCGTATCGGCGTCTGCCACTCGTTATGCTCTCCCGCCGTCGCCCAACTGAATGTCCGCCAGTCCCATACTGGTGACGGCGTCCGCCACCTTTTTTAATTTGATCTTGTCAGCACCTTGACTGTCGTCGGCAAGTTTGCTCAGCAGATTCGCAAGGCTCAGGTTGCGAAGGTCTTCGCTTTTGACGGTGGACAACACATCTTTGATGTCTCCGGCTAAGCTGCGGGATCCGTTGGTGTACTCACCCAGCATTGCGCCGCTGGCTGTACCGTTGCGGGCGAACGAATCCAAGGATTTCCCGAAGGAAGCGGCCTGGAAGATCTTGTCGATGAAGGCTCCGTCGCCTCCGACGATGTCGATGTTGGCCGAGCGGAACGCTTCTGCCAGCACTGAGGCCTGAGCTTGCGCGATGTCTTTTCCAACCTTGATGCTTTCCATAGCGATGAGGCGCTCGTTTTCGAGCTTGAGACGAAACTCTTCGTGACCGCGACCGGCTTCGTCGAGGGCCCGCATAGCTTCGGCCTTCTTGGCGATACCGCTGGCCTCGGCTTCCATCTTGAGCTGAGTTCCTTCGGCTTCAGCGCCCATCTTGAGGCGGGTTCCGTCGGCCTCAGCCGTCATCCGCAGACGGGTTCCCTCGGAGTCCGTCTCGTTGGTCGCTTTTTGGACATTGACTTTCGAGAGTCCCATTTTCTCCTCGGCTGGGGCTTGAGCCTCCATCACGCGAACTTTGGACATCCCTTCTTTCTCGGAGGCTAATGCCATGGCTTCCTTGACTCGTGCTTCGGCGAGACCTTCGGCGGCCCGCTCGGCTTGTACCCCTTCAGCCATCCGGATCTTGGCTTGGGCGCTGCGGTCGGCGGCTTCCAGTTCGGCCTCGACGGTGGTGATACGGGCCTTGGCCTTGGAGCGGGCGACCACCTCGTCGGCCTCGGCGGCCTTGGTCAGACGCATGGCCGATTCTTCGGCCTCGGCGGAAGCTCCGATGAGTCTAGCTTCTTTATCGCGGCGGGCTTTTTCTAGGAGCCGCAATTCGTGAATTTTTTCTTCCTCTTGGGCCACGTTCTTTTCGACCGAGATTCGCTCGGCGATGACGTCCTGGATGTTCTTCTTCTCGACTTCTAAATCGCGCTCTTTCTCGATCCGACGGATCTCGGTTTCACGCTCACGCTGGATCTGCTCGAGCATCCGGTCTTTCTCGACTCGCTCGGTTTCCACCGCGATGACGCGCTCTTTGTTCTTCTGCGCGACCGCGACTTCTCGCTCTCGGTTGACCGTGTCGATGTCGATCTTTTCTTGGGCACGGATGCGGGCGTTCTCCGAGATAGCCATCTGCTCGGCTTGCGCGACCCGGGTGGCGGACTGCTCTTGAGCGATTTTCGTTTGCACGGCACGCTGCTGCTCGGCTTGCTTGTCTTTTTGCTGTCGCTGAAGCTCCAAAAGCACTTCGAGCTTCTCAGTGTTCTCTTTTTCGACTTCTTTTTCGGCGATGGCCCTGTGTTTGTTGGTCAGGATCAGTTGGCCGCCGGTGCGACCGGTGATCTTGGTGATACCCTCGGAGTCGAGCATGTTGTCGGGGTCGAGATGGTCGAGAGGGGTCTGCTCGAGATGATCGATAGCCACGTCTTCGAGTTGATAGCCGTTGAGATCTTTTCCGATGGCGTCCTTGATGGCCTCACGAAATTCGATACGATGCGTATAGAGTTCTTCGAACTCCATTTTCTTGCCCGCTGTCTTCAAAGCTTCAGAAAACTTGGCAGAGAACAGTTCCTTCATAACGATGAGGTCCGCTGCACGGTCGCAACCCACGTTGCGGGCTACTTCGAGGACGTCCTCGGCGTCACGGTGAACCTTAATGTAGAACGATACACTGATATCGGCACGAATATTGTCTTTGCAGATCAATCCATCCTTGCCGCGTCGATCAATGTCGATGGTTCTCACGGAAATATCCATCAGTTCGGCCTTCAGCCACGGCCAAACAATGCCGCCGGTGAATGAGACTGTGACGTTGGGACTGCGAGGGTTGCTGGTCAACAGGGCCTGACCTTGTTCCAACTTGATCAGGTGCGCCGCCATATATTTGAAGCTGGCTCTAAGTATTAGCAACACGACAATGACGCTGACAACGGCAAGAACCGAGGGCGACATACCTAAAAATCCCGATGACGCTGTAGCGTCCTGAGCAAATAACAACAACACGTTCTGTATCCTCCCAACCTCAGGCCCTTTGGTATCGTTACGAAAGGGGCGCTGGGCCTTGTCAATATTCCGATTTGTGAAAAGCTTCGTAAAGGAGGATAAGTGCCGTAGGACCCCTCGCCCCCGATGTTAGCCGCGTTCTTCTCTGTAACGCGGTCCGATCATCTTCTGAAATGTTACTATATTGTTCATTTCTCGCGCTTTGGCGTTCGTAAATGCTTCGCTTCCGAAAGAAAAGAACCTTCGTCTTTATCGAGAACCGGCTTTCTCGATGGTGGTGATGGCTACGTCTTCCAGATGAAACCCGTTGAGGTCTATGCCTACGACGTCCTTGACGGCTTCCCGAAATTCTATTCTCTGGGGCTGAAGTTTCTCAAAGTC
>JBBKWP010000156.1:0-8404 GCA_037968995.1 Candidatus Xenobia bacterium
CGAAGACCCGCGCCCCGATAGTTGGTTTCGCGTATTGAGCGACGTTGGGGGTCGACCCGCGCCCCGACAGTGGGTTTCGCGTATTGAGCGACGTTGGGGGTCGACCCGTCCTCAGAGAAGGGGTCGACCCGCGTCCCGACAGCGGGTTTCGCGTATTGAGCGAAGTTGGGGGTCGACCCGTCCTCAGAGAAGGGGTCGACCCGCGCCCCGACAGCGGGTTTCGCTCTGGCTAAAAGAACTGAAAAGTTTGTCGCTGAACGGTTCGATTGTTATACTTTAGATCGATGAGTGTACAGGTGTCGGGGGGCCTTGGGGTCTATTTGCGGGACAGCTTTCGCGAACTCCATCTCGTGAAGGAGACTACGAGACGGTCTCTATGGAGCGGAATGAACGAGGGCGGAAGTTTCGCTATCCACGTGCTGGAAACGTCGTGCCCTCACGAACGCACGAGGCTCGCGGAGAGATGGGCAAGAATTCAACAGTCCGATGCCCGATTTCTGCCAAAGATCCACTCGGTATTAACGAAGGAACCCGACCAACTCTGCCTGGTAGAGGAATGGGTCGATGGTTTACAGTGGGACGCTATTCCAGGTGCCGCTAAGAGAATGCGCGCGATCTCCACCGAACTCTTTGACACTTTAGAAGGCCTGAATACGCTTGGCCCTTTTCTCGGGAGCGATCTGAGAAAATCGTTACGCTGGGATCTCCAGAGTTGCCGCCTCCGTGTCCTCGGGCAGTCGGTTCGGCCGAGTGAACCCTCCCTGAATCCCTTGGACCTTCTGTCTCTAGCTTTGCAACTGTCCAAGCCGTACTTGGATTCTGAGGAGAAAGAAGAAGCCACCCGCTGTGCTATGCCCGCTCAAGTTTCCCGTCTCTTGCGTCGGCGTCGCGTTGACCACGTGACAAGTGAGGCCCCTTTTGTTGGCCGCGAAGAGTGTCTGACGGCGCTTAACGAAGCTTTTGGAACTCGACATCTTCTCATGGTCGAGGGCGGGTCGGGCATAGGGAAGACACGGCTACTGAAAGAGTGGACCAGAGACCTCGATGCCCGTGTTCTTTGGTCCAAGGCCGACCGCGACGTAGCGCCGACTCCCTATGCGATGTTCGCTGGACCCGTTGCAGTTCTCGAAGCCGAGTTGGAGAGCCACCCAGAACTCAAGAGGCTCCTCGTACACAAACTCGGTCTAGAACTTCCTCTTCTCCAGGGCTTGCAACAAGGGAATTCCACCCGTTTGCAGCGGGGGACACTCGTGATGCTCTCATTAATGCTGGCCGTTTTTGGACGTGAGGTACCAACCGTTCTCGTTCTCGATGACTGTCAATGGGCCGATCCCCTCACCCTCCGTTTCTTGGAGTATTGGGCGGAGTCTGGAGACGCTCTGTTGGTGGTCGCGATGTTTCGCAGAAGCGAACTGCCCGACGAACATAGCCTCAAGACCCTCGCTGCGCCCCGTTTGGAACTGAAGCCTTTCACAACGGAAGAAGCACAGATTCTCTTGACTCGCGAGGACGAGACCGCGTCGCTAACCTTGCGGGAAAGCGCCATCCGAAGGGCCCAAGGGAACCCATTGATGTTGCTCTCTTTTCTCAAAAGTGGACTGGATGAGGGAGATCTTGAGGCGACGCGCTTCACTACTCTGAAGCCGCGAACGCAGGAAGCTTTGGCTGTCGCCTCGGTGCTAGGCAGAAAATGCTCAATCGAGCTACTGACCGCGAGTTTGCAAAGGCCTGTCGACCTTGAGGAAGCCTTGGCGGAGGGTTTGGTGGAACTGACGACCACGGGGTTGAGATTCGTGCACGACAGATTTCGCGAGATAGCACTTCGCAGTTTGCACGTCGATCGCATCGCGGAGATCCACCTCAGGGTCGCACGACACCTTGATAGCCAAGCGGATGCTGATGTATTTGAGGTGGCCTTTCATTTTCAGGCGGCGGGCGCATCCGCGGAAGGTTTCGTTGGCGCGGTCCAGGCCGGGGAAGAGGCGCTCCGGGAGCACGCTCTTGATACCGCCATCTTTTATCTGAGCTCGGCGGTGCAGGGCAGTGTCGGTCAGCCCGACGACGTCCGCTGTTCCCTTCTCAGTCGCTTAGGAGACTGCTACCGTTTAACGGGAGCCTACGATCAGAGTTTGATTCATCTACAGAAAGCTATGACAGTGGCCGGGGAGTCGGAGCATCAGGCCCGGCTTTGGGGAGCCATTGGGGACGTCTACTTCAAGCAAGGAAACCTCGAAGCCGCGCAAGACTCCATCTGGCGAGGTCTCGCCCTGTTGGGGTGTCACCGGCCCAAACAGCTGATCGTCTCTTTCTTGGCAAAGGGGGTGGTTCAACTCGCTCATTCTTTGGTCTCCACTTGGGAGTACAAGATGCGCTGTCCAGAGAAGACACGATTAGACCTTCTCCGCGCCGACCTCTACAACCGGTTGGCCTACGTTCTGTGGTTTCTGGAGGGCCCTATTCCTTCCATTTGGGCTCATCTCTGCGAACTTAACCTAGCTGAGCGCTACTACCTTACGGGTATTCTGGTGCGCGCCCGATCGACTCACGCCATCGCCATGGGAGCAATACCTCTGTGGCCCCGAGCTTTGCGATACGGGCAGAACGCGCTGAAATCCGCACGGCAGCTCAAGGACCAGTGGGCTGAAGGTCAGGCTGGTCATTTCTATGGGGCGACCTTGTTAGGTGTGGGTCGACTGGAAGAGGCTCGAGAGCATCTCGAGGTTTCCGTAGAGCAACTGGAGCAAACGGGAGATCGCTGGGAAGAGAACGGCGCGCGTTATCATTTGGCCTTGACCTACTACCGATTGGGGCGTCTAGACGATGCTGTGGTTCTGGCCCGGGAGACCCAACTCATCGGCGCTATGATCAACGATCGCTTGGCGGCCGGCGACAACTTGTTCACTTGGGCACGGGCCTGCGGAGGTCGGCTTCCTCTGGAAGTCTTAGAGTTGGAGAAGACGTTCAGTTCGCCGGACGTTCAACGCCAATGCGAACTTCTGGCGACAGAAGCTCTCATTGGCCTCAGAAGGGGAGACCTGGACCGATCCGAGCGCCTATTGAAAGAGGCGATCGCTTTATATGACAGACGGCGAGCCCAGAACATCTACACGGCTTCGCTCCCGTGCTGGCTCGCCACTGTTCAGCGACGCCAGATTCAGAGTGGCGGCCCCAAGGCGCACCACCAACAGATGCGGGCGGTGCGCAGAACTCTGAAAAGAGCGCTCTCGTTGGCTCATAAGTACAGGACGAATCTGTCTCACGCTCATCGCGAGCAAGCCTTGGTGTTCTGCCTTGAGGAGCAGTTCGCTAAGGCCGAGGTGTCCTTTCGTTTGTCACTAGAGGTGGCTGATTCTCTTGCCATGGCCCATGAAGTGGACATGTCTCAGAGAGCACGTCGGGTTTGGGAGGGAAAACTGGGTTCCGGCTCAGGGCAACCTGAAAAAATCAGAGCTAGCGTTCACGACGATCTCTTCAAGTTCGGCGGCTCCTAGGGCTCCGTCAAACTGAAACTTTCAGATGGAGCGATTGCGGGAACCTTCACGGTTTCGCCTAACTGACTGTCCTATGAATCTCCGCTCTTTTCGTGTCCTACGATTCTTCCTTATTCCCGTGACCGTTGTCGTGTTCGGCCTACCGAGTCCGGCGGAAACGCCGTCGTCGTGGGGACAATCCGCCGGGCGATATGCGCTCACCAACGCCAAGATTTTGATCGCTCCCGGTCAGACCGTGGAGAAGGGTACCATACTGATCGAGGGGCCCAAAATTTTGGCTGTGGGCGCTGACGTTGCAGTCCCCCCGGGTACGCGCGTGATCGACGTGTCTGGCAAGGTCGTTCACGCAGGTTTCTTGGACCCTTATGTCAACGTCGGTCGCTTTCTCGGCGACGAGGAGTCCGACGGCGCTCCCCAACTGCCCGAGCGCGTTCACGACGAACGGCGGGTTTCGGAAACGATAGGACTAGAGGCGGACGCTTTTGATGAGTTCCGACAACTCGGCTTTGTCAACGTCGCGCTCGTTCCAGACCAGGGCATCTTCCGGGGGCAGTCCGCCCTCTACTCCACCGCGCCAAGCGAGGACCCCTCTGAAACGAATCTCATCGATCCCTCGGTTGCCTCGGTGGTCGCGTTCGAGCCCCTGGGTTGGGAGAAGCTCGACGGGCAAAACTATCCTTTGAGTCTGATGGGTAACGTCGCTTTCGTTCGCCAACACTTCCTCGACAGCGCGTGGCTTGCTGACCAGGCAAGTCCGACCGACACGGTCGAGATGAGAGCCAGTCTGAAGTCTTTGAACGAGGTTCGTACGGGTCTTCGGCCGCTCGTCTTTCAGGCGTCGAGTCTTCTCGACAGTCTGAGGATTCCCGTCCTAGTCGAGGAGGTAGGCGCTCGGCCCGCGTCTTTGACGCTGGTTCTCTCGGGTGGGGAGTGGCAGCAACTCGAATGGCTCAAGGCTTCGTCCTTGGCTCACCCCATCCGCTACATAATGCCTTTGGCTTTTCCCGACACCCCTGAAGACGAGCCCGGCCATCCAGCCTCGGATTGGACTCTTATGGCGCTGAGACAGTGGCACGCCGCGCCCGGACTGCCCGCCTGGATGGAGGACGAGAAGTTAGCTTTCGCCCTCACTACATTTGGGGTGAAGGACCTCGCGGACTGGGAGGCTCGAGTTCAGGACGCCATTGCCGCTGGGCTTTCTCCCGAGAGGGCTCTCGCGGCGCTCACCGTGGAACCGGCAAGCTATCTGGGCTTAGATGACCAGGGCACACTCCGTCCGGGTATGACTGCCAGTTTTGTGGTGCGAGACGGTCTCCCGTTCTCCGGTAAGAGCACCGTGGAGGAGGTGTTCATCGAGGGGAAGCGCTATCCGCGTTTCGAAGGCGTGGCGGGGACCAAACTCAACGATGGTAAAGATATCAAAGCTCGTGCCTTCATCAACAAAAAAGACTACATAAGTCCGCCGAGCGCCTTCGCGACCGCATCGTCGGCTCCGAGTACTGTTCTGGTGCGCCACGCCACGCTCTGGACCCAGGAGCCCGGTGGGCCGTTGAAAGATTCGGATCTTCTGATTCAGAATGGCCGAATTGTGAGAGTGGGAAGTGGTATTACTGCCCCTCCTGGAGCGCTCGTCATCGAAGGGAAAGGGCTTCACGTGACGCCGGGGCTGATCGACGCCCACAGCCACACCGCTGTGGAGGGCGATGTCAACGAACCAGGTCGAAATGTTACGGCCATGGTGCGCATCAAAGATGTTCTCAACCCTTTCGACCACGATATCTACCTGCAACTCTCCTCGGGGGTGACGGCAGCCAACGTTTTGCACGGATCCGCCAACGCCATTGGGGGACAGTCGATCACGACGCGCTGGAAGCTTGGCCGACCTCCTCTGGACATGATATTTCAGGACGCCCCTGAAGGCATCAAGTTCGCCTTGGGAGAGAATCCCAAACAGAGCAACTGGGGCGACAAGCACGTCACGCGCTACCCTCAATCCCGCATGGGTGTAGTGCAGTTGGTTCGCGGGTCGTTTGAGAGCGCCAAAAACTACAGGCGACAGAAAGAGACCGGATTGAACCCGCAGCCGGATCTGGCCCTTGAGGCGCTGCTCGAGATTCTAGACGGCAAGCGACTGGTGCATTGTCACTCTTATCGCCAAGACGAGATCTTGGCGCTGATACGGGTGGCCGAAGAAGAGGGATTTAAAGTCAACGTCTTCCAACACGTTCTAGAGGGCTACAAGGTTGCCGACGAGATCAAGGCTCACGGCGCCGCCGCCTCCACCTTCGCGGACTGGTGGGCTTATAAGGTCGAGGTGGAGGATGCCATTCCCCAGAACGCGTCCCTGATGGCCGAGCGCGGCGTTTTGGTCAGTATCAATTCGGACTCACCGGATCTGGCTCGACGACTGAACACCGAGGCCGGAAAGTCGGTGCGCTACGGTGACATGTCCGAGGTGGATGCGCTCAGCCTCATAACCCGGAATCCAGCCCAGCAACTTGGAATTCTTGAGCGCGTGGGAACTCTCTCACCCGGTAAGGATGCGGACTTTGCCATCTGGAATGCGCCTCCACTCAGCGAGGAGGCGATCTGTCTGGAGACTTGGATCGAAGGACGACGCTACTTCTCTCGTGCCGAGGAAGCCCGGCGGGTGGAGACTCTCCAGAAGGAACTGAAGTTTCTGAGGGATTTAGCGAAAAAGGCTGAGGAGAAAGACGAGTGATGCTATATCTTTTCCGAGTTTTGGTAGCGTTCCTTATCCTTGTCGGACCGGTTCTGGGGCAACCTTCTGTTTCCCAACCGTCCAATCGATTCGTTCTGGCCAACGGCTGGATCCACACCGCCAAAGAAGACGCTTTTCAGGGCTACGTGGTGGTCTCAGGTACAACCATTGAAGCGGTCGGGCGGGGCACCGCTCCGGTTTCCGTGGATACGATCGATCTTCTCGGACAGCATCTCTATCCTGGACTGATCGACGCCGACTCCGCTCTGGGTCTCGTGGACGTAGAGTCGCTCCGGGCCAGCCAAGACCAGACGGAGGTCGGGAAGATCAATCCGAACCTGGAAGCTCGCTACGGATTTCGCGCTGAGTCGGACCTCATCCCCGTGGCGCGTTCGCAGGGTGTTCTGGTCAGCGGCGTTAATCCTCTGGGAGGAATGATGTCGGGGCAAGGCACGGTGATGCGACTTTGGGGTTGGACCTGGGAAGAGATGACCCTTCGCCCGACCTGGGCTCTGGCTCTGGATTGGCCGACCATGAGCTGGACCAAAAATAAGGATGACGAGGCCGAGAAGGACCGCCTCGAGGGTTTGGGCGAGGATCTCTACCTTCTGAGCGAATCCTTGGCCCAAGCTCGGGCGTACAGCGGACCCCGGGCGGACGTCAAGTGGGAGGCTCTCAAGCCATACGCTACGGGCTCGGCTCCCATCTTGGTCCGAGTCGACGGAGCCTCCGAAATCGAGGCGGCGCTGGCTTGGGGAGAGCGGGAGAAGCTCCGTATGATCCTACAGGCCGGACGCGACATCGACCGCTATGCCGACCAACTGGCCAAACGGAAAATTCCGGTCATCTACAGCGCGCTCAATTCTGTCGAGCCCAGGTACGATGAGCCCGTGGACCGTCAGCACCGGACTCCCGCTATATTGGCGAAAGCGGGAGTTCTGGTAGCCCTATCACCCAGCGGCTGGGCTTTTGATGTTCGGGAGTTGCGGGACTTGGGCGGCAAGACCGTGGGACACGGCTGGAGTCGACTGCAGGCACTCCAATCCATCACTTATAACCCGGCCAAGATTCTCGGCATCGATGACCGTTTCGGCACTATCGAGCCCGGCAAGGAAGCCACTCTCATCTTGTGCGACGGTGACCTTTTGGAGACCATCCATCGCGTGGTTCGCGCCTGGGGGGCTGGAGCGGAATTGTCTCTCGACGATCGGCAGAAGCAGCTTTACCAGAAATATCGGGGGCGTCCCCAGAAATCACACGAGTGAAGTCATGACAAAAATGTTCAAGATCGACTGGGAAACCTCCAAAGGCAAGATGGTGACCGCGTTTTTCATTGTGTTGCTTTTGGGATTGGTGCTCCCTTTCCAGGTTTGGCTGGCTATGAACTTGGGCTTAGAACTCCTACAGGTGCTCTTTTCAGCAGTGCTCCTCCTCGCCGGGATGGCCATGCTGCTTTTTGGTGTCCTTGGGGCTTTGAGTGGCAAGGGTTTTCCTTCGCCACTTCGGGTTGTCTTGATCCTCTCTCTCTTTAGCCCTCTACTGGTGATGTCTCAGCGCGACGCTTTCGTCGACCGCGCTGTGCAGAAGACGGGGCCGGCGGCCATCGTGAGAGATGCCAGACTCATGGTGGCAACGTATCAAGAGGCATCGGCCAAGGACGGTGAGCCGTTGGACTGGGGGAGAATCCCGAGGCACGACCCGCGAGTACCCTTGAGCTTGAGCCAGATGAAGCCGATGTACCTGGAGATCAGCGAATACCAGGGCCACCCGGCTGTAGACCTTCGCATGGGAGGCTTCGCCGACAGCTACCGAGGCTTCACCATCCTGGTAGGGGATGAGACCTCGCCGGGGGCGGTGATACCCAATGGACCCACCATCGATCCGGACCCCGCTAACACCATGGGTGGTGTCAGGTCCAGCACCCGAACGGTTGCTCCCGGCATTCTGTGGCGAACTTGGGACTTCCAGGACTGAACGCGGCCTACTCCCAGCGCCAGAATCGCCACCTCTCTTCGGGTCGGATTGGACGTCTGGGACCTCTGGATGTAGGATAGCCGGGAAGATTAGAATTCTGAGAGGATGATATGGCGGAACTAGCAAGAGTCGGAGTCGCGGCCGCACCGGCTTGCCCAAACTGTAAAAACAGGCTGTCCGAGCTACCTATAGATGACCTGTCCGGGGGCGACGAATA
>JBBKWP010000157.1:0-2696 GCA_037968995.1 Candidatus Xenobia bacterium
CGAGACCGAAGACGGAGAAGAGAAAGGTGCCGTTCAGTCCTCCGACATAGGCCATCACCCCTACTAGAACGACAAGGACCAGAGCCGTTCCAAGATCGGGCTGAATCAAGATCAATAGGAACGGAAGCCCGGCGGCCGCGGCGGTGAGGAAGAACCTTGACCAAGTCGGTTTTTTCGAGAGCATCGCCGCGGTCACGACAATAGTAGAAAACTTGGCCAACTCTGAGGGTTGGAAGGTGCCCAATCCTCCTAAAGAAATCCACCGTTGAGCACCGTTGACCGAAGTCCCCACCGCCAGCACCGCAACCAGGAATAGAAGCGTGAGACCATATAAGGGCCAAGCGAGACGTTTCCAGTGTCGGTAGTCCAGCCAGGTGAAGGCGGCCAGCAAGGCTGTTCCTCCAAGGATATGCAGAGCCTGACGCATCGCTTCGCCGGCGGCCCCGAACTGGGTGGCGGAATAGAGGGCCGGCCACAACAAAAGCAGCAGGCCTACCACGGGAGCGTAGAGGGAGAGGTCGACGGCCCGAAGCCTTTTCAAACGAGGTCTCCACCTTTCTTTTTCAGCGGTGGCTGGATGGGATAGAGAAAGTCATAGACCTTGCGTGCGATGGGGGCTGCTAAGCCGCCTCCGTAGCCGTGCGATTTTTCAAGAAATACGACCACCGTGACCTCTGGATTTTCATAAGGAGCGAAGCTGACGAACCAAACGTGGTTGCGACCTTTTCGATTGTGAACGCTGGGACTGTTTTCAACGGTTCCGGTCTTGCCTGCCACTTGAACCTGGGGAGCGTCTGCCGCCACGGAAGTTCCATGAGTGACGGCCCCCCGCATACCTCGGCGAACGGCGGCCAGATACTCCTTGTTGATGGGTAACTTGCGGGGTTTGGGCGTGGCGGGGACGATCACGGCCCCTGTTTTCGCCACGAACTTTTTGGCGACGCGTGGCGTCACCACAGTACCCCCGTTGGCCACCGCTGCCGTGACCACTGCCATCTGGAGGGGAGAGACCAAGAGGAAACCCTGTCCGATCGACATATTGACGGTGTCCCCGTCGTACCATCGGTCGTCCCACTCTCTTTCTTTCCAGGCGGGACTGGGCAGAAGGCCTCCGGTTTCTGCCGGCAGATCGATCCCTGTCGGATCGCCCAGACCGAACTGGGCGCACACCTTACGGAGTCGGTCGATTCCCATTCTATAGCCGAGTTGGTAGTATACTACGTCGCAGGAGTGCGCCAAGGAGTCTTCAAAATTGATGCCGCCATGCCCCGAAGTCACGAAGCAGTTGGCCTCACCGAAGCTTCCGCCGCAATAGAAGTGGGTGTACGGGGTGCAGTAACCGCCTTGTAGAGCGGCGCTGGAAGTGATCAGTTTGAACGTGGAACCGGGTGAGAAGGCGGAGTGGATCATTCGGTTGACTAGGGGGAATCCGGGGTCGTCAAGCAGGGCCTGATACTCTTTGGAGCGGATCCCGCGGGCGAAGGGCTTAGGGTCGTACTGTGGCAGACTCGCCAAGGCCCGGACAGCACCGGACTTGACGTCCATCACGACGACGGTGCCTCCTGAGCGCTCCCCGTTTTCGGCTTCGAGTTCTTTGAGCGTCTCCCCCAAGGCTTGTTCGGCGACCATCTGTAGGTCCCGATCGAGATTGAGGTAGAGGTCAGGCCCAGGAATCGGAGGGCGAATCTCTGATTCCGCCACGGTCCGTCCGAGAACATCGATATGGACCAGGCGCTGGCCCTTGCTGCCGCGCAAGGCTTGGTCATACTGCTTTTCCAGTCCGACTTTACCGATGGGGTCTCCCATTGCGTAGCCGTCGGAGCGCTTCACTCTCAATTCTTCGGCGGTGATTTCGGCGACGTATCCAAAGAGGTGGCTCGCGATTTTTCTATGGTAGCGTCGGATGGCGCCTGCCCGGACGGCCACTCCTGGTCGAATTTCGGAGATTTCGGTGGCTTTTGACATCGTGTCCAAGTTCAGATCGCGCTGCAACACGAGCGGAACGAGGGGGGCGGCTTTGGAAATTTTCTTTTTGAGATGAGCGGCGGTCTCGTCTAACAGACCTGAAAGATCCTTAAGAGTCTCTGAGAGTTGCTTCATCTCCGCTGGAATGACTACGAGTTCGAATTGAGGTGCATTGCTCACCAGCAGATTCCCACGACGGTCGAGGATCCTGCCCCTCGGTGCTGGGACGGGTTCGATGACGACCGTGTTGCCGCGAGCCCGTTGAGTGAACTCCGCCCCACGCAATATCTGCAGGTCGTAGAGGCGGGCGCCCAAGACCGTGAGGAGTAGGGTTCCGCCCAATCCGATCTGGCGCAGGCGCCCTTTGAGTGAATAAGACATTGTGTCGGGCTTAGCTGGGCGCTGAACGCCGCGAGCCAATGAAGGCTAGACCCGCCAGGCTTTGCCACCCCATGGATTTGAGCATCCAATTCAGGCTCGGTTGAGAGTTTACAAGGACATTGGAAAGTTCTGCTTCGGCGGTCACAAAAAGTATCACCAAGGCCATCGCGGCCGGCGGATAGGTCCACATCTGCTGAGTGCGTTCTGAATGGAGCCCGGCCAACCAGCCAACCAATCCATAGAGAAAAGCCACCGGTATTCCCGCGACTCCCCGCAAGGCGCCCACGAGCGCCCCCGCCCAAAGCCCCGCTGCACTGCCGCCGGCGGCACCCCAGCGGAATCCGACCGCC
>JBBKWP010000158.1:0-12304 GCA_037968995.1 Candidatus Xenobia bacterium
CGAAAGGGCCTTAAGCCTATGAATTCCAGCAGCGAGTCCAGATCGCGGGCGCCCTTGTTGCGGGGATAGAGATCCCGGTAGAAGGCAACGTTTTCTTCCACCGAAAGGTCCGCATACAAACTGAAACGCTGAGGAATATAGCCGATAGCGTCGCGCACCAAATTCGATCCTTTGCGCAAGGGCTCACCCTTAAACCAAGCCTCCCCGTCGAAGCTCAATAGTCCTGAGAGAATTTGAATGAGGGTGGTTTTTCCGGCCCCGTCGGGTCCTACCACTCCGAAGAACTCACCCTCTTCGATTTCGAACGTCAGGTCTTTGAGAGCCAGCGCCCCGGAAGGATAGATTTTGCTCAATTTTTGGGCGCGAATGAGACTCAAGGTCTCACCTGAACGTCAGCGGGAAGTCCCGGTTTAAGAAGGTGTTCAGGGTCGAGCACTGTGACTTTGGCCCGGTAGACCAGCAGTACGCGTTCCCTTTGAGTCTGTACGAATCGAGGAGTGAACTCGGCTGTTTGAGAAACGAAAGTCAGGCTCCCAGAGAATGGTTTTTCGGGCAGCGAATCAACGAATATTGCGCAACTGTCGCCCAGACTGATCTTGGCCATGTCCGTTTCCGGTATAAAGATGTCAACCCAAGTCTCCTGGGGCACTGTCAGTTGCAGAACACCCGCCCCAGCACCCACTGTTTCTCCTTGATCGAAAGCACGGCGGGTAATGAGACCTGCTAGGGGAGAGCTCAACTCAGTTTTGCTGAGTCGCACCTGCAGGGTTTGAATTTGGGCCTCACTGGCTTTAACCGCTTCCAGGGCCGATTTGATCTGCTCGGGGCGAGGACCACTACGCAACTTCTCCAGTTGAGTCCGAGATGACTTGAGCTGAGCCTCAGCCGCTGCAATGACTTCGGGACGGGTGCCCTGTGCGAGATTCTGATATCGGGCTTGAGCGGCCAGAGCGTCCTGACTTGCCATGGCTTTCTCTTCTTCACGAAATCCTGATTGCAATTGGTCCAGAGCCTCTCTGCGCTCTCGAACCGACTCTTCGGCCACCCGGTGTCGTTTGAGCTTCGCGTCCACTAACGCCGCCGGCGCCGCCCCTTCCGCCAGCAAGACTTCGTAGCGCTCCTTGTCCAAGCGCGCAGCCAAAAGTTCTGCCTTGGATTGTTCCAGACGAGCTTTGGACTGTTCGATCTCTTGCGGTCGAACACCCCGCTCTCGCAGTGAAGATAGTTCTCCAGCAGAGAGAGCTTGATGCAGGGCAACGTCAAGCTCCGGTTGGGTTGGGCCGTTACGCAGCCGAGCAAGTTCAGCCTGAACTTGCTCTACTCTGGCCTGAGCTTCGTTGACATCTTCGATTCGTGTCCCATTCTTCAATTCTAGGAGATGAGCTTTAGCTTGACCCAAGAAAGCCTGCGCCCCCACAATCTGGCTCTCTAGCTCCCTTGAGTCGAGGCGTGCAAGGACCGTTCCCGCTCCAACAGTGTCGCCCTCAGAAACCAGGATCTCGGCAATGGTTCCCGGCGTTTCAAAGGCCAGATCATACTCAGTGGATTCTACCACACCGGAGTAAAAAAGTGGCTTAGGCTCGCCCTTGTAAGTACCGTACACGAGCACCCCGATGAGAATCGCTAGCACCACCAGGACTCCAAAGGCAAAGAGTTTCGAGCCCTTCATGGTGGTCATGATACGAAGGTATCAAAAGAATGTTAGGATTACTCTGATCGAGATCATATGTCCGAGAGAGAACTTTAGCTATGTTCTTCTCAAACTCAGATCTTGGCCGGGCAAACTAGCGACGACATCGTGCGCAAGGGGAACAACCGTATCAAAGGAGGGAAAGGGGTACATGAGCGAGTCCACCGTTTTTCGGCAGTTCGAGAGCATGCATGAGGAGCAACTCCCCATTGCAAAGCATAAATTGCACGGTTGGACTCATTTCGCGGGACTGTATGCCGCAGAACATGTCGCGGCCACGGAGTTCGTGATCGGGGCCACTTTCGTGGCTTTGGGGGCAAAAACCATCGACATCATTCTGGGTTTGCTCATTGGAAACGTGCTCGCCGTTCTCAGCTGGACTCTCATTACCGCACCGATCGCCGTGGAAACGCGCCTGAGCCTCTACACCTATCTGAACAAGATCGCCGGCGACTCGATGTCCAAACTGTACAATTGGGCCAATATACTGATCTTTACCGTCATCTCTGCTGCCATGGTCACCGTATCGGCCACGGCTGTTCGATTTGCCTTTGACATTCCAGCCCAACTCAATTGGTATCCGACCAACTTATGGTTCGCCTTGATCGTGGTCCTGGTTGGCTCTTTCGCGGTTTTTGTGACGATCTACGGATTCGACGCGGTGTCCGATTTCTCGGGAATTTGTGCTCCCTGGCTTTTCACCATGTTCATCAGTGGAGCCGTGGTCCTCATGCCCGAACTCTCTATGCACGTTCTTGGGAAAACTCTGCCTGGGGGATGGGCGGACTTTATCGAGATCGGCGACCGATCCATCTGGACCGGTGTGAGTAGCAACGGCGAACCCGGCATCGGCCTTGTTGAGGTTATCGGCTTCGCATGGGCTGCCAATACGATCACCCACTTTGGCTTGGTCGATATGGCTTTGCTGCGATTTGCGAAGAAGAAGTCTTATGGCCTCGCTACCAGCACCGGCATGCTGTTCGGTCACTATATTGCCTGGATAGCTGCCGGAATCATGGGCGCCGGAACCGCCGTCATCCTGAGCAAATCGATCGGACAGCTCGACCCGGGTGACGTTGCCTACTACGCCCTAGGTTGGTCGGGTTTTGTCATTGTGATTGTCGCCGGTTGGACCACCGCCATCACTAACCTCTACAGAGCGGGGCTTGCAGCGCAGGCGGTCTTCAGTGAACACTCCCGAAGAACAACAACGACGGTTGTGGGAGCCGCGATGGTCGTCATCGCCTGTTTTCCTTTTGTTTTCACTCAAATCTTGCCGCTCCTAACTTATGCCGGTTTATTGGTCGTACCTGTCGGTGCCATCGTCTTCGCGGAGCATCAGATCTTTCCCAGAATTGGCTACACCCGATATTGGTGCGAATACCAGAATTATGCCAACAGTCTTCCGGCCGTGGCGTCCTGGATCTTGGGTCTGATTTTCGGTTTCGGATTGAATTTCCTGAACGTGATGTCGTTCTTTTACCTGTTTATCCCAACCTGGGTCTTCTCCATCGTGGTCTATACTTTGCTGGCTGGACGGTATGGGGCCAAGCAGTCCTACCCCGAGGAAGAGCAGAAAGAGATGGAGTTTGTTCAGGATGTGGTACGTTATCACGAGAGCTTAGACGCTGAGGAAATGCCACGGGCCAAAGACAATTCGACGCTCTCCAGGGTGCTCACCGTTGTCGGCTATGCGGCTCTCGCTACCACCCTATTTCTGGCATTTCGAGTCCTATTGACTAGCCCGGATGTCCAGCTTTATCACTCGAAAAGAGACACTTTCTATTCCGTAGCTTTCGCCTGTACCTGTCTCTATTTTATAGCTGCCTACTGGGCGATGAGAAGAGGAAAAAACGCATGACCCCCATTCCCTTAAACCAGAGCAATCTAAGCGCCTTGGCGCTTCCTTGTCCAACCTACCGCAGAGATACCCCACGGGCCGGGATCGTTCATATCGGCATCGGTGGTTTTCACCGCTCTCACCAGGCCTACTACCTCCATCGACTGTTGGAACAGCACCAGGAAATGGATTGGGGAATATGTGGAGTCGGCCTGCGGGAAGCCGACCGGAGGATGAACGATGTACTGGCTCGACAAGATTGCCTGTACACGCTCATGACCCAGCATCCCAGCGGAGATGTGACATGTGAGGTCATCGGTTCCCTGACCGAATTTATCTTGGCGACCGATGATCCCCAACGGGCCATCGAAAAGATGGCGAATCCCGATACCAAGATCGTTTCACTGACCATCACCGAGGGGGGGTACAATCTCAACCCCAGTACCGGCGATTTCGACATGGACAACCCGTCGGTGCAGGCTGAGATACAAGATCCGAGCCGGCCCACCACAGTCTTTGGTTTTCTTACAGCCGCCCTGAAGAGGCGAAGAGAGGTGAGCCTGCCTCCCTTCACTGTCCTTTCTTGCGACAACATTCAGCACAACGGAGACGTAGCTCGAAAGATGCTTCTGGCTTTCATGCAGAAAGTGGATCCAGAACTTGCAGAATGGCTCAAAGTCGAGGGCTGTTTTCCCAACACGATGGTCGACCGAATCACACCGGTGACCAAACTAGCGGACATGGAGTACCTTCAGAACACCTACAACCTCAAGGACGAGTGGCCGGTGGTCTGCGAGCCTTTCATCCAATGGGTTGTTGAAGACCGATTCTGCAACGGTAGGCCACCGCTTGAAAAGGTGGGTGTCCAGTTCGTGCCCGATGTGACTCCTTACGAGAAGATGAAGATCCGTCTGTTGAACGCTGGACACTCCGTTTTAGGTATCCCAGGGGCCATCCACGGACATCCAACCATCAATGACTGTATGGAGGATGAGGTCTTCGCGACCTTCATGCGCCGTTTTATGGACCTGGAAGCCACCCCGGTCTTAGGAGAGATCGAGGGCATCGATCTCAGCGCCTACAAGGATAGTCTAGAGCAGAGATTCTCCAATCCAAACATCAAGGATGGGGTGAGCAGAATCTGCTCCGAGAGTTCTGCGAAGTTGCCGAAGTTTCTTATCCCCACCATCCAGGAGAACCTCAAAACAGGCGGATCCATTCAATATGGAGCCTTCGTCCTAGCGGCTTGGTGCTACTACAGCGATCGACAAGTTGATGCCAATGGTGAGCGGCTCGAGATCATCGACAACCGAGGAGCTGAACTGCACAACGGTGCCAAGGACCACGCCCAGGATGGGCTGAGCTTCCTCAGAATATCAGATATTTTCGGAAGTCTTGTCGAGAACGAGCGGTTTGTCGAAGAGTACTCAAGAATTCTGTCTGACATCTACCGAGATGGTGACGTTAGAAGGCTCATGAATCTGGCGGCTGGTGATGGAAGTGAAGCGGGGCCCTTCATCATTGGCCGAAGACCTTAGACATCCACCAACATCTTTCCGAGATTTTCTCCTGTGAAGAGTCCAACGAAGGCCTCCACTCCCTTGTCGAACCCTTTGAGCTCCGTTGTCTCCCAGCGGACAAGTCTGTCTTTTTTCCATTGAGCAATTCGGACGAGATACTCGTTCATGAGATGATAGTCTGGAGGACCAAAACGAAGCGCGCCCAAGTTCCAGGCTCCAAGGTGCTCCCCAAGCTTGTCGGCCACCATAAGAGATGGGACGTGTGAAGATGGAAGTTGTTGAAAGTATCGTCATAAATGCCGTGCAATGGCTGCGACTGCTCATTGAAACCATTGGGGCCGTCATCATTGCGTGGGGCCTGGTCGTAGCGGTCACAATGATCATCAAATCTACCGTAGCTCGAGCCGAGCCAAATTTCACACGAATCCGGCTCGGATTTGCCCGCTATCTTGCGCTGGCCCTTGAGTTCCAACTGGCAGCAGACATACTGTCGACCGCCGTGGCGCCCAGTTGGGATCAGATCGGTAAGCTAGGTGCCATTGCCGTTATCAGGACTGCGCTCAACTTTTTTTTAATGAGAGAAATGCAGAGTGAGACTGGGAAAATCGCAGACGAGGAAAGTGGGCTATCTGGTTAACTCTGGCCTAATCGTCCCATGGGGTCGTCACTTTTGAAGCTTTTCTGAGGGGGCCAACCTTCTAGTTCCGAGTTGCGCTGGGAAAACTTTTTTAAGGTCTATGAGTATTAGCCCAGAGAGTTTTCCGCCGTTCCATTGGGAACCGTCACATCCTCAAAACTGGCACGAGTGAAAATCTGTCCGTCCGTTCTCTTGCCAAGCCACAGGTTACCTACTGTCGTGCCATCGGATTGATCCAGATCATATGGGGACTCACCATTCAATGAGATAGTGCGTTATAGGTGACAGACGACGACAGAGCACAACCAGGGGGGCCATGAGCCACCCGAGGGAATGGAAGAGGATCATCATGAAGCAACTCATAAAAGACGGACAGGTAGCCACAGGCATGAAGGCGCTGGTCTATTTGGGCCCAGGCAAACGGGCATGGCAAGACCGGCCCCGCCCGGTTATCGCCGCCCCTAGTGACGCCATCGTGCGCATCACCACGACCACCATTTGCGGCACCGACCTTCATATCATCAAAGGGGATGTTCCCACCGCGCAAAGCGGATTAGTCCTCGGGCACGAGGGGGTGGGCGTGATCGAAGAAGTGGGTTCGAGCGTCCTCAACTTCCAAAAGGGCGATAAGGTGATCATCTCGTGTATTACGTCGTGTGGTCGTTGCAGCTTTTGCCGCAAATCCATGTATTCGCATTGCACCACGGGCGGCTGGATTCTTGGCCACAAAATCGACGGCACTCAAGCCGAATATGTCAGGATCCCCCACGCCGATAACAGTCTGCATGCCCTCCCCGCCAAGGCCGATGAGGAGACCGCGACGATGCTCAGCGATATCCTACCAACGGGACTAGAGTGTGGAGTGCTCAACGGGAAGGTCAAGCCGGGGGATGTGGTCGCCATTGTGGGGGTCGGTCCGGTAGGACTCTCCGCATTGCTGACAGCCCAACTTTACTCTCCCTCCGAGATCATCGTGGTGGATGTGGATGCCAATCGCCTGAAGGTGGCCCTTTCCTTGGGAGCCACCCAAACGGTGGATAGCACCGACGGAAACGCTGTCGCGAAAATCATGGAGTTGACCAATGGCGCCGGCGTGGACGTGGCGATAGAGGCTGTTGGGGTGCCCGCGACCTTCGACATCTGCCAATCGATCCTGGCGCCGGGTGGGCACCTAGCCAACGTCGGCGTCCACGGTAAGCCGGTCGAGCTTCAGATTGAGAAGCTCTGGTCTCAGAACATTACGCTGACTACTGGACTGGTGGACACCTTCACTACCCCCATGCTGCTGCGTATTGTGGAAGCGGGCGGCCTCGATGCCGGTAAACTGGTCAGTCACCGGTTCAAACTCGCCGACATCATGCAAGCCTACGACACCTTCGGCAACGCCGCCGAGGAAGGCGCTCTGAAGGTCTTGCTCAATAACCCGTGACAGGACCCTTAGGGGCCCTCAGGTCTTGATTAGTCCAATCTGAGAAAGTCGAGATGACCTGATGGGCCGAATCGCAAGCTCCATCGAGGACAGCATCAATAGGATCGCCCGTTGGTTGCCCCATCAAGGCCCCATCAAGGAGTTCATCCACCATAATACGCTGCACGCTTTTCAGGCCTTCCCTTTTCATGAAGGTTGCCTGAGAGCGTCGCGGCTCTATGGTTCGTGGGCGTATTTTCCCCTGGCACACTACCGGGATCTCTACCGAGAGGGGTTGGTGGATGATGGTGCGCTGATCGAGATCTTCGAGCAGGCGACCAACTGCGAGTTTGTTGTCGGCCTTCACGATGCCTCGCCAACCGGTCGAGCCAATTGGTCCCAGTTGAAAGAGGCGCTTCTGTCGCCAGACCTCGACGACTATGTGCCCCAACCCGGCATCACGGAAAGTGGCATTAGGAGTCGCTGGGGGAGTCACCACCAACTGCACATGGGCCACCTGGTTCACCCCGTTCTCTTCCGCCTTGTCGGACAATATCTCGACCAAGGTGTGGCCATGTGGGGTGCTCCGCATCCAGAGTACACCCTGTTTCGGTTCGTGGCCGACCTTGTGAAGGACTCTTGGCTCCCTCTATGGCCGTTTTCTAGCGCTAGGATTCGCGACGATTTCGATCTCGATCCGTCGGACATTGTGGAGAAGATTTTGGCGCGCTTCCTGGGGCCTGAGTCTTCGTCACTCTACGAGCGGTATTTGCTGGAAATGTGCTTAGCCCACCCGGGATGGTCCGGTATGGTACGGGAATTGGAATTGCACCCGGAAAACTTGGTGGAGCGGCGCGGGGTCTCGTTACTAGATTTTTGCGCCCTGGAGTTGATGGCCGAATACGAGTATGTTTGCAAGCATCTCGGTCCCGACTTCCCATCGTTGGGGGGTATTTCGGAACAACTTCCCTACGAACCCGGCTACCAACTGATCGAAACCAGGGCCGAGCAGGCCGCTGGGCTTTGGCAAGCGGCCTTTGAGCGCACCTATCGCCGACGCTTCTTGCGCCAACTCGACTGGCCCGCGCGTCGCCTCCGCAGTGGCGATGGCAGCCCGCAAACACAGGTCGATATCCAGGCTTTTTTCTGTTTAGATGACAGAGAGGGCTCTGTGCGCCGTCATCTAGAGGCTCAAGATCCAACCATAGAGACCTACGGCTTCGCTGGCTTCTTCGGGGTCGACTGTGTGTTCCAGGGGATCGACGACGCCTTTCCTTTCAAGCACTGTCCAGCGCCCGTGCATCCAAAGCATCTCATTCGGGAGCGGCGCCTCACCTCACGCCAAGACGCCAAGTCGCTGAAGATTCACGAGATTCAGGACGGTTCGCATACGTTGGTCAGGGGCTTTGTTATCAGCCAAACCTTGGGCCTTTGGGCGGCTGTCAAACTGGCCCTCTCCATCTTCCGACCCAGTTTGAATCCCTTGGCCACCAGCAGTCTGCAATGTGTCGATTCCGAATCCACCATGGCTGTTCACCGGACTCAAGACAAGGTGGATGAGGATGGATTTTTTGCGGGTTACAGCGATACAGAGATGGCCGACCGCGTTGGCAATCTCTTACGTGCGTCCGGTCTGGTCGCCAGTGGACTAGCGGGCCTCATCGTCTTTGTGGGCCACGGGGCCAGTAGTGTCAACAATCCTTACTTCGCGGCTTACGATTGCGGAGCGTGCTCTGGTAAAGGCGGTGGACCCAACGCCCGGGCCATCGCCTTGATGGCCAATCGCCCTGAGGTGAGGGCCATATTGCGGGAGAGGGGGCTCGATATTCAGCCCACGACTTGGTTCTTGGGTGCGCTCCACGATACCACTCGCGATGAGATGCAGTACTACGACCTCGAATCGGTACCGGCGACGCACCACTCCTTGCTTCTGAGATTTCAGTCGGCGATGGAAATCTCAGTCGCCTTAAACGCCAAAGAACGCTGTCGGCGCTTCGCCAATGTCTCTCCTAAGATCGACCCTCGAGACGCCATTTTGGCGGTCAGACGCCGGGCCGTGTCCATCTTCGAACCCAGGCCAGAACTCAACCACGCAACCAATGCCGTCTGCATTGTGGGAAGGCGACAAGTGAGCAAGGGGCTGGACCTGAATCGACGATGTTTTCTCAATTCTTATGATCCGACCCTCGACCCAACCGGGGAAATTCTCGCCTCGTTGCTACTGGCGGTCGTCCCTGTTTGCGGCGGAATCAACTTGGAGTATTACTTCTCGCGAACCGACCCAGTTCACTACGGAGCCGGTAGCAAATTGCCGCATAACATTCAGGCCCTCATTGGGGTGATCAATGGTACTGATGGAGATCTGCTGACCGGGCTCCCGACTCAGATGACGGAAGTTCACGACCCTTTTCGCTTACTGTTTTTGGTTGAGCAGACCTCGCTACTGGCCCTAAAGGCGGCGCGAGCCAATCCCGAGATCTTCGAATGGATCGAGAACGGTTGGATTCAGTATCTGTGCTTAGACATTGAAGACGGTCAGATCTATGAGTTCCACGGCGGCGAGATGAGGTTGTCGGCGACTTCGCCCGAGGCTTCTCGCACCTAATGTTCTTTCTCCCGCTCTATTTGGTCCCTTTAGTCACCTTTGTCGGGTGTGTCGCGGTGGCCTTGCTTCCCAGTCACAAGGAAACCTGGATTCACCGGATCGCGGTGGCGACTTCGGTTGTTTTCCTCACCCTGACGGCCACTCAAGTGCTGCAGTGGATGTTCGGCATCAACGCGTCCCTGCGTCATCCCATCTTCGTGTGGGGCCATTATCAGTTCGAATTCACTCTGGCTATGGACCGAGTCTCGGCGGTATTCCTAACGATGACAGCGCTCTTGGGCGGTTTGGTCATAAGGTTCAGTCAGTACTATATGCATCGAGAGCCAGGGCAGAAACGCTTTTTCGCTACGCTACTGATGTTTTTATGCGGCATGTCCATTGTCGAGTTGGCGGGCGACATCACCACGCTTTTCATGGGTTGGGAGTTTGTCGGAATCGCCAGTTTCCTCCTGATTGGGTTCTATCGCCATCGAGAACTGCCGGTGAGAAACGCCCTGAAAGTCTACAGTATTTACCGACTCTGCGATGTCGGACTCTTGGCTGCCGCCTACGTTGAGCATCACACCTTTGGTACATCAAATTTCTACGAACAGTCTCTGCACACTATCGCGCCACAGGCGGCCTTTCCGATCGGTATGCTCTTGCTGCTGAGCGCGGCCGGAAAGTCCGGCCAGTTCCCTTTCAGCTTTTGGGTCGCACGCGCCATGGAAGGACCCACTCCCTCGAGCGCGATCTTCTACGGCGCCTTGTCGATCCACGTGGGCATGTTCTTGCTGTTGCGCACCATGCCGATCTGGTTTGTTTCCGATGCGGCTCGAATATGCATTGCTCTCGTAGGCCTCCTCACGGCGATCACGGCAACCATCATCGGACACGTTCAGTCCAACATCAAGGGGCGAATAGGGTACGCCTCGGTGGCGCAAGTTGGATTGATGTTTGTCGAACTAGCCTTGGGGCTTAACAACTGGGTGCTCATCCACTTTGTTGGGAACGCCTCGTTACGTTGTTATCAACTGCTGGTCTCGCCCTCCGTGGTAGCCTACGTACTTCGGCTGCAGAGCAGCGCCAACGAAAACTCTATAGCGAGGTCCGATTGGTCATTGGAAAGCCGGGTCATCCCCTCACGCTTTCGAACCAGTCTGTATGTTTGGGCCACTCAAGAAGGCTACATGAAAACCACGGTCAATCGCATCGTTTTTTCGATACCTCAGTGGTTAGCCCGTCATGTTTTCGCGGAGAATACAACCATACTCAATGTCTGGACACGCAGTCTCGCGCTCTCCGTTTCATTGGCACTGCTGGTCAGCGTCGCGGTCGACAGTTTCACTCCGTCGGTGCCCTTCTTAGCGAGTATCGCCGGGTCATATGTGATCGGTGTCGTTGGTATCTTGAGGCTACCGGTGAAACTGCGAAAGCAGTCACTAGACCATCTTGGAGGGGTTTCGGCGACCCACGGCACCTCGGCTCGCCTGGTGTTCTTGAGCTTTCTCGGCATGAGCGGATTTCCGATAACGCCAGCCTTTTTCGGAGTGGATCTTTTGCTCTCTGAATGCATGAAAGTCGGCTACCCTTTGGCGCTTCTTTTTTCCGGCGCCTTTCTTACAAACGGGATCATCTTAGCACGGACCTTCACTCGTCTCTTTCTAGGACCCAGCCCTGAGCAGGCGCCCGTAAGCGACCCGCTACCACACTAGGCCCCTTAGTCGAACAGCCACTGGAAAATTCCGGAGGTAACTGATCCAGATCAGTGTGGGTCGAGAGTTCGCTGATAGAGTAGGGAAGAGCCGGGAAGCAACCCCGGTTCGGACTTCGAGAGTGAACGAAAAATGAGACCCCTGACCCAAACCGCCCCCACAACCGTGACCGAAGATCCAGTTGCCCCCCATTGGGGCACTGTGGTCGCGGTCAGGGGCAGCGTGGTCGATGTGCGTTTCGCCGAGGATCTGCCGCCCATCCATAGTTTGCTCAAGGCGGGCAAGGATGAGCGCATCTCGATCGAGGTATTGGCCCAGCTTGACAACCAAGTGGTCCGCGGTATTGCCCTCAACGCGACCCAGGGCCTGGCCCGTGGGGGAACGGTGAGAGACACCCGAGGGCCCTTGCAGGCGCCGGTCGGTCGCGCCGTGCTGGGCCGCATGCTCGACGTTTTTGGCAGGGTGATCGATCGAGGACCGCCACTAGAAGAGGTGACTTGGCGATCGGTTCACCGTGACCCGCCGCCGCTCTCTCGGCGCTCTACCAAAACCGAAGTGTTCCAGACCGGCATCAAAGCTATCGACGTGCTGTTGCCCCTCGAGCGAGGCGGAAAAGCCGGACTTTTCGGCGGGGCCGGTGTGGGCAAGACGGTTCTGCTGACGGAGATGATCCACAACATGGCGGGACACCACGACGGAGTCAGCATGTTCTGCGGCATCGGCGAGCGCTGCCGTGAGGGCGAAGAACTGTATCGAGAGATGAAGGCGGCCGGCGTACTGCCCAATATGGTGATGATATTCGGCCAGATGAACGAACCGCCGGGCGCCCGCTTTCGGGTGGGACACGCCGCGCCGCGCTGACCATGGCCGAGTATTTTCGCGACGACGAACACCGCGACGTGCTCTTGTT
>JBBKWP010000159.1:0-11349 GCA_037968995.1 Candidatus Xenobia bacterium
GTGTAGGCCCATCATGCCAAAGAGGCGTCAAAAGTACGTTAAAAAGAGGTTTGTCCCCCTTCCCCTTGTCCTCCATCAATCAGTGTGCCGATCCAAGGTTTTTGGCTCGCCGAGCAAGCTTTTGGGGGCAGGGGCACCAACGGATAGACTCGAAGGACGTTCTCAATCACCCCGTAATCGCTGATTCGCGCCCCCCATTTCAAAGTGTGCGGCTGCGACGTCCACTCGGGAACTTTCCCAGCGACTCTTGCGTCTTCACTCTCCAAGGCGCTCAACAGGCAAAGGAGACTTCATGAGACACAATCGCAGAGACTTTCTAAGGCTCTTAGGGCTCACTGTAGGCGCGACGCTCGCTGGATGTGGTAGCAGTGGAGGCGGCGGCACCGGCTTCGCTCCAGGGCTCTCCCCCGTCCCCAACGCCTATCAGTTCGTCCCCTTGGTAAACTCGGGCAACGTGCTGCCACGGAGGCGCAAGATTCTGGCCCAGGGAACAGACGACGGCAAGCTTCCCTTTATCGGAGCGGTGATGGTCAACGACCGTCGCAATGTCTGCTTTCACGCCCACGACGAAGCGGGCCTGAAAGGCGTGTATCAACTTCTTTACGATGGCGATGGGGACACGGATGACGTCAAAGCCGTCATGGAAGAGGGCCAAACCCTGCCCGACGGCACCCTGGTGGGAGACATCTCGGTGGGAGACATCAACAACTCTAATGACTGCGCCTTCATCGTCACCAACACCGAGGGCTACGAGAGCATGCAGTATTCCGACGGCGGCGAACCCTTTGAGCGATTCTTCACTCCCTACGATGACCTCTAAAGCGAAGTCCGGCTTTATGGGGGATTGCAAGCTGAAGTGGCGATCTCTGACAGCGCCGACCTGATGTTTGCCTCCAACTATCGCGACGCCGATGGCGAAGCCGAAGGGGAAGGGCTCTTCTTCATCCCCAACGAGACCGTTTCCGAGACACGTATGATACTTTCCAACAATCAACTGTTACCGGGTACAACCTCGGCCATCAGAAGCTTTGGGCTCTCGGATCTGCGCTCCGGCGGAGAGTACTTGGTTCACGGTTCGGCGGCCCCCGTCGAGGGTGGCGGGCCAACCGACGGGTCGGTTCTCACCTACCTACTCCACGGACGTGTCGGCGAGACCCCGCGAACACTCGTGGCCGATTCCTCACTGGGTGTTTCGGGAGCCTTGCCGGGCAGCGTGTACATGGCTCCGCGAATGGGGGAAGAGAAATACGGCGCGATCGTCCAGTCTCCCAACGAGGACACAGCCCTCTGGATCAACGACGAGATGCTGCTGGAAGCTGGGCTCGAACAGGGAGGCTCACTCTCTCCGCGAGGATCACAAATTCTCAGCATGTTTCCCCCCGTGTTCGGACCCAACGGACTGGTTTTTGTTGAGGTTTTTACCGTGGATGGAGCGGAGATCTTGGTCTACGGTGGTGGAAAATTCTCCACCATTTTGGCCACCGGCGACAACGTCGGAGGGAAAAAGGTTGAGATGCTCGTGTTTGGCGGCGTGTCGCACAGCGTGAACGCCCAAGGTGAACTGGTCGCTGTGGCGGAGTTCGACGATGGAACGTCCGCGGTACTACTCGGAATGCCGCTTTAGGTCGATTTAGGAGATATTATGGGACAGATCACTTCAAGAACACTCGCCACTTCACTGCCGAGAAACCTCACGACCGGCTTCCCCCTCATACCCTTGAACACCACCATCGATCAGCCGGTTTTCCCCACCAGGATAGGGGGCGGAAACGGTGAAACGGAGAGCTTTCGTCAACCCATTCTCGACGTTCGAATTCCTCTGGTCTTCTGGAGGTTCACGGGCACTTTCAACGTGGGGCTCTTCGCCGGCTCGTTCTTCGGCATCAACCTTCAGTACACGGTCGATGGAGTCACCCGCGACGACGGCACCGCGATCGTAAGGTTCGCCAATGACGCCGCAGCGGGCGGCATAGGATTTGGTCTGAGCCTCACGCTCGACTTCTTCCTTAGACTGGAAAGGTCAGCAGGCATCCGGTTCACGCCTGGAAGACGGTTCCCCAATACATTCACTACGGTTTGGGAAGACATCTTTAACCGGTCTTTCAGCGCGAACATCGATCTCATCAATATCGCGCTGACTGTCTTGCGGGGAGTCGGTATCCCGATTCCTCTCGATCTCGTGAGAGGGGCCCGCACGGTGGGAACCAATGGCGCGATCTGGGGGCTGTTCGACGAAGTGGAGAATCAGTTTCTCCGTAACCAAGGACGCCTTCAGTTGAGGCCGAGGGTGGCTCTCTCGCCAAACATATTGGACTTCGTGCCGCCGGCGCAACCGGTTGTTCGAGCGTTGAAAACCATCGGTTCGAAACTCTTTTGCGGACCCACCTTAAATATCGTCTTCCCGATCACGCTCAACATCGTGCGTCTGACCACCGAGGACGGAGATTACGAAGTCACGGAATTTCGCAACGGGAGGCTCTTCTTCGACGGCGGACCGGTGGCAACGCTACCTCCCACCGTCAGTCAGGTCACGGTCACCCACTCGCACGCCATAGGCATTGAGTTCACTCTCGCCATGAGGGCGGGATTCCAATTCTTAGCGGTCATCAATCTCAGCGTGTCCGTTCCCATCCCGTTGAACTTTGGCGCGCCGGAGCCTCCGCTGCGAGCGGAGAATGTGCTGGGCCCATTCTTTACAGCCCTTTCCGACAACGGCGCAGTGGCCGTCGACATGCCCGAAGTTGTTTGGGGTTAGTGGCCACGGCAAACCCCAAGGTCTCAGAAGAGCCGGTTAGGATCCGCTGCGCGGCGGACCTTTTTTCGGTCCTCACGACAGGGTCTTTGGGGGCGCGCCTTGCCGTCTTGAAGAGCGTCGCCGAAGACCCGCTCCGCGCGCTCTCTCTGGGCCCTCATAAGGACGAAGACTTCATCGACCTCCTGGTCAGACTGATCCCTCAAAGCACCGGAGGGTTGAGGCAGGTCCAGATCCTGTGCTTAATGAGCTATCAAGATCCGAGGAGCACTCAGTTTCTTATCGCTGAGTTCGCGCGCAGTCGCGATCCCGCCACAATTCTCCGTCTAGCGGAACGGCTGACGCTGGAACGAGGTTTCGAGTTCTTTCGGACGTTTTTGTGGGAAGGCAAACCCACTCAGGCCTTGGCGGTGGCCCGACTCTGCCGTCAGAACCCAGACCTTGAGGCGGCCGACACATTGCGAGTGGCCATTCTGCTCGATCGTGACTACGAGCCGCCAGAGCTCACTGAAGAAAATATGCCGCTGTGGATGAACGAGCTCAAGGGCCCTCATCGGATGAAAGCGATGCAACTTGCTGAGTCGAGGGGGGCGGAGGTGCTTCATCTCTGGGCCCATTGGTCGGAATTCGACGAGCGAGTCCAACGTTGGCTGCTCGGCCAAACGGCGCTGCTCGACCTCGCTCTCTTCAAGGCGAAAGTCACCAGGATGCTAGGTAAACCTGAGGTCGCCCACTTCGTCGTGGACCAGGCGGTAAACCGTGGAGTGGAGCTGCCGGCAGGGCTTTTGAGAAATGAGTGTCCACGCGTAAGAGCACATTGCATCTCCGCTGGTCACGCCGACGATCGTCTCGAGAGCTTTTTGGCCTCGGAGAGGTCTCTCGAAGAAGCTCTCGCCGCGACGAACCGAACTTCTCCTCAGAAACTCCTCGGGCTACTAAGCGATTCTCGCTGGCAGGTCAGGGCTCTAGCAACCCAATTGCTCTCAACGCAAGACTCACCGCCCCCACTAGCAGAGCTGCGGCTGAAGGTCCATTCGGAGTCGATCGGAGAGCGGGTCGCGGCAACCAAGCTTTTACAGCAGTTCGGCGACGAGGCCTGGCTCCAAGAGAATTTGGGGGAGGTGTCGTAACGGGCGCATCGCGTACCGTCAACGTCGTCTGGCCGAGCCCATTTCGACAGAAACCTTCACCCCTAAACGGGACGGCCGACAAACTGGCGAGCCGTCCGCTATCAAACCAATAGGAGTCACTTTAAAATGCAAAACGACAAAGCCACCCGCTTAACCCGCCGCCACTTCCTTATGCTCTCCACGGCCTTGGGAGCCGGAACAGTTTTCGGGTGCGGCAGCGCTGCGGAAAACGCTCCACTCGCCCCGCGCATAACCCCCCCTTCCGGCCCAAATGCCACTCTAGAGGTTCGTATGGCCGAAAACATCGTGGACGGTTCCACCTTCTTTCACCGTAGCTACAACGGTCTTATCGGCGGCCCAGTATTGAGAGCCAAGCCCGGCGAGACCTATCGCCTACGGTTGATCAATTCTCTCCCCCCGAACACCGATGTCGCTCACCCCGCCGACATCAACATTCCGCACGAATTCAACACCACAAACTTGCATTCCCACGGCTTTCACGTAAGTCCTAACGGAGAGTCTGACAACGTCTTTTTGAGCATCAAGCCGGGCGAGACGTTTGAGTATTTCTATGAGATTCCCGAAGACCATCCCGCGGGCACTTTCTTCTACCACCCCCACAAACACGGGGCCGTTGCCATGCAGATGTTCAGCGGCATGGGAGGCATGATCATTATCGAGGGAGACATCGATCGGGTGCCCGAGATAGCCGCCGCCAAAGAAGTCCCTTTCGTGATCAACGAGTTGCAGAAAAACGCCGAGGGCAGAGTGCCCGAATACACCGAAAAAGGCGCCTTCAAAAGCACATTTCGAACCTTCACCGTAAACGGTGAGAGTAAGCCTGTCTTCCGAATTCGCCCCGGTGAAGTCCAGAGATTTCGCGTACTGAATGCCGGTGTGGCTTGGACCATTCCGTTTGAGGTGGAGGGCCACTCCCAGCACGTGATCGCTTTCGACGGCATCACTTATCCGCGAACTGTTGAGGGGAATGTGGAGATCCTTTCCCCGGCGAACCGCTTCGACTTTCTGCTCAGGGGGGGCGCCCCCGGCACCTACAAGATTTTCAAACAGCCTTACCAACAAGCGAATCCCGCTTTCGGGCGCATCGCCGAAACGCCGCAAGTGCATCTCGCCGACCTTGTGGTTGAGGGCGACCCGGTGACGGACATGGGAATTCCGACCACACTGCCCAATCCCGTGAGCTTGCCAGATATTTTGCCGAGCGAAATCACCGGCCGACGCACTGTGGTCTACGCATCTCAATTCAACAGCGGTGGCCCCTCACCAGAGTTTCCAGACAACTTCACCGTCGATGGCCAACGGTTCTTACCCAACCGAGTCGACCAACTCGTAGAGTTGGGGGCCGTTGAAGAGTGGACCCTCACGAATCCCGTCGACGATACCGAACATCCCTTCCATATCCATGTCAATCCCTTCCAGGTTGTCGCCATCAACGGAACACCTGTGACGCCACGCTGGCAAGACACAGTGATCCTGCCGCGCATGGGTGAGGTGACGATCCGAACTCGGTTTGAAGACTTCACCGGCCTGTTCGTGAACCATTGCCACATACTGGCTCATGAAGATTTGGGAATGATGCAAAACGTCATGGTTGTAGACCCACGGGAATCGTGACCATTGTTTACAAAATTTTCACAATAACGTAGGGAGTTTGGACCTATCGATTCTCTATGCTAGCAACAGGACCGGTCCCCTAAAAAATAGATTAGAAGTCTTTCTCTGAGAGACCCAAGGAGTGTTGTTATGCCTGTTTTCCCAAGGTCCCCGTTCGTTCGTTTCTCCCTCCCCCTTTGTTTCCTATTCACCGCCGCGGTGTCGTGCATCCTATTCTCTAAGACTGTCACGGTGAAAGAGTCGCACGACGTTGCTAACACCACATCCGTGATAAGTCAGCACCAAGATTTTGAAAACTGGAAACAAGAAAAGGCCGAGCGCGTACTCGCAGCCTTCGGCGAGTCGAATCCAGTGGTTGTGGTTTCTGTGGAGTTGGAAGTGAACATCTCGGAAACGGAAGTCTATGCTCCCAATCCCGACTTATGTGTCGTACAGTCTGTGCAGAAGACGGAAGAAATTGTACGTGAGACTGACGAGGCCCCTCTGCAAAGCTCCACGGCCAAGCCGGCAGCCCACGCGGCCAAGTACAAGAATTGCAAGGTGTCGGAAGATCGTAAGATTGGTTACAGCAAGATCAAATCGTTCAGGCGCACTCCAAAGCTCTGTAGAGTGAGTTGCGCGGTCGTTGTCTCCAAAAAGAACGAGGGACGACGTAAAGAGATTAAGAAGGCAGTGGCTACCGCCCTGGGCCTCCAGTTTGAACGCGGGGACTCCGTTTTCGTGACTGTGCGCTAAGATGTGTGACGGCAGCCCGATCCCACTTCGACAGAAAAATTCACACCGAAAGCGATAAAAACGACAAGGAGGTTGCTCGAGCAGCCTCCTTGTCTTTTGCAATTGGGAACAGGTTGTGTTGAACCTGGGCCGCTCGATACGCCGAGCCCAGGATGTTGGTATCGACGGCGCTCATCCTCCGCGACCTTCGTAAGCCGCACTGCGAATTTTCTCCCAATCAGCTTGTTCAAACTCCTGCCGTAAACCGTTCCCGGGAACACTGGCTTGTATCCCGCGATAGCTTCGCCATCTTCACAACGCGTAAAGTTTTGCCGCGTTCTCCGCGAGGATCCAGTTTGCGGCCTGCTGGACTTCGTTCGATCTCAGGTCTCCGTCGCTGATGAGCGTCTCCAACACCGTGGCGAGAACCTGTCGACTGTTGAGCGCTCCGAGGTAATAGAGATCGGGAATAAGACTGGCGTCCGATGAGTAGAGGACCTTGTTCAAAGGCGCGAGTTCCAGGAGCGCGGCAAGACATGCTCGCATCCCTCCGGTTGAGAGAAAGGGCAGAGCTAGGCCAAAATCGACCCAGACATTCGCGTAGACAGAGGCTAAAAAACCGCTCTCTCGGACGAAAGGGTAGCCGGCGTGCAGCAGGACCATGGGTGTGTCTCGGTACTGTTCAATCAGGGGCCGCAGAAGCAGGGGATTGGCCTGCTCTAAGGCCAGATCCGGGTCACCAAAGCCGGTGTGAAACTGGACTGGGAGCTTCCGTGTGTTGGCGATCGCGAGCGCCGTATGGATGAGATAAGAGTAGAGGGGCGAACGACTGAGCCGAGCGTCGGTTAGGTTTTCGAAGTTCGCCTTGGCGGAATCCCTATTGGCCGAGGGGACGTTCAAGCCTCCGCGGTAGGCGGCGATGCACTTGAAGCCGACCACCTCCTGGGGGGACCTCTCCAGAGCGTTTCGGAAAGCCTCTTCAAATCTCTCAAATGACATGTTTCGACCGAGGAGGTCCTGGACCACCGCTTCGACGCGAAGGAGACGCTTGATAGGTACAAACTGCTGGTGCCAATCCCAGGGTAGGATGTCTTCGGGGCTCAGGCCGTCATCGAGTAGGAGGTGCCTCAGATTGGCGCCGTCGAGGCACGCTCTTGTCCACGATTCCAAGGTCAACGATGAGCGTGCCTGTTTGACGCTTTCGGATGTCGGTTCGCAGTCTAAGCGTTCAGCGAGTTGGCGGATACTGCGGCGGAAGAAAAGACTGTGGGGAGTATCGCGAGTCCAAACTTTGGGGTCGTTAGCTTCGCTGAAGGCGGCCTCAAAAGGGAGTGCCGACTCCGGTCTTCTCACATTATGAGCGTGCTGGTCGACGGCGCGAATCCCCAAGATGTCATCATATAGGCTCACGGGGCTAATAGCGCCCGGACAGTAGGGCAACTTCTTGCGCCGAACTCAGTTTGGCGATGCTGGTCAACTCCTCGCCTTTTACACAAAGGTAGGATCGATGAAGCTCCTCGCCCAGGGCCTTCTTGAAGACCGGGTTAGACTCGAAGGCTTCCAAAACAACGGCCAAGCTGGAAGGCAGTTCCCGCAGATTGAGAGCCTCACGATCTCGAGGATCGATCAAGCCAGGGTCGCTGGCGACGGGCTTGGCCAACACTTTTTGATGTTCCACGCCGTCGAGACCCGCGGCTAAGACTCCGCCGAGAGCCAGGTACGGATTGGCAGTGGCGTCGTGGGTTTTGAACTCAAAATGGGAGATCCCTTCGGGGTCCGTGGGTACTCTAATTGCTGCTTCACGATTGTCGTAGCCCCAGCAGGCGAACGCGCCGCTCCACAGGTGAGGTCCGAGACGCTCAAAAGAATTTCTGCTGGGCGTGGTAAGAGCCATTAAGGCGGGCAGATGTTCGAGGATACCAGCCAAGAAATGCTGGCTAGTTTTGTCATCGGCGTCGGCGGGGTCACTCATGTTTTCACCATCCTTCCATAGACTCAGGTGGAGGTGGCAGCCGCTGCCTGACCGGTCGAGGAAGGGCTTCGGCATGAAGGTGGCCTCAAGTCCTTCGGCATGAGCCACCGCGTGGATCGTTTCTCGAAAGGTCAATTGCTGATCGGCTGCGGTCATGGGGTCGGCGTGGTGGATGCAGACCTCGAACTGCCCGCCACCGGACTCCGGGTGAAAAAGAACAACCGGGGCTTCTTGAGCTTCCAAGGCAGCCAGGATCTCCGTGAGAACTTTCAAATTACGGTTGAGGCCGTGCACTCCACAGAACAGGGAATCATCTAGAGGTTGGGGGCCGCTCACCGAGGGTTGAAGGAGGTAGAATTCGTTTTCAAAGGCGGCCTGAATTTGGATGCCTAGGGTTCCTGCTTTGCGAACCATCCTGCGAAGAAAGTCGCGGGGGCAATGGGCCCAAGGTTTCCCGTCAACCACCATATCCCCGATCACTCGGGCGTGTCCGGGGGCAAATGGCAAATGAACCAGCGTTGACCAGTCGGCCACTAAGCGGGCTTCACCCACGGGACCCAGGCCCGACTCTGCCACGAAGGCGTCTCTCACCACGGGCACTGCTTGTTGGGCGAACGAGATGCCTACACCGCGTTCATAGGCCCAGGAGAGATAGTTGATGGGAACCACCTTGGTGCGCATCACATTGGCGTTGTCGCACCAAACGAAACGGACGCAATCGACTCCCTTGGCTTTTAGCTGTTCCGTGAATTCCGATGCTTTCATGGGGCCCCCTTGTGTGTCGTATAAGTGGAGGTTTTGAATGCGAGCTTTTGGGTTCCTTTGAAGCCAGCAAAAACCATCGAACATAGCTGATCCTTTGCCGAGGGACGGTAGATGGTGAAGCTTCGACTGAAGGCACATCTCCTCCCTACAGCGTCCACAGAGGACTAACGCGAGCTCGACAGGAACGGCCGGTGACCAATATTATGAGGATCCTCTGTGAACATTAAAAATCGTCGTCAACCCCTCTTTAGTCTGGTCTTCGCGGGCCTTCTCGCTACCGCCGCCATGGCGGCTCCGGGCCCCTTTGAAGAACCCACGCCAGTCAAAGCCGCGTCTTTGCTTCCGGCGAGCATCATTTCCGGCGCCAACAGCCAAGTGCTCGATCCTGTTGAAACCGATGGCTATCTGTATATCTACAAGCTCCAGACCGACTCGGGTGAGATGAGTGTGGTGTCTACGGAGACGCTGTACTTACGAGTTCACGAGTTTGACGTGATCGCGCAGATGGACAAGTTGAGCAGCTCAAAAGAGTTCACCGGGGCTGTGGAGGCCTCGGCTAAGGGCGCGGCACAAGGTGTGGTGAACTTGGTCACTGATCCTATCGATACGACCAAAAAGGCCGTCTCGGGAGTGGGCCGACTGTTCAAAAAGATCGGCCATGCTGTCTCTGGTGATGGGTCGTCTAACGGCAACACGGTGGCTAACGTCACAGGCTTCTCGAAAGTGGAACGAGCTTACGCCCAGAAATTTCAAGTGGATCCGTATTCCCGGAATCCCTATCTGCAGAAGAAGCTCAAGGATGTCTCAAAAGCTGGCTTCATGGGTGGATTGATCACAAAACTGGGATTGGGCGCTGTGGGCGGTGCCGCGGGCACCTTCTTGACCGTCTCTTCCACCACCAACTCGTTGGCCCAACTCGTCACGACGAAGTCGAGCGGGGAACTCACCGGCTACAACTCGGACATACTCAAAGGCATGGGTGTGGACGAAGACTTGGTCGAACTGTTCTTGAAGAACGACAACTATACGCCGACCGAGCAAACGGCCATCGTGGTGTCTTTAGCCGCGATGGAACAGACCAAAGGGCGCGAAGCCTTTATCAAATTCGCAATTTTGACCGACAACGAAGACGTTGCCGCCTTTCGTGCCCGGCAGGCAGCCATGTACAGCGCTTTCAACGCCAAGGTTAAGCCTATCCGAGAATTCGTGTTCTTGGGCCAGTTCGCGGCCGCACTGCTGGAAGACAATGCCCTCTTGATCATCGCTCCTGTGGACCATATGTTGTGGACAGAGCCTGTAGCTAGTTATGTCACGGCGGCGACATCTGGTGCCTCGTCCAAGCCGCACCCCCGCAAGATTCTTTGGCTCGGCGGGACAGCCAGTCCTTTGACCGTGGAAAATATGAAAAAGAACGGCTGGGAGGTTCGACAGAAAGTCGCGGACCAACTTAAGGCTAAGAGCGACGAAGCGAAGTCTTAGTCCGAGAGCCGCAATTTGACGGACAGTCTGGCTTCACGCGGCCCTGCCGCGTGGGGGCCAGACCAATGCTGTAGAGCAGTCGGTAGCAAAAGGTCTTAGGTTTTATCAGGATGCGCTTGAATGGCTCGTTCTACGGGGTCGCTACGACCTGTGCTCGCCTCTCGACAAAACCTGTTGGATTTGGGCGCAGACCTCAAGAGCGATGTTAGCGGGGCCTTCTCCACCTAATGCCAAACCCACGGGAGCGTAAAGTTCCCGGCTGTCGAGGTCGAGTTCGGGCTGTCCGGAAGCGAAAGCAAGACCTTTTAGGATTTCGTCACGACGGCGACGGCTGCCGAGCAGACCCAAAAAAGGCGTCGGAGTGTTCCAAAGTTTCCGCACCACCTCAAGATCGCGGCCGACATGGTGGTTCATCACAATACAGGCCGTCCAGGAATCCGGGCAGAGCTTTCCGATCTGGGAAGCATGGGAAAGGAGGGTGGCGGCGTCAAGGTTCGGTTCGACACTGCGGGGGTCGCTGCTAAGGACCACCTGTTCGGTTTCCCAATTCAGGATTCTGCCTATTTCGAGGAGCGGCCGCACTCCCGGAGTCGAGCCGAAGACCAGGAGTCTTCTGGGCGGGACGAGATCCTCGTGAAAAGCGTTGCAAGCCGGTTCAATGCTAACCGTACTACTTCGCCAAGTGGGTCCGGGTCGGAAGGTGGACACGACCCTCGTTTGCCGATTCTTCGCGATCTCCAGGACCTTTTCAACGAGCCCCTTGGTGACTGTTTCCGCCACCAAAGTGAGCCTTCCGTCGCATCCTAGGAGGTGACGAGTGTCGATGGTGATTTCTAGGCTCGGCACCTTTCCCTCAAGGATCGGAGCACAGCGGCGGGCGATGTCGCTTTCGAGACAGCCTC
>JBBKWP010000160.1:0-121417 GCA_037968995.1 Candidatus Xenobia bacterium
TCGGTGTCCTTCTCCCAGCCCACCGAACTGACATCGATGCCCACTTGCTTGGGTCCCGAGGCATCCGGCTTGGGAACCTTGAAATCCAAAGTGATCGGGCCGGCGCTCAAGTTCTTCCAAGGATAACCAGTAGCCAACGCCTCAGCTTCATAGACCTTGCCGTCAGCATCTTTCCACTGTGCCCACGGCACGTTGGCGCTCCTGCTGTGGTTGGCACCGCTATAAACTTGGCCGCCGTCATACTCTTCGCCGACGCTTCCAAAATTGTGACCAAGTTCGTGCCGAAGCACCATGGTACCGCTGTTGTGCGAGCGGGTGGTGATGGCGAAGCGACCGCCCAACCCGCCGTAAAAATCGTCGTTGGCTACCAGGATCGGGTAGTCGGTATCGGGAGCCAGCCCGATAGCCCGTTCGGCGGCCCGACGATCACCAGGCAAAATGCCACGCTTGGAGCCTTCCGGCGAACGTTTCAGTTTCAAGGCCGTGTCTTTACGTTCTGTATCCGTCAGACCGGACTCATTGGACGGCACAAAGACGGCGTGAACGTTGAAGAGGGGAAGATACGAGGCGAAGGTCTGTCCAACGAACATATCATCAGTCAGTCGCTTGGCGTCCTCGAAGAACCTGATCTTTTCGGCCTCGGTGTATCCGTCTCCCACAATCGTTAGGTCGATTCGGTTGTCCGAGGGGCCCTGATCAACGATGGTTCGAACTTCTGAACCCTCCCACACCGGAGCGTCCTGCAATTCTGATTCCGCCAAAGCGCTTTTCTGCTCGGCAGTCAAAGCGGACTCTGCCACGTAGGACTCAGTATAGACTTCAGGACTCGGTGTCTCCCCGTGCTCGGCGAACCCATAGGGTTGCGAACGGAGGACGACTTCGTCCTGGCGCACGGTCTGTTCGGTGCCCTTCACGGAAAGGATGTCGACCTTCCCTTCACCGTCACGTACCGTCTCCACTCGGTAAGCCTTCTCTGCAGGCCTCTGGGCCTGAGATGATCGCGGAGCCGAACAGGCGGAGCGTTGATGGTGATGTTGAACCGAATTGCACATAGCGAACCTCTATCTACAGAGTACTTCGTCGAACCGCTCCATTAGTAGAGAAATTGTTAACAGCCGAAAAGGCGTTAAAAAATCTCTCCGACAGCTAAGCGCAAATCTTCTGGGCCCACGCTTGGCGGCCAGGACCCTACTCTTCGAATACGAAACACGGGATATGCTGGCTGCTGGGACCCTTCTTCAAAAACGGTATCGGATCGAAAAACTCATCGCGCGCGGAGGCATGGGTAACGTGTACTTGGCCCAGCACACCCGCCTCGGGAAAAACGTAGCGATCAAAGAGCTTCTTCGAGTCACCGACACTTTGGACAAACAACGTCAGTTCGAGGAGCAGTTCCACCGTGAAGCCCAGTTACTGGGGGGACTTGACCATCGCAATCTGGCTTCGGTCAGTGACTATTTTGAAGAGAGAGGGCATCACTACCTAGTGATGGAGTACGTCGAAGGTCGAACTCTTCACGAGGTGGTGGGGTTGGCACCACGGCCCATCGCCGAACGAAGGGTCTTGATCTGGGCGGCGGAGCTTCTCGAAGTGTTGGCGTATCTGCATACCCGGACGCCGCCGGTAATCGTACGAGATCTCAAGCCTGACAATATCATGCTGAGTTCCACCGACCGACACTTGAGACTGATCGACTTCGGGATAGCCAAGACTCTGGACCCCAAAATCGGAACTCAGCCGATCGTCAAAGGCATGGGAACCGAAGCCTATGCTCCACTAGAACAGTATGGCGGATCGACTACCGACGCCAGAAGCGACCTCTATTCGTTGGGCGGAACACTCTACTTCTTACTCAGCGGACTCGACCCGGTGCCCGCCTGGAAGCGCGGTTCCAAAGGTGAAAGCCTACCCGACATCCGGACTCTAAACGACACCGTAAGCGAGACAACCTGGAGCGGTCTTCTCTATCTGATGCAACTTCACCCCGACCGACGCCCGACCAACGCCGAGATGGCCAAAGCCGCTCTGGGGCTTTAAGCCTCTTGCCTTTTTGCACGGGTATCGCCCGTGAGGGGATACCTTAGTCTCTCACCGGCAACCAGAGGTCCGTCTCACTCTGCTTAAGATGACTCACGAGGATGGTCCAGACTTGCTCTGGGGTATCTTTCAGCACCACCCCATTCACTTCCGGGCTATTGGAAGCCCGCTAGGTTGTTGTAAGTGATCCCGTGGGTAGGACAGGTGAAGTCATACTCGTCCCTGGGCGCGTGGGTCATCTTGTACTCGTAAGCCGCGCCGGACGGGCAACTGGGAATGGTGTCAAAAGAGGAAGGGACAAGCGCCGCCATCGCATCCGGATAGCGGCCTTTTTGTCTCGTAGACTCCATCTCGGCGGCGGTACCGAGGCACTTCATCTGGTATCTACAGAGCTCTTCAGGAGAATGTTTTCCCTCCCTAGTCTCCAGTTGAAAATTTATAACCCGGAGCTTGAAATCCGATTCCCAGTCGTCCTTGGATTCCGCGACCTTCGCCTCAAGCTCGGCTTTTCTGGCCAGAAGCTTGGAGACCTCAGGGTCGGTGGAAGTGCAAGAGACAATGAGCAAGGCAAGTAGCAGGGCGCAGGTTCGCGAGATAGACATCCGCGGCGATTCGAGCTTTCGCGCCGAGCTCCCCCTGGGCCGGTTATCTCAACCCGTTCCGCTTGACGGGAGACTCAAGCCCGCCTGGCGGGGAATCGTGACAACACGGTAGTGATGAGCCACGGCCGGTAGGCGCCCGTAAGACGAAGACTTCACGCAGTCAAGGTTGGCCGCCACCTCCTCGGGTCTTGCAGCTGAGAAAATCCTGATCGCGCGGCAGACACTTTAGTAAAGAGAGACAGACGTTGCTTTTCCTGCTCAAGACGGGCTCTTTGTCCGGCATCTTGCGATACATCTACAGGGAAGGCGGATCAGATAAAACGCCCTCGTAGTCCTTCCCGCTCTCCATCCAACTCCGAGTTCCGGGTCGTCGTTGTTCGACGGTTCGCTGCTCCAAGATGGATAGAGACTTCCAAAGTTTGGTGACTTCGATCCAAGCGCGTTGAACCCGAATGTAGTCGCCTTTTTCTATCTCATTCTGATATCTGTCAATGGCTTCCACGATCCGTCGGACACTGCTCTCCGACTGGGCATCTTCGGGAGACGGCGAGGCCAAGGCCAGGGATGTTAGAGCAAGGCTTAGGAGAAACGTACGACGTGAAATCATTCTGCCACTATTCTGAACAGAGAATGATTACCCTCGGATCCAAACTCTTCTTGAATGATGGTCTCAGAGACTGCGAGGAGCCCCTCGCAAAAAAGGCGCCTCCGAAGAGACGCCCTTTGAAAGGAAGAGGCGGTTGGGATCGACTGATTAGCCTTTGAGGCCGGCGCTGAAATCCACTTTTTCGGCCAACTCTGGAAAGTCGATGAAAGGGTTGCGGTTGCCTTGAACTTCTTCAATGGTGTCGTTGCGGTGGCGCTCGTAGTCGCTGACGGGAAACTCCTTATTCCACTTGAGGAGTTGTTCGATATCAGCTTCTTTGGTTTCGTTGTTATCGCCAACAACGCCCGGATGGCGGGTGATGAAATAGAGCGTAGCGCGGGCTACAATACCCTTGCCGGCATTTGGCTCGAATTCGTTCGCGCCGTGATCCTTGATGCCGCAGGAGGCGATCTTCTCGCCACGATCATCCACTTCCCGCAAAGGTCCGTTGCCTCGAGATCCGTTGCACTGAATCTCTTCGGTGAACAGGTGATGAAGGTCGGATTTCATGGGCGTGCGCTTGTTAAACCAAGACTGAGGCACAACGTGCTCACAGTTGTAATTTGGCAAGTTTTTACGAGTGAGGTCTGTCACGTCCCCCTCGTTTTGGGGACCATCTCCCGAGTACAGGTAATAGAGGTTACCGTCAGGGCGCAGGTCGACTTTGCTGTAAAGCTCTTTGCGAGCGCCACTGTAACCCAGATCGCGTGTACCCTTGGAGATCAAGCTATGAAGCTCTTTGTACAAAGTGGCGCCGTCGGCGGTATCGAAATCGTTCTTCACCGAAGCGTAGTACTTGTCTCTGTCGGCGGCGTCTCCCACTTCGTCGTAATAATCATCAGCTAAACCTTTCGATTTCGCCTCAGAAGAAACCGATTGTCCTCCGACCGCGACTCTGGATGCTGTTTGGGGATTATATGCTTGTACGAACATGTGGAATGCCTACCTTTCGTCAACAGAATATGTTACGACGGGTAAGGAAAAGTTAAAATGATGTAAACCGAAAAACAGACTGAAAGAATGCTGAAATCATGATGAAAAAACCCTCAATTCTCCCCCTACTTCTAGCCGCACTCCTAGGTTTGGCAGCGGTCGGCTGCTCTGAGCCGTCGGAGGCGACTCCGAGAGATCAAGATGTCGCCGTGGCTGGAGCCACGCCGCTCCCTACTCCCGATCAGGCCACTCCGGTCTCGAGCGGTACACCAGGGAATGTGAGCGCGTCGGGGACCCTCGTGCTCCCTGCTGATACCGTTGGCCTTCAGGCCGAAGAGGTCACCAACATCGCACTTTTCGAAAAACTGTCACCCTCCGTGGTGAACGTCACCAATCTGGCCGTTCGCCGAGATCAATTCACGATGGACGTCACGACCATCCCTCAAGGCACCGGATCCGGCTTCGTGTGGGACAAGAAAGGGACCATCATCACAAATTTTCACGTGGTGAAGGGCGCCCAAGATGTCCAAGTCACCCTCAGTGACGGCTCGGTTTGGAAGGCTCGTCCGATCGGCCTTGAGCCGGACAAGGACCTCGCTGTCATCGCCATTGACGCCCCCGCGGAACAACTGACGCCGATCCCCATTGGCCATTCAGAGACTTTGAAAGTGGGACAAAAGGTCTTGGCCATCGGAAATCCGTTTGGACTCGACCACACGCTCACCACAGGAATCGTCAGCGGTCTCGACCGTGAGATCAAAGCTATGACCGGACGTCCGATCACCGGCGTGATTCAGACCGATGCTGCCATCAACCCCGGGAACTCCGGCGGGCCGCTGCTGGACTCGGCCGGGCGCCTAATCGGAATCAACACCGCAATCTACAGCCCAACGGGAGCCTATGCTGGGATCGGGTTCGCGGTTCCCGTGGACACGATCAGTCGGCTCGTTCCCGAGATCCTCAAGTACGGCAAAGTGACGAAACCAGGTCTCGGAGTGCAGGTGGCTAGCTCGAATCTGGCCACTCGACTCGATATCGAGGGCGTCTTGATCCTGGGTGTTGTGGAAGGCGGACCTGCCGCCAAACTCGGACTCCGGTCCACCGCCCGCGACAGCTATGGCCGCTTAGTCCTAGGAGACATCTTGCTTCGCGTCGGTGACCAACGGCTAAAAACCGCAGAAGATCTGTTCCGCACAATGGACAAATATAAGGTGGGCGATAAGGTAACAGTGGAATATCTTCGTGACGGCAAGACGATCACGCAAGACGTGACGCTAGAGCGTATCAACTGACCTGACATCTCCTGGGCACAAAGTTTAGCGACTTACGCACAACGGTCAAAAGAGCGGGGCAAGGGTTCTTTTGCAAAAAAACGAACCTGCGCCCCAGTGTCCTCCCAGTCTGAAAACGCCCAAAAACCTCTCCCCGTGGCGGAACCCGTCCTGAAATGGGCCGGGGGTAAACGACGCCTTCTCGAACAGTACACCCGACACTTTAAGAAACCGTTCGCGAACTACCATGAGCCATTTTTTGGTGGAGGCGCCGTCTATTTTTGGCTCCGTGCCCAAGGCAAGCTCGAAGGCCGAGCGACTCACCTGACGGACATCAATCCTGAACTGATCAATTTCTATCAGGTCCTTAAGGGACAGCCAGAGGTCCTTTTTGATCACATGCAGGATCATCATGACAACCACAACGAGGAGCACTATTACCTCACCCGCGGCATGGATCTTTCTACCATGAGCGATGTCGAGCGCGCGGCTAGACTGCTCTACCTCAACCGGACCTGCTTCAACGGTCTTTACCGAGAAAATTCTCGGGGAAGGTTCAATGTTCCCATGGGTCGCTACAAAAGTCCTCGGATCTACCATCCCGAGGGATTGACGGCCGCTTCCGTTGCCCTGCAACAGGCCAGCCTGGAATGCCGCCCCTACAGCGACGTGGAAGCCCGCGCGGAGGCTGGGGACTTGGTGTACCTAGACCCTCCCTATCACCCTCTCACCACCACGGCAAACTTCACGTCCTACACCCAGCGCAGCTTTACCGAGCAGGACCAAGAAGAATTGGCACAGCTTTACGCCCGATTGACGGAACGGGGCGTCCGGGTCTTGCTGTCCAACTCCGACACCCCGCTCATTCGAAAACTGTACAAGAGCTTTCGCAAGTTCAAGATTCAGGCGGCTCGAGCTATCAATTCTAAAGCCGACCGCCGGGCCAAAATCACCGAACTCCTCATAGTGCCGTGAGCCGGATTCAGAATGCTTGGGACAGCATCCCCGTCGAGGGGGACTTTGTCCTGATCACGGCCGATGAGGTGCGGCGATTGTCCGGTTGTGAACCGCGGTTGATGATGAAATTCGACCATTCCCACCTCTTACCGGCCAAACTGCGGGACCACGGACGCTTCATTCTCCCTCTGCGAAACGGTCTCTACGCTATTTTGGCGGGTACCGGATACCATCATCCCGAGATCTGTCCCGAACCGGTGGATTTTCCTCGCCAAACTCAGTTCCGATTGAACACAACCGAAACAGGAATCTCCGAGATGCAGCATCTCGACATGGCGTTCAATAGTGGTCTATTGGCGGAGTTCCTGGAGGAGCCCCTCCTCTACCCCACCATTCGAGGACGGAAGCGAAGCCCTCAGTTTCATTTTCGATGTGGCGACCAAGAGCTCGATGTTCAAGGGGTACAAGTGGAAATCGACGGTGGATTCGAAGGGCGAAACTCAGTCACCGTGGTGGAAGCGAAGATCGGGGAGTGCCACGACTTCCACCTGCGCCAACTTTACTATCCATTTCGCTTTTGGTCGACTCAGACCCAGAAAACGATCCGTCCGGTTTTTTTCACCTTCGACCCCGCCACCAACATCTATCGGTTGCGCGAATATGCGTTCGACCCGCCCGACATCTACTGCTGCCCCCGACTCGTTAAGGCGGCCGCCTATCGCATCGTCGAACCTGTCAGCCCACGGCTCGAGCCCCTGATCATCCGAACAACGACACCGGTCCCTCAAGCCGACCGAATCGAGAAAGTCGCGGTGATTCCTTTCCTTGTAGACGAAGGCTACGATACCCCCAACAAACTGGCTCCGCTCCTCGAGTTTAGCCCACGACAAGGTCGCTACTACCTCGATGCCGCGGGCAGCCTAGGCTTGCTGGAACGCAACTATCGATTGACGACCTTGGGGCTTGAATACCTGAGTTCCACCCCGGATATCCGACACCAAATCCTTGCCAAAGCGATTCTAAGTCTTCCGATTGCGCAAGAGATTCTCGCCTATCTGGTGATGGCCCCCAGTCGGACCCTCCACAAGGACTTCCTCGTCGAATTGACTCGCTGTTCCACCGGTCTTGCACCTGCCACCGCCCGTCGGCGTACTCAAACGCTCTGGAACTGGCTTGCCTGGGTCACACACCACAGCGGGGCCTTGAGAATCGTAGGCAACGAGTTGCGCCTAGAACCCCATCTCAATCAGGCTCCTGGAGCCTGGACTCAACTCAGCCTCTTTGAAAGCAAACGTTAGAACTCTTGAAGAATGACCTTTTAGGGGTCACAGAAAGGAAGGAGGCTCTCGGAAGCAAAGTCTACCGGAGTGGACTCTTTTCTTGACTATGCACCGGTCCCCATTGTGGTCGAAGATCACCATGGGAAATTGGTTTGGAGCAACCAGTCGGCGAGAACCGACTTAGGCCTCCTTGCCCCTGACTGGAAACAGGAGCGGATTTCACAACGCCCGGAAGGCGAAATCCTGGTCAGCGAAGGCCACTACTACCTCATCAAACGTCAGTCCATCGCGCATCTCAGTGAGCCGGCCACCCTGTACTGGTTCCTCCCCCTCGTCAACACCATCGGACAAGAACGCGATCCCCTCACGAACCTTCCCTCCTACGGCTCTTTCCTCAGAGCACTCGAGCAACGTTGGACTCAGGCGCAGGAAGACAGTTTTTCTCTTGGTCTCCTCACCCTGGACATCGCCAGGTTTTCTGTCCTCAACGAAGTCTTAGGGACACCGGCTTGCGACGCATTGTTGGGTCAGATCGCTCAGAGATTTTCCAAGCTCGTCGATTCCGATTGTCTTTTCTCTCGCGCTAACAGCGACCATTTCGTGATCTGCGTCTCGGGCTCCACTGAGGTCAGCGATCTTCATCCCAACTCAATCTACGCGAAGGGCGAAGCCCTCGTTCACCGGATTGTCAACGACCTCGAAAAACCTTTCAAAACCCTCGGGCGACCCGTCACCATCAAAGTATCCGTAGGGATGAGCACCAGCGCGCTCTGCGAAGGCGCTTCAGACTTGGTCGCTTCCTCTCACAGGGCGCTTCAGCGGGCTAAAAATCATCCCGACGCGGACTGGGCCGTCTTCAACCGAGAGATGCTCAGAGACCAGGAGCGCTTGAAGGTCCTGTCAGATGAACTCGAGTCCGCTCTATCCGAGGGACATCTCAAACTCCTGTACCAACCCTTTGTTGATCTCAAATCCGGCCAGGTCGTGGGCACGGAAGCTCTGATCCGATGGGACCACCCTGTCCACGGCCTGCTCAATCCCGCCCGTTTTTTTAACGCCGCGGAGGTGAGCAATATGCTGTTCCCCATCGGTCGCTGGGTGGTCGAGGAAGTGATCGCTACCGCCCAAGCTCATCCCAGCCTACTTTTCGCCCTCAATCTGTCCTCTCAGCAGATGCTCGACCCATCCTTTCTGTCGGTCATCTTGGGGGCCCTCGAGCGCACCAACGTCCGTCCCGAATCGATCGTCATCGAAATTCTCGAAAGCTCGAGTTCGACCACGCTTGATACGGTCAGAGAGGTGCTGGAGCAGCTATCCGAATCTCGAATCGGTCTGGCCTTGGACGACGCCGACTTCGACACCCGAGCCTTACTGCTTCTGAGTCCGCTCTCGCTTCGTTACGTCAAGGTTGACCGCAGGGTTGTCGCCGCCTTGCATCGTGACGAGACCCGCCCCTTCTGCAAAGCTATTTTGGCTCTCTCCAATGCCTTGGAAAAGAAGAGCCTTGCCGTAGGCGTAGAGTCCTTAGAGCAGAGTCGTTTCCTACGCCAAAGCGGTTGTGACTGGGGCCAAGGGAACTTCTTTGCCGAGCCCAGTCCCAAAGAATCCATCGATGCTTGGATGACCAAGCCTTTTCTCGTCTAACAAAAGACATCCGCAGAATGACTTTATCTCTCTGAGATCAGTGGCCTAGAAGCAAAGAAAAAACCCAGGACAGATGTCCTGGGTTTTTTCTTTGGCTATGTGGCCGAGTTGCCTAGCGCTCGCCGAGCGCGGCCCCAAGTTCGGCCGCCAGAATGTCTTCTGGAGTCGTGGAGGGAGCCGAAGCCGAAGCGTCGCGAGGTATTTCGATCTCGATGTCTCGATATTCGGTCATACCTGTACCGGCAGGAATCAGCTTCCCGATGATCACGTTCTCTTTCAAGCCGCGCAACTCATCGCGCTTGCCTTTAATGGCCGCGTCGGTGAGCACTCTCGTGGTCTCCTGGAAGGAGGCGGCGGAGAGAAACGACTCTGTAGCGAGCGACGCTTTCGTCACACCCAACAAGACTCGCTTTGCTTCCGCCGGTTCACCCTCGAGTTCTTCGACGACTCGCTGGTTCTCCGCCTGGAAGAGCAACAGATCCTGCAGTGAGCCCGGCAGCATGTCTGTGTCGCCGCCGGTTTCAACCCGCACTTTCTTAAGCATCTGACGAACGATCACTTCGACGTGGCGGTCGTTGATGTCCACACCTTGGTCACGATACACATTCTGTACTTGATCCACGATGTAGCGGTGACACTCGGCAACACCGAGCAGTCTCAGAATGTCGTGCGGATTCAAGAATCCTTCGACCAACTGGTCGCCAATCTCGACGGTGTCTCCGTCTCGAACCGACAAGCGGGCCGAGAAAGGCACTCCGATACTGAACTGCTCGCCCGAGGGTGTAGTGACGGCAATGGTTCGCAGACCCTTCTCCTCGTCGAGCGAAACCACTCCGGCAAGTTCAGAGAGCGTCGCGTGCCCTTTCGGTTTACGAGCTTCGAAAAGCTCTTCAACACGAGGGAGACCTTGGATAATATCCTCAACCGCCACACCACCGGTGTGGAAGGTTCGCAAAGTCAGCTGAGTTCCCGGTTCGCCGATGGACTGAGCCGCGATAATACCCACAGTTTCACCCATCTCAACGAGGTGTCCGGTAGCCAAGTTCTTTCCGTAACACTTGGCACACAAGCCGTGCATAGCTTTACATCCCAGCGGCGAGCGAACACGAACCTTAGGCCACTTAGGTCGCTCTACCGAGGCATCGCAAGACTTCATCACGTAGTCCCCGACTTCGATGGCCTGATCTTCATTGATCATTTCGCCTTTGGTAAGAGACTTTTTGGTGCCGTCCTTGAGTTCGTACTCGAGATCCGCACCCGCGACACGCCCCGAGAGACGTTCCCAGATTGGGACCTTGATGTCTATTCCTACCGCGGCCGGTTGGACTTCCACCGTATTGGCTTCTCCGAATTCAATTTCGCAGTCGTCCAACCGAATGATCACATCTTGCGAGACGTCGATCAATCGACGAGTCAGGTAACCCGAGTCGGCCGTACGCAAGGCTGTATCTGCAAGACCTTTTCGAGCACCGTGGGTCGAGATGAAGTATTCGAGAACGGTCAAACCTTCGCGAAGATTGGCCCGTACAGGGAGCGGAATGATTCGACCGGACGGGTCAGCCATCAAGCCTCGCATTCCACCAATCTGCTTAACCTGCGCTGGGTTACCACGAGCACCAGAAGTGGCCATCATGAAAACCGAGTTCAGACGGTCAAGATGACGCATCATCGCTTTTTCCACCGCATTGGTGGCTTCCGACCAGATAGTCTTCAGCCCACGATACTTCTCATCTTCAGTGATGAAGCCCATGGCCAACCAATTGTCGAGCGCTTGAACCCGAAGGTCGGACCGCTCGAGAATTGCCGGTTTCTCCGGAGGGATGCGAATGTCGACAATGCCGATCGTCGTTCCAGATTTCGTAGCATAGCGGAAGCCGAGCATCTTGATCTGATCCAAAAGGCTTGCCGTCCGGTTGTTACCGTGATGGTCGTGGACTTTCTTGATCAGTTTCACGAGATCTTTCTTAGCGAAAGTCTTGTTCATCTCATCATAAGTTAGCTTATGTCCAGGGGTGCCCAAAGGCTCCGGACCTTCATAGTCCGACTCGAAGGGGTCGCTCCCGTCTTGAATGGCGTGGGGCAGTCCGCGCCAGAAAATGGCTCGTCCAACCGTGGTCTGCTTCAAGACTCCGTCGACTTCGATTTTGATTGGAGCCTGCAGTTCGATGACTTCCTCTTCGTAAGCGGAAACGGCTTCCTCGATGGAGGAGAAGTGCTTCCCTTCACCTTTGGAGTCGTGCTTTTCGATGGTGAGAAAGTACATTCCCAAAACGACGTCTTGGTTCGGTACCGTGGCCGGGTTTCCGTAGGCCGGTTGCAAGATGTTGTTCGAGGAGAGCATCAAGATGCGCGCCTCGGCCTGAGCCCCCGCCGAAAGCGGAAGGTGGACAGCCATCTGGTCACCGTCAAAGTCGGCGTTATACGGGGTACAAACCAGGGGATGAAGCTGAATAGCTTTCCCGTCCACCAACACGGGTTCGAACGCCTGAATGCCCAATCGATGCAAGGTAGGAGCACGGTTCAACAGAACGGGATGGTCCTCAATGACTTCTTCGAGCACATCCCAGACGTCGGGCACAACGCGCTCGACCATTCGTTTGGCCGATTTGATGTTGTGAACGAGTCCGCGGTCCACAAGCTTTTTCATTACGAAAGGCTTGAAGAGTTCGAGCGCCATCTCCTTAGGGAGTCCGCACTGATGCAGCCGCAACGACGGTCCAACGACGATTACGGAACGACCGGAATAGTCGACACGCTTACCTAGAAGGTTCTGACGGAAACGCCCTTGCTTACCTTTGAGCATATCCGACAAAGACTTCAGAGGTCTGTTGTTCGGGCCGGTGACCGGGCGGCCACGTCGGCCGTTGTCAATCAGAGCATCGACGGCCTCTTGAAGCATACGCTTCTCGTTCTTGACGATGATCTCAGGAGCGCCGAGGTCGAGGAGTCGCTTGAGTCGATTGTTACGGTTGATCACACGACGATAGAGGTCGTTGAGATCCGAGGTCGCGAAACGACCACCATCGAGTTGAACCATCGGTCGCAACTCGGGCGGAATGACAGGCACAACGTCCAGGACCATCCACTCGGGCAGGTTGCCCGATGTCCTGAAGGCGTTAACGACTTCCAGGCGCTTAACAGCCTTGGTCCGCTTTTGTCCAGACATCGTTTTGATGCCTTCACGAAGCTCCTCATAGAGTTCCGCGACATCAATCTCTTGAAGCATCTCTTTAACGGCCTCGGCGCCCATGCCGGCGCGAAAGACAGGACCGTACTTCTCGCGAGCTTCGCGATACTCCATTTCAGTAAGGAGACTGCGTTTGGCAAGCGGCGTGTCGCCTGGGTCGATCACCACGTAGGAGGCGAAATAGATCACCTTCTCCAGCATGCGGGGAGACATATTGAGCAATAGGCCGAGACGAGAAGGCACACCCTTAAAGTACCAGATGTGAGTCACCGGTGAGGCGACCTCGATGTGACCCATGCGCTCGCGGCGCACCTTTGAACGGGTGACTTCCACACCGCACTTGTCACAGATCACGCCTTTATAGCGGATCCTCTTGTACTTACCGCAGGCACATTCCCAGTCCTTAATGGGACCAAAAATGCGCTCACAGAAGAGCCCATCACGCTCAGGCTTGAGAGTTCTGTAGTTGATCGTTTCTGGTTTCTTCACTTCACCGTAAGACCACTCGCGGATCTGGCGCGGTGAGGCCAGTTTGATCTCTAAAGCATCGAAATTGTTGACATCCATAATGTTCGGTTCATCCTCCGTAGCCGGCTAACAATGCGCACGGCCGAATCGCGCATATCCTAGGGACATCCACGAAACTCCTTCTTACGAGTCAAGATAAATTCGCAAAATCCTGCCTCAGCCCAAAAAGAAGGAATCCTCTTTTACGGGCTCATAGCAAGTGACTCCAGGAGCGCCGCATGTTACCCTATCAAAGTGAGCAGGTCGACCCCATCGAAAAGATTTTCCGAAAACCGAATGCCGGTCGTGGGTATATTGATGCTTTTGGGGTTGATTTCGCTCATGGCTGGTTGGAATCGGTCGAAGGCCCTTGTCACGGTGTCTGGGCTGAGGCTGGGAATGTCCTATCAGCAAATGACCGACACGTTGGGCCCCCCGAGTTTTCGGCAAGGCGCCACTTCCTCGAGCGTAGAGTCCGTCGAATACTGGGGCGACCCATCGACTATCACCCCCACTCTAAAGATCGCGTTCGATCGAACCGATCAGATCTTCAAGATCGAAGGTGGCCTTCCCGAAGTTGACGGAGCCGATGCTAGTCGCTGGAGCCTTCGACAACTCAAGAACGCTCTGGGGTCTCCCAGCGGGGTGAGCCGTTCACAGAGCCTAAGTTCTGGCAACGACTCCGAAGAAGCCGAAGAGAACACCCTCCAGTACAAGGAACGAGGACTCCTCGTCTCTTGGTCGGCCTCCAGAGGAACAAGCTTCATCCTCTTTCGGCGCCAAACCGACCTCTAAGAGTCAATCGATACGCTCTTTCCCCCGCCAGAGATTTCCCTTTCGCTCCCAGGACAGCCCAGACAACTTGAGAACTGCAGTAGCCATGTCTATGAGCTTTGCATTGTCTAAAACCTGGAAAAAGCGCCTCTCGACCGGATTGATGGCAGGAGCGGTCGCGCTCGCCGCCTTCACTTCACCTGCCCGAGCGGACTCGACGAGTTGGACAGACTCCTTTCAACGGGCCGCCATCGTGCCGCTCTTCCCAGAGGTCCCCACTCGCGCAAACCTCGTGGAAATCGAGGCGGGCGATCTGGTCACTAACTGGGGGTATGGGCCCGCTGAAAATGCTTACAACGACATGATCGTCGAAGCCATCCAGGCGAACTGGCCAGATGCCGAGCATCCCGTCGACCCGGTTCTCTTCAAAGCGCTCATCGCCACGGAATCCGCTTTCAAGAAAGATGCCTTCAGCCGAACCGGTTGCGCGGGACTCGTGCAGATCGCTCCGGATACTGCCAAGCGGTTTGGGCTCTCCACCTATCCGGTGGACGAGCGACTCATTCCAGAGAAAGCCCTAGCGGTCGGCCTTCTGGTTCTCGCGGAAAAGCAACGAGTGATTCTAGAGCCGGATAACTACTTCGGAATTCTGCTCAACCGACCCGACAAGAAGTGCCCCTTCGGAGCCATCGTTCATGAAGACTCTAAGTCACGAGGACTGCCGGAAGGCGATAATCTGAACATGCTGGGATTCGCCTCCTACAACGGTGGCGGTGGCACAGTGATGCGGGCCATGGCGAAGGCCGTGGAGATGGGGAAGAACCCCCACGACTGGAACGAACTGGTCGGCACCGGGCCCGCCGATTCCCCGCTCTATGCGGCTTGCGTTATGATCTACAAAGGTGGAGCCGCTGGGAAGTATCGCGAGATGGCCAACTATCCTAAAAAAATCTACGCACTCTCAGCCAAGTCCTCACGCTAGCCCTATCCTTCACTCCGCCATTTCGAGGCTCGGGTCCGTAGCCAACTCGACGGTTTGAGAAGGCGTTTTCCTACACTGTAGCGTAATTATTCAGAATGTTGCCTACGGATCTTCCACCGCCTGTGCCCATTGTGGCCCCAGCCCCGCAGATCGAGATCTGTCTGCCCTTCATCGTGGTCGACAACGCCGATCTGCAGATGAGCCGAGAGCAGGCGGCCTTCAACAACGCCGTCAAGACCTTCGAAGATGGTTTAGCTAAGCTCCCGCCCCAGCACAAAGCTGCTGTCGACAAGATTCATGGCGAGGTCGACACCTGGGTCGAGAAGGAACGGTCAGCGGGAAAAAAAGCCGATAAACTGGCGACCTTCGTCGGCAAAGTCATGACCTACCTGCACGAACGCCTCTTAGAGGTCGAAAAGCACGATCCGCAACTCAAGCGCCTCAAAAAGGAACACCGGCAACTTCAAAAACTCTTTTTGCAAGGCGACGATGTGATCAACGCCTACTTGACTTGGGTGAATGTCAAAAACGACCCCATCGACCGCCCGAAGAAATCCTAGGACTTCATTCGGCTCTAGCGTGAAGCAGCCAGTAGGGCGTTGCCGTCGGCTGCGCCTTCTCGAACTTCCAACCGACTTGTGCCAACAGTTCTTGGTATTCTTGAGCCGTTCGTTCCCGTCCCGATAGCGTTGCCCAGACATTCCAGTCCAAAGCGAAAGTATCCGCGTCCGCGGTCGTCTCTTCGCCTGCCCCCGGCAAGAGGCATTCGATCACCGTCAGACGGTCCCCGACCTCAACGGCAGCTCGGCAATGTCTCAGAATAGCCAAGCACAGTTCATCGTTCCAATCGTGCAGGATATTCTTGAGCAGCAGATGGTCGTAGCCCTCGGGAACTGACCGGAAAAAATCTCCTTGATGAAAGCGATACTTCGAACTCGTGTTCTCACTCGAACGATCCGTCTGGGACCTGTCGACCACGCCGATGACAAGGTCCGGCAGAGAGGTCGCCAAGGCCCTTGCCAACTCTCCGTCGCCACCGCCTACGTCAAGGACGCGCGAACTCGGGGTCACTGGCAGACATTCCACAAGATAAGGCGTGCAGAACCTCGTGATGTCGGCCATGGATTCCAGGAAGAGAAGCGCATCTTGAGGCTGATTCTCGATATGATCAAAAAAGTGTCGATCGGTAGCGACCTCGAACCCGCTCAGTCCACCTTCACAGGCCGCCTTCATATGCTTGGGAGAAAAGGATTGACGATACCAAAGCCGCGCCTGTAGTTCGGTGAACGCGCGTACTGCTTCGCTTCGAAGAGCCATCGAGAGCCTGGTGTGAGAGACGTGCTGTCCACCATCCGAAAGTTGGAAGTAGCCGTGGGCCGCCAGGATTCGAAGCAAGCGCAGAAGATCCGATGGCTGCATCGAGATGAGTTCGGCGAGCTCCGCCACAGACTGTGTCTGCTTGGGCGCGAGATGGTCGGCTAGTCGCAGCGAGGCGGCAAAACCAAGAGCGCTCCCCAGCCAGTGAGCCGTGACATCGGAAAAAAGTGTCAGGGGTCCCGGCTTCATACGCCGCAGGAAGCTTTGTAGGCGCGCTTCTGTTCTCCAAAGAGTTCGCAAAAGTACGCCTTTGACCCGATAGATATGCTGGGCGGTCAGGTGGAAATAGGATCGCATGGCCATCGGGCCCCTTGCGCGCTTCGGCCTGACGGAACCTTTCTAGGTGAACCGATCGTCTCATTCGAAAAGGCGACGCTGCTCAGCCTGTTTACCGGCCTGGAATCTTGACATTGTGAAAAAAACTCAAAAGGAGCCCATGAGGCGCCTACCAAAGAACCAAAGAGAATGAAACGTTTTTCCACAATAGCGATTCCAGGTGGGGCCGGCTATGTCGGCTCGGTGCTGGTCCCTCGCCTTCTTCATGAAGGATATCGTGTCAAGGTCCTGGACCTTTTTCTTTACGGATCCGAACCGCTCAAGGCTGTCGCCGACCACCCGCATTTAGTGCTTCTGGAGGGCGACGTCCGAGATCCACGGGCTGTGTCTCAGCTTGTGAAGGATTGTGACGCAGTGATTCACTTGGCCTGTATCTCGAACGACCCGAGTGTCCTGTTGGACCCCGATTTAAGCCGTTCCGTCAATTTCGAATCCTTTGGTCCGTTCGTTAAATGCGCCAAGCAGGCAGGGGTGAATCGCTTTGTTTTCGCCTCTTCAGGAAGCGTCTACGGAGTGAGCGATGACCCGAATGTGACAGAGGAGCATCCTCTGGTTCCGGTGAGTCTCTATAACAAGTACAAAGCGCAGTGTGAGCCTCTATTGCAGAGCGAGGCGTGTGCTGAGTTTACTCCGGTCATTGTGCGTCCCGCCACAATATGTGGATACTCTCCCCGGCAGCGTCTTGACCTTACTGTGAACATCCTCACCAGCCACGCCTATTTTAAGCGCGAGATCACTGTGTTCGGAGGCAGCCAGATGCGACCTAATCTGCATATGCAAGATATGATTGACCTGTACTGTCGTTTGCTCGAAGTCGAGGACGACAAGATTCACAATCAGATCTTCAACGCGGCCTATCACAACTACTCAGTTGCTGACACTGCCCGAATCATCGCTAAAGTGATCAAGGAAGAGTTTCCTGAGTGGAGCGAGATTCCGATCCGAACCGAACCCTCCGACGACATCCGTTCCTACCACATCTCTTCAGACAAGATTCGCAGAGTCTTAGACTTTACTCCCCGGAGAACGATCGAAGACGGCGCACGCGACCTCCTTCGAGCCTTTTCCGAGGGTCTTCTGCCAGATGCGCCGGACGGAGATCAGTACAACAACGTGCGCCAGATGAAGAGACTGGCACTCAACTAGAGCCTACCTCAAACCGTAACGGTGGCGTCGTAGTCCACTTCAGGCGGAGTCCCGCTGGTTAGAAACGGTTCGGCAACTTCACGGCGCGCGAAAAGAGTGAATTCAAGGCTCACCCTGGTTGCGGTGCCTCGCCCGACGGCACCGCCATGGAGCAAATTGTCATGAAAGAGGATGACCCCTCCTGGCTGTGTGAGCGGGAGGATGGGGGTCGCTGCGTCTTCGTGAAGAAGTTCCGGCTTGGGACGTCCATGCCGCGTGACTGCCTTGTAAGGATTCTTGTGTCTATGGGAGTTGGGCACCACAAGAAGGCCGGAAAGCCCGGGCTCATTGTGGAGCGCGACCCAGCATTTTAGGCGCACATAGCCTGCGGGGGATTCCATTCCGTCGATACGCCAGAAGGAGCCGTCGGTGTGGAGTGGCCCGACGTCGGAATCGGCTTCAGGTCTACAGAGCCGCCAGGTAAAGTCGGCATATCCGCAGTTTGCATAGTCGGAGATGAGATAGGGGCCAAAAACACCCTCGAGTTTCCTGAAAAACGGGAGGGTCTGCAACTCTACTGCCATAGCGGGGGGAAAACAACGGGCCGCTCGAGTCCACATCGTGCTGTGCTCCATATCTCCAGAGAATTCGTGATAGTTCACGAGTCCGGCCTCGCGGATTTCGTCCAACTTGGCCGGATAGAGTTCCTCTATCTGCCGCAGCCAAAGGTGGGTGGTCCAAAGACGAGCCTTATCAAGCTCCTCTGGAGTGAGAAATAAATCCGTGGAAAAACCTGGTTTGTCAAAGATCGCTCTGACCACTTTTTGGCTCGTTTCGTTCACGATCACCTCGCTGGGGAGAGGTTTCTCCGCCATTTCTATATTTGTCCTGCCTAAACCCGCGGGCTTGAGCCAAGGAAAGGTGGTTAGGGCGTCAAATCCGGCAGCCATGGTATGGCGCGAAAATGTTGAACATCTGACGCGACTTCTCAATGGACTTGAGTTCACCGCCGGCGGTGAGACCTTCGATCACGACCGAGGTTTTGAGTGCTGGCGCCAATGGACCTTTGAGGTTCGCGATTCTGGTAAAACCATCTATCTGATCGGCAACGGGGCCAGCGCAAGCATGGCAAGCCATTTCGCTGCAGACTTGGCCAAGAACGGTCACCTTCACACTCAGGTTTTTTCCGACGTTTGTTTGATGACTGCTGTTTCTAATGATATCTCCTTCGAGTCGGTCTACTCTGAGCCGCTGAGTCGGCGGGGACGTCGTGGCGATCTGCTCGTGGCGATTTCTAGTTCCGGCAGATCCCCGAACATTCTTCATTGCGTAGGGGTGGCCAAGAAGATGGGACTCACTGTGATCACGGTGACCGCTTTTGAGGCCCAAAATCCTCTCCGAGGGTTGGGCGATCTCAACGCCTACATCCCTGCGGACACTTATAGCGCCGCGGAAACGGCGCATGCGGCGGTTCTGCATTGCTGGATGGACCTCGTTGAACTGCCACAAGACGCTCGGGACAAAGAATAGGTTCGGGTTTCCGCAGTCGTTCTGGTGCAGGGCCCGCCTTAGAGGCTGCGAACCGATTTCGTATGAGCGTAGATTTTCTAACTCCCCTTCACACAAAGACCGAGCGCGACTATCTAGGACGGGTCAACCAGCACCCTAAAGCTGAGTGTGCTCAAATAGCACGTCAATTCGGTCAAGACTACTGGGACGGCGACCGACGTTTCGGTTACGGTGGGATGAAGTATGATGGTCGATGGTTTCCGGTGGCTCAAAAAATGGCTGAGCATTATGGACTGAAAGCTGGAAACCGGGTTCTTGACGTCGGTTGCGGTAAAGCGTTTCTGCTTTATGAACTCACCCGGGCGGTCCCCGGTTTGGAAGTGCACGGGGTCGACATCTCCCCCTACGCTGTGGAGCACTCCAAAGAGGAGGTCAGACCCTTTCTACAAGTGGGGCAGGCTCAAAAGCTTCCTTACGAAGACAACAGTTTCGATCTGGTGTTCTCCCTCACAACCCTCCACAATCTTTACATTTTTGACCTTTTTGCGGCTCTCAAGGAGATCGAGCGGGTTGGGCGGGACCATCGTTATATTGCCGTCGAGTCTTATCGTAACGAAGTAGAGAAAGCGAATCTTCTTTATTGGCAACTGACTTGCGAGTGTTTTTACACACCGCAGGAGTGGAATTGGATCTATCAACAAGCTGGATATACTGGAGATTATTCCTACATCTATTTTGAGTAGAGTCTGAAGTCTCGGTCGTCTGCTGTGGGCCCTTCACCGCCGCCCGACGCCTGACTCGATGGGAAAAGGAGAATTGCCAGAAAGGCGAAGAATCACCAATGAGTCATCCACTCCGCGCAGGGGTTCACCATCGAGAAACGTGTCGGCTCTGCGACAGTTCGAACACAGAAAAGGTCGTGGAACTAGAGCCGATTCCGCTGGCTGAGAAATATGTGAGCGAAGACCAAGTTGGACAGGCCACGGATGTTTTCCCTATAGATCTTTACCAATGTCTAGATTGTGGGCACGTTCAACTGTTAGACGTCATAGACCCAGAGGTGCTTTGGAAAGATTATACTTACCATTCGGGTCAGACCCAAGGTATCGTTGAGCATTTTCGCGAGGTCGCCACGACAATTTTGGAAAGGCATCAGCCCGCTGCGAACAGCCTTGTCGTGGACATTGGAAGCAACGACGGAACTCTTCTCCGCCCTTTTAAGGAAGCCGGACTGCGAGTCTTAGGTGTGGACCCGGCCGAGGCGATCGCCAAGGCGGCAACACGGTCCGGTATTGAAACGATTCCCAAGCTTTTCTCTCCTGATTTGGCTCAAGAAATCCGCGAGCAACACGGACCTGCCAGCGTTATAACAGCTTTTAACGTTTTCGCGCATACCGACGACATGGCCGCGATGGCGGAGGGTATCAGAAGTTTGCTGGCTCCCGACGGCATTTTTTACTTTGAAGCCCAGTATCTCCTCGATATTATCGACAAGACTCTCCTCGGGACGATCTTCCACGAGCATATGTGTCATCATTCCGTGAAGCCGATGCAAAAGTTCTTGGCTCGGCACGGAATGGAACTTGTTGGGGTAGAGCGGAATACAATTCAGAGCGGATCGATTTTGGGAGCCGTTCAGCTTCGTGGTGGTCCACTGACCGTGCAAACTTCGGTGCAGGATCTGTTGGGCTTAGAAGAGGAGCGTAAGTTGGACCGTCCCGAGGCAGTCCGTGCCTTAGGAGCAAAACTCGATGCCATGAGCTACGACGCTGGTCGCTTGGTGGCAGAGTGGAAAGAACAGGGTGCGACGGTTGCTGCCTACGGTGCGGCCCGCAGCGGACCAACCTTCATCAATCAGCTTGGGCTGGGCAAGGTCATCGAGTTCGTGGTCGATGATCATCCGCAAAAGATTCATCGATACACACCTGGTCATCAGATAAAGGTCCTTCCCACCTCAGAACTCCTGAAGCGGATGCCTAACTTCACCATCATCTTGGCTTGGATTCACGCGAAGAAGATTATCGCCAAGAACAGAGAGTATTTGGAAAAGGGTGGAAAGTTTGTGGTCTGTTGCCCCGAGGTGAGGGTTGTGAGTCTGGCCGATCTGGATTGATGTGACAGAGCAACGCTGCCTAAAAATAGGTATGATAGGAGCTGGTTTTATCGGCCAGATCGCCCATCTCATGAACTTCGTAGAATTGAATTCTTGTCGCGTTGTTGCCATTGCTGAAATGCGACCGGAGCTTCGGCGTCGGGTGGCCGCGCGCTACGAGATCCCTCGAACCTACGCAACTCACCAGGAACTTTTAGAAGATGCGGAAGTCGAAGCGGTGGTGGTTGTTGTGCCTCGCCCCTTCACTGGACCGATCGTGATGGACTGCTTGAGAGCCGGCAAGCACGTTTTTTCGGAAAAACCTATGGCGGGAACCGTGGAGCAATCCCTTCGATTGGTTGAGGAAGCTGAGCGACAGGGCGTCCAGTATGTCGTTGGATACATGAAGCGTCATGACGAGGGTGTTCAAGAAGCCAAGAGACTGCTCGATCAAGTTTTGGCGACGGGTGAACTAGGAGATTTGAATTTCGTCCGAGCGCATTGCTTCATGGGCGAATCTTATTGTCGCGCTGACGGACACGTGGTCACGGATGAGCAGGCTACGTATCCTGACTCGGGTTGGGCCATCGCGCCAGACGATTTTAGTGAAGTGGACGCTCGTCACTATCATTTCTATTTGAACACTTACTCCCACAACACAAACCTTTTGCGCTTTCTTATAGGGCGAACGCCCGAGATTGAGCACTTGCGTTTTGAGCCAATGAATGGACGGATAGCCGTGCTCGATTTCGGAAGGTTCGCGGCAACCCTTGAGACGGGTCGCACCAGCGACAGGGATTGGGATGAGAGCACCGAGTTCTTTTTTGAGCATGGTCGAATATTACTGAAGACTCCGCCGGCCCTGCTCAAGAACGTGCCGGCGAGCATCGAGCTTTACAGGGCCGGAGAGGTGCAACAAGTGTTGCGACCCCGCTGCGACTGGACTTGGGCTTTTCGTCGGCAGGCCCAGGCCTTTGTCGACGGAGTTCTCAGTGAAGAACCAGGGTTGAGCCCGGGTAGAGATGCCTTAGAGGATGTACGGCTGATTGAGGAGATGTGGCGGCGTTGGTCAAAACGGCAATTATAGGGGCAAGGGAATCTATCGGCAACTTTCCCGACTCGAGCAACTCTTCGGCGCAGGACTGAGAGTCTACGACAGCGGCGCGACCTGGTGATAGCGCACGGAGGCGGACTGCAGGCGACGAGTCACCCGTCGCGAGATCTCCGGCGCAAGCCCGACATAGACGTCGCTGCCGGGCGGTACGGTCGCGGGACTGTAAATCGGCCGGCCAAAGATTTCCTTTCCGATACGGTCTGGATCCTCGTCAACGAAGAAAGCGACGCGGTCTTCCAATTCACCAAACAACCACGTGGACGCGATCGCGGTGCCGAACAGACCAAACTGCGGTGAAGTGCCTGAGAGGGTCGCGGCATCTCTCACCACCGCGCCGAGCCATTCGAGTACGGCCGGGACAGACGGTGACGGCCCGCTCGATTCCTCGCTTACCGATGTTCGATTCCGGGCGATCAAAGTAATCTCTTTCGTCACCCATCCAGTGTCGACAAGCTCAACTTGAAATCCCGCGGAGGTAACCAGCGCGTGAATCGTGGGGCAGTCAAAATGCGAGGAATGGTCGGCCACGAACAATTCGAATGGACTCTCGACGTAGTATGGTAGTTGAATAATAAGCCAACCCTCGGGCTTAAGCTTTTGCCTCACCTTTTCAAGAAACTGCCGCGGCGCCTCGATGTGTTCGAGGACGTGAATCATCGAAATGGCGTCGAACTCTCCGGGGATTCCCTCGACAGGTCCGGTGTAGTGATTCTCGACCCGCGGAATCGCCAATACTTGGTCGGCATATTTTTCATCCCATTCTAGACCGGAGAATGTCCATCCGGGAAGCTTCTCGCTCGCGCTACGCAGAAAATTGCCATTGCCGCAACCAAAATCAAGAAGCCGCCCATTCTTGGGTAACGAACTGTGCCGCAACAAGTTATCGACTAGTCGATCCGAACGCCCCGTGGGTGTTCCGGAGGTGGGCTCAAAGATCTTCTGCTCTGCCCCGTCAGCTTGGAAAAAGAGGGTGTAGCCATCGTAGATAGCAGCGATTTCCCTGCGCCACTCGTCATCCACAAGCGCTTGGACGCAGCCACAGGATGCACAACGCCCGAGGTGCCCGCCCGCAGGCCACGGCTTGGTGTCTGACGTTACGCGTTTGAACAGAGAATACTCGGGAAACAGTATTAACGTGTATTCGTCGCAGACATGACATCTTCTCGCGAAGGGTGGCAGGGAAATTTGGCTGGGCATATCAGCCGGAGAATCCCTGAAGTTCGCGGTCCTTGCCAAGGAACTTCACGGAAAAAACTCCGTCTCTTCAGGCGGAGTGATTTTGGGCCGGTTCGGAGGGAGCGGGTAGAGAAATTTGCGCGCTCGGCGAATGCTGATTTCCAATAAAGTGTGACCTACCGAGAGAAAATTTCGTAAATTTAGAGCAGAATTCTCGCGATCTTTCTCCACATGGGTGACTTCCACGAACACCTCTCGATGGCTTCTGCCCTCATCGAGAAGGCGAGTCACTAGGTCGGCCTGAAACCCAAATCCAAAACTGTTAGGGGCCCAGCGCATGACATCGTAGCGGAGGACCAAAGGACTACCGTTATAATAAGTGATCTGATGCCCAGATATTCGGTTTACCAGAAAAGTAAAAAATTTGGATATCACGTGCCGCCCCAGAGACCGCCCGGGAAGCAAGCGATCGTGGACGGGAAGAATGATATCAGCTTGGCCTCGTTGAGAAAGGACCTGCGCTATACTGAGGCTGGGTTCCGCCGCGTCTCCGCACACTAATCGATAGTACTTCCCTCTGGCCAAAAAAGCGCTGTCGACATACGAGCGCCCGAGCCCTCGATTCTGCTCGTGACGTATCAAGCGGATAAAGGTCGCGCTCTGCGTTCGTTCGATGTAACGCCTAACGACTGCTGAGGTGTCGTCCGTGGAGTAGTCGTCCACCACCAAAATCTCGTAATTCTCCGTTTTGCTGAGCCGACAGCCTTCTTGAATGTTCTCCAGTGTTTGCTCAATCCTCGGGCTCTCATTGAGGCAAGGAACTACAAAAGTCATAAGGATTTTCCCACGGATATCGCTCATGTGGTCCCCACTTTGAGAGTGAAAGCGCTCAGCCCTTCATTGGGTTCTTCCTCTACGCCTCAAGCAAAGGTTTTAGAGGAAACACTTAGGCGCCGGGCGCCTGGTATGGCCTCGCCGCGGCCTACTCCCTGAAAGGCGCACGGATAGTTCAGTATCGCGTCGACCAACGACACGTCACCTCCAATTGTCGGCAGTCTTTCGCACTGCTTCCCTCACGGACAAAAAGCTGTAGCCCACTTCACGCTGCAGGCGGTCGGCTCGCATAGCCGTGTTGAGCGGGCGGAAGGCCATGCCTGGATAGTCATGAAGAGGAATTCCCTCGATCAGTGAGGGGTCGGTCTCCAACTCGTTGGACAGCGCCTGAGCCAGCGTGTAACGAGAGGCGGGCTCTGGAGCGCAAAGATGGATGATTCCTCGGAGTCTTTGCCGAAGCACCGCTAGCAGCCCACCTACCACATCCACCACCCAGGTTGGAGAAAAGAACTGGTCGTTAGCCGCGCGCAGGGACCTTCCGTGGACTAAATTGTCGGCCAAGTCGTTAAGCAAGGTTCCATCATTTTTTTGGAGTCCGTAAATTTTGCTGAGGCGCACCACCAGAGAATCTCCGCCCCAGTCACCCAATCGCTGTTCTACGGCCCACTTCTGACGTCCATATTCGGTTGTGGGACCAGCAATGCTACTCTCCGTGTATTCCCCAGTTGTACCAGGGAAGACGTAATCGCTGGAAAGGAAGACAACCCGGATCCCGTTGGCTCTACAGGATTCAATAAAGCGAAGAGTCCCCGTGACATTGACTTCGTAAGTTTCCTCGGGGTTGTCTCGACAATCTCCCACTAGCGAGCGTGCGCCGGCAATAATAACCTCTTGATAACCTTGCTCTGCCAGCCGGAGGTCGGCGGGGTCCGCCCGCAAGTCGAAGGTTCGCAGGCCCGGTATGGAACGACGGGCTGCGGTCCCCAGGCAGTCTGGCTGGAAAGCGCGGTAGCTCTCCCAAATATAGCGCCCAATGAAGCCGCTGGCGCCCACCACGGCGGTCCGGGGAAGTTCCTCTAGCATTCGCATAGAATGGGCTTGCGATCGCTGCTTGTCAAGACTTACTCCCGAGCAAGGGTGCCTGATTCCAGAGGAGTCGCTATATCCAGCGGGAAGAATCCTTCATGATTGGAAGACTCAACTGTGCCCAGTGGATCCTTCTGCGCCACTGGCTATTTCGGCTTTACGAAAGAACGGAATAACGTCGCGTCCGTGCTAAAGCATTTACGAAGCCGCTTGATGAAACTGGTTGAATCTCATCCCTACATTTGGTGGTTGGCTTGGACTGCAGTGAATGAACTGCCAATTTTTCTTCCCCATGACGCGAGCTACTTTGCCCTCAAGCACTTCGGCAGACATTCGAACAGCCTCTTTCTCGACATAGGCGCTAACACAGGCATCTCTGCCTTAGATTTCCGGCGGTTTTATGCTTCGGTTCCGATCTATTCGTTAGAGCCTAATCCTATTCATGAAAGAAGACTCGCGGGTCTCAAAAAGAGACTGCTCAATTTCGATTATCTCGTGGCCGGAGCCGGAGATGTGGACAGTGAATTAACCTTTTTTACGCCGGTCTATCACCCCGTGGTCCTTCACACCTTTACTTCAACCAGTGAAGATCTGGTTTTGCGCGGCGTCATTGAGACGTTCGGCGAGCGAGTTCGAAAGCGTCTAACGATTGTGAAATCGGAGGCAAGAATCGTTCGCATTGATGACCTCAATCTTGAGCCTTCGATCATTAAGATAGATGCTGAAGGCTTTGATTACCAAGTGGTTCTTGGTGCCGCTGAAACAATTCGCAAGAATCGGCCATTCCTTATGGTGGAGGTCGCCCACTCCGAGTTTACGCTCTTTAAGCAGTTCTTTGATGACCTGGACTATGGTGTCTACTGGTATGACCCTCAAAAAGACGTGTTTGGGGCTTTGACTCGTGGTCGGGCGGAATGCGAAAGCAACAACCTCTTTGTTGTTCCGAATGAGTCCACGGAAGATCTACCGCTAGCTCCTCGGTAGTGTTTCTTTCCGTCCACGTACTATGAGTACCAACGGGCTGCCATCTATGTAGCTGGGGAAACGGAAACTGCTCACTAATTCATAATCTTTGAGAACTGGAGTCAAAGCTTCCAGCTGCGCATCCTGGCCAACAATGGCCACTAATCGATTTCGATCTAAGGCTGCGCGCAATTTACGATGGGTCTCTTCCTGAGGAATCGCGAGCAATTCCTCGTACAGCAAATAGTGAACGGTCGGAGAGACGAGGGCGTCAGGGACTACCTGAAAACGAGGCATTTCTACCAGGGGGACGTCTAACCCACGAATTTCGTGAAGATAGTAGGCCATCGGCATCAGATAGACGGGGTCAAAATTTTCACGAAGAGTGAGTAGAACAAGATCAACATTTTCTTGCGCTATAAATTTGGCCATAGAATCTGATCCAGATTTAGGTACGGGAATCATCCAAAATTTCCAGCAACCGTAAAGCTGAGTCGTCAAGATCAAACCCATCACGAGATAACGTACTGCGCGTTTGGGGACGTGGGAAATCGCCAGTGCTAAATTGACTAGAGCAATACCTAAAAACACGGTGTCGTATCGACCGCCCACAAAATTGGGAACATAGGCGTGTCCTATCATCATGAGAACGATACAGATGAAATACTCACAGCCCCAAGACCAAGCGGAACGGCTCCATGGGAGTCCAACTGTCAAGAAAAGCACTGATGCTCCTAGGACCAACGCAGAAAAACCACTCAATTCGACATCGTACAAGGGGCTTAGGGGAGTTCCAAGGGTAGATTGAAGCACCGTATCCAATGGCGAGTGTGGAGCAAATGGGTTCGACTGCGCATCAACCTGCATCTTGGCGCTGTCTAAAGTGAACCAAAGCATGGTGGGGAGCCAAAGTGCAAGCGTGACGGCGTAAGCTGTCAGCAAGGGCCTTAGAAGCTTTTTCCGTAGATGAGGTTCGTTAGCGAGTCTCGCGGTTGCTACCAGGGCCCCGGCGGCGCCGACGTAGAGACCGTAATGGTGGCAAAGCGCGAGCATAGGGCTTATCGTTACCAATCCTATGACGAGGAATTTTGACGGTGGGGCGTCAGTTAGGGGATAGAGAAGGCTTCGCATTAGGCCGAACCAAATGACCGCCAAGAGCATAGCCAAAGCGTAAACCCGTGCTTCCTGAGCATAATGCAGCGAAAGCGGGTTAAAAACTCCTAATAAACCTCCGAACAGCGCTGTGATGTTTGGCCAGCGGTAGCGAAGTATTAGAAAAATGGAGGGACCAAGCGCGGCTCCGGCTATCAAGCTGGGAAGACGCAGACCGGCTTCGCTGGAGCTAAAGATGGAACTCGAAGCCCAGACAACTAAGGGGTAAAACCAAGGACTGGCGTCGTTTGTTGTAAACACCGTATGAAGATCGGCGACTCTATAAGCTGTGATGCATTCGTCAAGCCACAGCCCGGAATTGCCCCAATGGGGTAGCCGAGCCAAAATTCCAAGGGCAAAAAGTATAACGACACCTACGATGATTTGCAGGCCTGCTTCTTGCGGCCCAGCTTTCAACTTTGGTAGATTCCCACTATCTTCGGTGCTCAGTAACTTCTCTCCGCGATGCCGGTCGACGTCCTCAAAGGACTTCGTCGCGGTTTCCATCGGTGGCTGAGTTTAGGCGATGACAAAAGATTTCCTTCTGCTTGAATGAGGCCGCGCAGGCTCAGCCAACCTCCTGGGCGTATCAAAAATTATGCAGAAGACGGTGCGCCGGATAGGGCTGGATTTCGACAACACGATCGCTTGCTACGATACGGTATTTTGCCAAGTCGCTATGGCTGAAGGTCTCATTTCCGAGGGAAGCAATCTGAATAAAAATCAGGTCAAGGCTCTACTTCATCAGGCTGGACAGGACAAAACCTGGACCCGTCTTCAGGGGCTCGTCTACGGCCCAGAAATAGGACGTGCCAAACCCTTTCCTGGGGTCGTTGAGTTCATAGAAGGAGCTCGGACCAAAGGATGGGACGTTGTGGTGGTGAGTCACAAAACTCCCGTTCCTGTCATAGGAGAACCCTGGGATCTTCACACTGCGGCCAGAGACTGGCTCTCCGAGCAAGGCTTTTTCGAGCGGGGCTTGGAGCACGAAAAAGTTTTCTTTGAGCCCACGAGAGAAGCCAAGATCAGACGTCTCATCGGAATCGATTGCAAGATCTTTGTAGACGACCTCCCTGAGGTTTTTCTCGAAGCGACGTTCCCGGCCAACGTGGAGCGTTGGCTCCACGGCCAACAAGAGGGACCCTGGCGGACTTTTCAGGACTGGAGTCTGGTCTTGCCGTGGCTGTCGTAGGGCCTTGGGAAGAATGGTTGCTCGAGACTGGATTGGTGGGAGAGTTGGGTCTCTTCCCCTTAGCGGGGGGCTTGAACAATTGCGGCTACCAAGTCGCGCACGATAGCGGACGACTGTTCCTGAAACACTACAGCAGCAAAGCGCGTCTCGAAAATGAATTCCGTTTCCTACAACTGCTCGACGGAGGCTGGACACCCCGGCCCGTGGCCAAGAACGATGATTTGTGCCTCGGGCTCTACGAGTTCATCGAAGGCAAAAGCGTACAGGTACCGGTACCCGTAACTGGAGTAGAGCAAGCGCTCCAGTTTCTGCACTCTCTCCAACGTTTGAACCGATGTCAGTTGCCAGCGGCCTCCGATGCCTGCCTGAAGCTCCGCGAGCACTGGCAGGCGGTGCTTGGGAGGGTTGAACGCATCGACTCCGCTCTGCCCCCGGAATTCGCTGAAGAATGGTCAACTCACTGGCTTCCTCGTACAAAACGACTCTCAGAGTTTTCCGCGTATCCCGAGGTCGAGCCCGATGAACTGTGGGTCTCACCCTCAGACTTTGGTTTTCACAATGCATTGGAACTCGGGTCTGGCGACTACCGCTTTGTGGACTTCGAATACGCGGGACTCGACGATCCGAGCAAGGTGCTCAGTGACTTTTTCGCCCAGCCGCGTGTGCCCGCGCCGCTCGAAGGGCTGCCGTTCTTCGTGGAAATCCTTGAGAAAAAGGCTCGACAACGTCTGCTTTGGATGTGGCCGGTGAGCGTGCTCAAGTGGAGTTGTATTATTCTCAAACAACTTGTTCCTCGCCAGAATTTTGCGCACGATGCAGTGGAGGTTCATCAGCAGCGAGCGAAGCTTCAATGGCTACGTCGGCGTGATTGCGAGGTTCAAGAGTTGCTCGGGAGGTTGTTGTAAGACCTTGAGGAAACCCCAAGATGGTGGAGCAGCCCAGAGACCTAGATCATATCGCACGCTCAGTGCGGCGTAGCGTTTTGAACATGGTGCATCGTGGGAAGGCGGCCCACCTTGCCTCGGCCCTCTCATGTGTAGACCTCCTTGTGGCTGCCTATTGGGGTCCCTACACCGAAGAAGATTCCATCATCTTTAGCAAGGGCCACGCCGTAAGCGCTCTCTACGGAACCCTTGCCGAGCGTGGTGTTTTTCCCATGGAGTGGTTGGAAGAGTTCAATCACGATGGGGGAAGGCTCCCTGAACAGCCGAGCCCAGGCTCCGTTCCTGGTATTGAGTTCGCGGCCGGCAGTTTGGGTCACGGTCTGCCCTTTGGCCTGGGAGTTGTGCTGGGAAGTCGGATTCAGAAGCGCTTGGACAAACGGGTTTTGGTGGTCATGAGCGATGGAGAGTGCCAGGAAGGTTCCGTCTGGGAGGCGGCCATGCTGGCCCCGAAACATGGATGTGGTCGATTGACTGTGATCATCGACAAGAACGGTTGGCAGGCGACGGGCAGAACTCAGGAAATCACGGGACTAGATCCCTTGCCGGCCAAATGGGAAGCCTTCGGATGGAAAACTGTAGAACTGGGAGGGCACGACTATCCGGCTCTAACGGAAGCTTTAAACCAAGCCTACCTGGAGACCGACCGACCGACCGCCATCATAGCCAACACAGTCAAAGGTAGGGGGGTGTCATTTATGGAGGACGACAATAATTGGCACTATCGAGTGCCCAATGCTCAAGAGTTGGAGATGGCTCTAGCCGAACTAGCATGAGAAATGCCTTCGCCGACGAAATTCTGAAAATTGCTCGCACCAAGCCGGAGTTAGTTTTGGTGACAGCAGATATCGGCAATCGCCTTTTTGACTCGTTCAAGGCCGAATTCCCTGACCGATTTCTCAATTGTGGTGTGGCCGAGGCCAATATGACCGGGGTCGCGGCCGGAATGGCCAGTCAGGGCCTCAAAGCTCTCACCTATACCATCACGCCTTTTGCGACGACCCGATGCTTAGAGCAGATTCGCGTAGACCTTTGTTACCACAACCTACCGGTGATTGTCTGCGGAGTGGGGTCCGGCTACAGTTATGGCGCTCTCGGAGCAACGCACCACGCTTGTGAAGACATTTCTTTGTTACGCAGCCTGCCTAATATGGCCGTGGTGTGCCCAGGAGATCCTCTAGAGGTCCGGGCTCTTTTAAGGGCGGCCGTGGAGTGGCCGACCCCTCTTTATCTTCGACTTGGAAAGAAGGGAGAGCCTGAGGTCCATGATGGAGTCCCGGCGCTCACTATCGGTAGGGCCATGGTCTTAAAGCCTGGGAGTGAGTGCTGTATTCTGTCCACTGGGAGCACGCTACCGTTGGCCATAGAAGCGGCCGGACGAATCGGAAATTGCGAAGTGGTAAGTTTTCATACGGTGAAGCCCTTGGACGAAGATTATCTTACTCACGCGCTTCAAAGGTTTCCTCTAGTGGTGACGCTCGAAGAGCATTCACTGATCGGTGGCCTGGGATCGGCTGTGGCCGAATGGATGGTCGACCGAGGTCCCTGTGCCACACGACTCCTTCGTGTCGGATCGCCTGACCGTTTCATAAAAAAGTGCGGTGAAACCGAGTACATTCATGAACAGATAGGTCTAACAGCGCAAAGTATCGTCGAACGCGTACAAGAGGCGCGGCGCGCCCTAGACAGGAAAGGCTAGAATCTGTTCGATAACGTAGTCGACCTCGACTTCGGTCATTTCAGGATAGAGCGGCAGGCTCAAGATGGAGTTTGCGAGTTTTTCTGAGATCGGAAAATCCCCACGTTGGTAGCCTAGATTTCTGGCGGCCGGATGAAGATGGAGCGGAATCGGGTAGTTGACCCGAGTCTCCACCCCGCGACCTTCGAGAAAAGCCTTGAGTTCGTCTCTTCGCTCATGGCGAAGCATAAACCGATGGAAGACCGGCTCTTCATTGGAATAAAGCTTAGGAACATCGACCGTGTCTCTCAATCCCTCGATATAGCGTTGGGCAAGTGTTCGGTAGCGGTCGTTCCAAGAATCCAAGAGGGGCAGTTTGATACGAAGAAAGGCTGCCTGCACTTCGTCTAAACGGGAGTTTATTCCCCAGAATTCACAACAACCGTTATGTAAGCCATGGTTTCGAAATTTTTGCAGCCACGTTACGAGTGCCCGGTCATTCGTGGTGATGAGACCGCCATCCCCGTACCCGTGTAAGTTCTTCAGCGGGTGGAGAGAGAAGCCGGCACACCAGCCCAAAGAGCCGGCCCTGGCACCATCGCGTCGTGCCCCTACAGCCTGAGCGGAGTCTTCGATCAGCTTCAGGGCGCGGTCATTCGCGATGGCACCGAGTGCTTCCATATCAGCAATACGACCGGTGAGATGGACTGGAAGCAAGGCACGGGTGTTTGGGGTGACAGCGCTTCGAACCTGTTCGGGGTCCAGGTTCATCGTTTGCTCGTCGACGTCGCAAAAGACTAGACGGGCGCCGGATTTGACCACCACCCAGGCGCTTGCAGCAAACGAGTTGGGCGCGGTAATCACTTCGTCCTCGGGACCAAGGCCGAGATAGAGCAAGGGGAGCAACAAAGCGTCAGAACCATTCCCCACGCTCACGGCGAATTGAGTGCCGCAGTAGCGAGCGAACTCGGTTTCGAGTGCACTCACCTCGGGGCCGAGAATATAGTGTCCACTTTCGCCCACTGCGTCGAGTGCCGCGTGGAACTTTGGGCTCAGGGCTTTGTATTGGCGAGCCAGATCAACAAACGGAACGCGCATAAAAATCCCTGACTTTTGTAGCCATCAACTCCAGGCAATGATTGTCGATAAACTCATGAACGGGAAGCGACAGGATGTTGTCGCAGGTTTTTTCTGCCACCGGGAAATCCCCTCGACGGTAGTTGAGTTCGGCTGCTGCAGGCTGCAGATGCATGGGAACGGGATAGTGAATCTTGGCGTCGATCCCATGCTCTTGAAGGTAAGCCTGAAGCTCGTCCCGGCGCTGCGCTTGAAAGCAGTACAAGTGAAAAACGTGACTGCGATCTCCGGGACGGTGCGGTAATGTGATCTCTTCGATGTCTGCGAGAAGCTCATCTAAGCGCTGGGCGTTCTTTTGGCGAGACAAAGTGATGTGAGGAAGCTTCGCCAAAAGATGGTTGGCGACTATGGCCTGGAGAGAATCGAGTCGTGAATTGTAGGCCCACATACCGCAAGTGTCACGATCGAGGAGGCCGTGGTTTCGCATGAGTGCCAGTGTGTCGCGAGCCTTTTGTTCATCGGTCACAATGAACCCGCCATCTCCCCAGACATTCAGATTCTTGAGGGGATGAAGGCTGAAGCAACCTGTCCAACCGAGTCGACCGGTACTCTTGCCTCGGTAGGAGGCAGTGAGCGAGTGGCAGGCATCTTCAATGATTTTGAGGTCGTGTCGAGTGGCCAGTTCCCATAAGGGTTCCATGTCGCAAGGCAGTCCTGACCAGTGGACAGGTACAATGGCCTTCGTTCGCTCAGTAATGACTGCTTCCACTGCTCTCGGATCCAGATTGAGGTCTGGTCCAATGTCGGCGAACACGGGTCGTGCTCCGCTCGTAGCGATAGCCCCCACGGTGGCGTAGAAGGTGTAAGGAGTTGTAATGACTTCATCCCCTGGGCCGATGCCGGCAGCCTTGAGACTTAGGAAAATGGCATCGGTTCCACTTCCCACTCCGATGCAGAAACGTGCTTGGGTGAGTTCACAGATCTTTCGTTCAAACTCCTCCACCGGCTGCCCGAGGGTAAAGTCCCCCCGTTCCACTAACAGCGCGATATCTTCGAAAATATCCCGATAGTCGGAGAACTGAGATTGAAGGTAGTTGTGATTGATGGGAAACTGACCAGTCTGACGGTACTGAGTTGCCAGAAAGCTGGACGGGCCCGGTTCCGATGTCGCTGACATTTCTAGGCTCCTCATGCTTGATGTTGATATTCGAAAGGTAATTTCTCAATCTCGCTCCAGTGCTCTTCGACCCACTGGACCGTTTCCTTGACACCATCGGAGAAGTTGACTTCGGCGTGCCAGCCTAAGGAGCAAAGGCGACTGGCGTCGAGGCAAAAGACACTGTCCTGACCAAAATTCTCGGATTGATACTCCACCGTGTCCTCTAAGTTGCAGCCCATGCATTCGCAAACGGTTTCGACAACGCTCGCTATCGACATCAGTGCCGGGGGAGGCGGTGCAATATGATAGATCTCTCCAATTTGGCCTTTGGTCAGCACTGTCCAAGTAGCACGCGCAACGTCACGGGCGTGGATGAAGGAGCGAAGCGCCGTTCCACCACCATGGAGGGGGAGCTTTAGCCTTCTTTTGATCGAGATCGCTGTTTTAGGAATGATGCGGTAAAGCTGCTGATGGATACCGTAAAGGTTGGCCGCCCGAGTGAGTAAGACTGGAAAGCTTTGACGCTTGTGGAGAGCCAAAAGATGGAGGTCTCCGGCAAGCTTCGATACCCCATAGGGGGTGCTCGGCTGGTAGTGATGATTCTCCACCACGGCTTCCGGTCCGGTCACGCCATAGACTTCAGGGGTTGAAGGTGTCAAATAGCGCTCCAAGTAGGGCTTGTCCTTTAAAAACTCAGCCAGTCGGACGACTCCGAGGCAGTTCGTTTCATACCACTGTTCCGGCCACCGCCAACTGTTTCGCACCTCTCCCTGCGCAGCATAGTTGACCACGACTTGGGGCTTGAAATCGTCGAGGAGTCCGCAAAGCTCGGCCATCTGCTTGTTGACATCGAGCCGATGAAACGAGAAGCGATGGGGGTCGACCTGCTGCAGGCGGTAGGGGGCGAAAAGGGGACTGACTTCCGGTGAACGACTGACTGCGAGCACTTGCGCGTCCGTCTGACTCAGTAGAAAGTTCACAAAGTGGGAACCGGTGAAAGAGTTGCTTCCGATAACGGCTACTCGCTGGAACATTCCATATCCAAAATACAACGACCGGCAATCACGCCGTTTCGCATATCGTCGAGGGCTTGATTGACCTGTGCAAAGGGGTAGGAGCGGCTGATCAAGGCATCGAGGTCCAGGCGACTGGCTTGATAGAGCTTAAGATAGCGAGGAATATCTTTGTCCGGTTGGCTGTCGCCTCCGTGAGAGCCGCGAAGAACTCGACCAAAATGAAGAGGGAGAGTGAAGAGACTCGCCTGTTGGCCCGCCTGGGGAACTCCCACAAGCACAACTCTTCCCTGGGAGCCGGCCAGTCGGTAGGCCATCTCGATGAACGGTATGTAACCCGTGCTCTCGACCACGACGTCAAAACCCCCTTCGACTTTGAGCGCAGTCTCCAGATCGTCAGTGCTTTGGGTGTTCACGACTTTATCGGCGCCCAGCGTGGTTGCCAGTTCCAAGCGGTTGCTGAAACGGTCCGCTACCACAACCGGAATCGCGCCGGCCAATCGAGCGGCCTGGAGTACACTCAGTCCCACTCCGCCGGCTCCCAAGATGAGGGTCGATTCGCCCAGTTGAACCTTTGCATCGCGATTGACGACGCCGGCGCCGGTCGTCACGGCGCACCCCATGAGTGCTGCAACAGGGGCCGGGATTTCAGGAGAAACTGGCGTGACGCGATTTTCAGAGACAACCGTCAACTCCGAAAAGGTCGTCACCCAACCGGAGTTCACACGTCCGAGCTTAGGACTATGATAGTTCGCGGGCGGACCCTCAAGGCCCGCAGCTTTCCGCCAGTGAAGGATCACCCTCTGGCCCACCTCCACTCGCTTGACGCCCCCCCCTACTTCCAGGACCTCGCCACAAGCCTCGTGTCCCATAAGATGAGGAAGATAAGGGTCATGACCTTTGATCCCAGCGATTTCTCCGAGTTGAGATCCGCAAATACCGCTACAGAGAACACGGACCAAGACGTGGCCATACTCAAGGGTAGGAATCTCCAACTCATGGAGTTCTAAGGGCTGACCGAGTTTGACCAGCACAGCAGCTAAAGTTTTCATGTCATTTCAGCAGCGCCTGAAGGTGACGCAGGAGTGTCATCCGCCGAACTGGCTCAAGGTTGCAGACGGTGGCTACGGCTTGCGCTCCAGCGGCGTTGCCCGCCAAACCAATAATGGGAAGAGGAGCCTTTTGAGCCGCACATAGCGCAGCCACTGCCAGAAAGGCGTCTCCGGCTCCGATCCGGTCGACGACCCGATCCGTGAGGGCGGGAGCCTCCACAAAGCCTTCGCGGGAATTGAAGACGAGACATCCGTGCTTACCCAGGGTAATGCAGACGTTATCGTAGGCGAGACGTTTGGCAACCTGATGGATCACCTCTTTCAGGTCCCCACCTCGACTCCGCGCTTCCAGGCGCAGCTCTTTTTCCGTCGTCACGACGAAATTGGCTCGTTCATAGTGAGAGATCGTATGATATCCTTGATTGCCCGCATTGCACTGTGTGTTGACCGCTAAAAATTTTGATTTTTCACACAGCAGTTGGATCGCTCGTTGACTCAGAAATCCGTGCCCGTAGTCGACGACAATCACAACGTCGTGTTGGGGGAGCAGTTCTTCAAGTGATTGGCACAAGACCTGGTTATCATGATCATTGAGTTCTACGTCATTAAGGTCGTACAACTCAAAGAGCTTCTGGAAAAGGTAACGGTCGACGAACCTTCGTTTGATGATGGTCGGTCCATCATCTCGCATGACGAAATGACTTTCTACTTTGGGGTGGAGATGACTTTCTACGAAGGCCTGCATGGGATTGGTTTGGCCGAGCACTGTGAGCATGCTCACCTGGTCACAAAAGTCGGCAACGTGATTGGCAACAGCTAGAATCCCCCCGGCGAACCGTTCTAAGTCCGTACGCTTAGCCACCAAGGTCGGTTCTTTGGAAGACTTTCCAATGACGTCACAGTATTGGTACTCGTCGATGATCGTTTCCCCAACGACGAGAACCTTAAGTTTGCTGGCGCCGTCGATGTAACGTTTGACATCCTCGAAGCTGTGTTGACTCTGAAACTCACTGACGAAAGCCCTTAACAAGGGGTCCAGAGGACTTAGATGATCCTGGATGAGTTGGGTGGAACTGTGCACGATCTCATTGGTGAACGCGACCTCCCCCCCCTGGGCCCGCACCGCCGCGATCTCCTCTCCTATTTTGCCGGTAATATCTTGCGCCTCTTGACGATATTCTTGGCCCTTGACATAAAGGTTAGGTTTTAGCATTGAGATGGTTTCTATGGAAGTTGGCCACCGATTGATGGCCACATAGTCAACGCAAGCCAAGGCTCCTAGGGCTTCTGCCCTCTGAGTATCTGGGAAAATTGGTCGTGACGGACCCTTGTTAACGAACTCGTCCGGGGTCACGGTAACGATCAGCAGGTCTCCCAGTCGCTTGGCGGCCTCTAAATGCCGAATGTGTCCGATGTGGACCAAGTCGAAGACGCCGTGGCAATGGACGACCTTGAGAGGGCCTTCAGAACGCAACTTGTTAAGAGTTTCCAAGAGTTGGTCAAGACTGAGAACACAAGACTGAGTAGAGGAATACATCGTCGGTTTCTTCAGAATCTTCCTCTGGGGTTCCTCTATACATTGGCCCGGCCCAGATCCTCGAGCCCGTTGTCTCAAGCCCTCTCGATGCGAAGCGAACCGAAGAACTTGGCTCTCAAGGCAAGCATCCAACAGACTAACCTTTAGCGAGCCTAACTATGAAGCCGCATGGCTTCTGCTTCCAAAACGGGCCCTATCACCTCTACCGAGGTTCGACTGCCAGCCTCAAAGACTGTCCGACAATCGAGCGCCAGACCTTCGCCGTGAAGCTCTTTCACGGACTTTGAACTGGCTCCGTAAACGATACGATGAACACCAGCGAAGTAAGCCGCACCAGCGCACATAGCGCATGGCTCGGTAGAGGCATAAAGCGTGAACTCCGCCATAGCCCAAGCCGGATACTCTCGAGAGGCTTTTCGCAAAACATTGAGCTCGGCGTGACAGGTCACATCCCCATCGTCCTCACTGACCGTGTTCCCGGCCTCTTCGACGATACGACCGCCCTTCGCCAACAAGGCACCATAGGGTCCATTACCCCGGTTTTTGGCGAAGCGAGCCAAATCGAAGGTCCGTCTCAGCAATCGTGCCTGGACTTCTTCACAATTCTCTAAACTATCCAACTGTGCCCCTCTCGCTGGCTTAACAATTCTCTAAAAACGGCCCGAGACATCTCTTCTGCTTCGGTATGGCTCCGGGCGATGCAAGTGATTCCAACTTTGCCGAGTCTAGAGAGCCCTCCCAACATATGAAAAAGCGCTCCGGTTTGGCAAGCCGTGCTGTAGTGAAGTTCCGAGGATGTAATGATCTCTAGCAGGTCTCTTGGTAGCATCCCCTTCAACATCCCCCCGCCAAAATGGTCAGAAGACAGGTAGTAGAGAGGACGACCTACATCGCCTCGTGCGACCCTAGAAGGATCTCCTCGAAACAAGCCTTCCTCGGCATCGTAGGACCCGCCACTCAATAGCTGAAGGGTTCGGATGGGAAAGGTGGTGTTTCCCTTTCGCAGGTTCACATCCAGAGCGTATAGCGTTTCCGCCCGATCCGTCCCGGCCGGAGCGGCCAGAAAGTCGACATCGAATCTCCCCACGACCCCTAGACCTGCCAACCGCTTTCCAACCTTAAGACCCGCTTGCGCCAGTGGTCCGGCCACACGCGAATGGGCTGGGAAGCGACATCCAACATATGCCTGTCCGTCCTCTCCGCCGGTGATCTCATCGTGGGTGGCGATCACGTCGACCGAGTGGGGGCCTGCGATACGAACTTGGACCGAGCATGGGTCGCCCTCCACAAACGCCTCGATCACTCCACCGTCGGACTGGAAACGTTCCCAGTACCGAGCCCAGTCACTTTCAAGATGGGCCAATCGGGCCCAGCGGGGAAGCTCTCCGGCCACCTCCTCCAAAAACGAACCAGTGACTTCAGCAGCGTTTGAAAGAGCGCGTTTGAGAGGCTCAAGATCCACGATGGCGTTCCCGAAACCGGATAGGGAGTAGTTGTGCTTGAGCACCACGCGAGTCAAATCTGGCAAATCCTGAACCAGACGCACCATCTCCTTGGCCACCCCCTCAAGAGAGTTGAGGTTCTCCGCTCCCTGAGCGACGTTCATCCGCAAAGAGCGAAAAATCGCCCGAGCGCCAGACTTGGTCGCCCACTGTAGGTGTTCGGCTCGAGGACCATAGACAGGCACTTGCAACTTTTCGGCAAGACGCTGTTCGAGTTCAGTCACGGTGTAGCAGGAGATAGTCGCTCTTGGCTGACCATGGAGCAAAGTTCTCAAGCGATGCATCAAAGCCGGTCGTTCCAAAATCTTTTGGGTCAAAGGCTTCGCGGAATGGTCTTGCACATGGAAGAACTGGATACGTCGCCGGGCGTGACTGTGGGGCACCCCGGGAAGCAGATGGAGAAGGTAGGACACCAAGGTCTCGGCGATGGGGGTGCTGGTAACGACGATGAGGCGGTTCAGAGGATTCTTCAGAAAGTGGGAAAGATAGAAAATCCGCTCCTCATAATGAAGCAACTGCTCACTCGACGACCCAAAGTACGGCAAGGACAAAGAGGGGATTGCCAAGATTGTCCCACCAACCTGGTCGGCCGTCGCCGAGGTGGTGCTCCATTCGGCAAGCCCCTCTTGAAGCTCGTCAAAGGAAAGTTCTCGCGAACTCACTTCGTGGGAGCGGCGATCTTCATATCCTCATCGGGCTGATAGATCTCGACGTCGGCACCAAGGTCAGCCTTCATCACCTCGCGCATTCGGTCTCCAGAGTTCTTCAAAACTTTCAACCAGCCGTGATCCCAATCTCTTACACCGGCAAACCAAGCCGAGCAGTTCCGGCAGGGCCACGCTTCGGCTCCTCGACCGTCGAGATGCATTTTACGGTACCAGTTGAACATTTCGCCCTGCCAGACTTCGCTGACCGAATGGTCCCACAGATTGGGAAATTTGTCGGCAGTCTGAAATCCGACGTCTTGTCCACATAGCGCCACTCGGCCCAGTGTGTCGACGTTCATTCGCTCGAACGGCCAGACGCACGGCTCCTTTTTCTCGGTGGGAAGATCGGCGTAGAGATGAGGGTCGGAAGAATGGTTGAGATTGATGTTAGTGTTGTCGTCCCAAGAAAGAAATTTGCGGGTGATGACTTCATCCACGCCGATCTCCTCGAGATAGAACTTCACGTACTCCGGCATTCGGTCTCCCAAGATGTCTTGCTGAATCATGGATACAACGACCCGCGTAGGGGACCCGAGTTCCTTGCGCAGTTCGAGCGCGGCCCGAATGTTGCCGAGATGATTTTGAAACCATTTATCGGGGTCACGAGGAGCACCGCCTCGTGGCGGACGTACCTTGGCGTAGGTTTCGGCATCGGCCGCATCCATGGAGAATTCGATAAGGTCGATCCCGGCCTTGATGAGGCGCTCCAGGCGCTTACGATAGCGGGGAAGCGGGCCGAAGAGACTGCCGTTGGTATTGAGCCAGACCCTGGCGCCCTTTTCCTTAGCGAATTCAATCATCTCCGTCATGTTGGGGTGAAGCATCGGCTCTCCGCCGCCTGTGCATCGTAGCCACGCGCCATGAGGGCCGGCCTCTTCGGCGATACGGTTCCACAACTCTTGGGGAAAGCGGTCAGCTTTGCGTTCGTGGTAGAACTGCCGAATATCGGAGTTGCCATCGGTGTAGGGACACATCGGGCATCCGAAATTGCAAGGGTACACCGTCGAGATGACCAACATCATCGGAAACTCGACCGCCCCTTTACGGAGTCCGTATTCTTTTTCTTCGTGGATAACTTTCATACTTACGCTTTCCTAAAGTGCCGGGCATCCACCCGGTCACAAAACTTTTCCCACCCGACAGCTCAAGCGGGCCCTTAGACGATTCTCTACCCGATTCCCTCTCTTGTAAACCCATATCGACCCCACGGAAAGGCTTTGAGTGGGTTTCGCAACCGATCTTTGGGTATACGGTTTCATGACAGACGGTCGAGATTACCTAGAGAACGAAACGTGAAGCTCGACGATTCAAAGAAACCTAAGATATGACACAAGACCAAAAAACATTCAAAAGCATGACCATCGGAATGGCTCTCATCATAGGGTTCTCCGCCGCTATGCATCTCTATCTGATTAAAAAGAATGCGATTCAGGCCAACCGCTATGAGCCCGTTTTCGAGCAAAAGGCTGAGAACCCCGAAGAACTGTTGCTCACCGGCGGAGGAACTCTCGAGGGGGAGGTGGTCGCGGCCAGTTTCGACAAATTCTTTTTGCGGGTCAATAACAAGGTACAGCCTTTCCTGCTTGGCCAATTGACGATGCCCGAGGTCGGAACAACGGTTTCGGTATCGTTCGCCGGCGGCCGTCCGCCGACGGCAACTCTCATTCTGGGTCCTGGAGAAACGCCGTCAACTGCGACCGCGGAGCCTACAGACAAGACTACGGACCCCGACTAAGGGCCTACCAGCGTTGAGAACGTAACAGAACGGGGCCTACTCGGGTCGATCGAATTGAGGACTGTCCTTCCAGGATGCCCCTTTCCAGTCACAGTCTTCCGCTGCGCCGTCGACAAACGTCGTCCGAAGAAATGTTGCTTTGGCGAAGACAGAATCCGAGAGATCCGCTCCTCGCAAATCGCAAGCGTCAAATTTGGCGGCCTGCATGGAACTGTCCCTTAGCGAAGCCCCTCTAATACGGCATCCTTCGAAGACCGCCCGGTCGGCACCGAGGTCTTCCAATCGGCTGCCGGAAAGATCGCATCGCTGGAAGTGTGCTCCGGTGAGATCGCAAGAAGAACCGTCGGAACCGCGCGCTTCCACTTCCACCCAAACAGACTTCTTCCAATCGCCGTTCTTCCAGAGCGAGCCTTGCATCTGAACGGCTTCCATACGCACCCCGTCGGCCCGAACGTCGGAGAGATCGGAGCCCTCCAATCGCGCTCCGTCCATCACCGCCCCACGAAGGTCGGCCCCTACCAACAGCGCACCTCTCAGGTCGGACTCCCGTAGGTCGGCCTCCCTCAGGTCCGCGCCGGAGAGATCCGCGCCGAACAACAGCGACTTCCGTAGGTTCGCTTTTTTAAACTTTACGTCCACTAAAAGCGCACCACTCAGGTCGGCGCCTTCTAAGTTGGCGCCCTCTAAATTGGCGTGTCGCAGATTGGCTCCCGTCAGCCAGGCACTCGAAAGATCCGCTCCCTTAAAACGAGCCTCCGCAGCGGAGCATCCGCCAAGGTCCGAATGGGAAAAATTGACCTTCGCGAGCGTCGCTTTGTCCAGCATTGCTCCGCTGAGGTCCGCCCTTTCGAATGTGGCACCCTTTGGCGCCTTGTATCCGGGCAGTTCCGCTCCGGGCCGGTCGACGCCAGCCAGATGAGCTCCGGCTTGTTTGAAGAGTTCTAGGTCGGTCCAGTCGTCTTCTGAGGCTTGCAACACTTTGCCATCGCGATCTAATAAGGGCATACTGTACCACTTCTGTGCTCGTCGAAAGGCTCCTACAGATAACTCTCGACGGACTGTCCTAGGTAACTTAGCGCTTCCTCGGCGGCGGTCACCCCTCGGAACTGAGACTCTTCGAAAAGAGACATACCGGAAAGATCGCCGTGACCGAAAAACATGCCACCCTTCGGGCGCCTCGCCTCTCGTAAACTTGGTCCCCACAGAAAGTTCACGCTGGGACGGATCATTCCATGACCCAAAATCGTCACATCGAGACGTTCGCAAACCTCGCGGATGTTGGGATGAACGCCCTCTAGATCGCTCAGCACGATTTCCACCCAGTCCTCCCATCGAGCCTCCAGTAGACGCTTGCGGACTTCTTTTGGGGACTCGTCAATGAACGGGCGATACCAGGTCCATACCGTGGGTCGCAAAGGGTCGAAAGCCAAGTCCTGATGAGTCGCCACGACATAGCCCAATGAGGGACTGTCGTAAATCACATTGTCCCAGGCGATGAACCCGGCACCTTGGCGATCCTCAGGAGTCTGCTTCAGACTCAGATTCGCCGTCACCCAGGGAGCGTACTCGAAACCTTCAAACGGCGTCTCCTTCAGCAGATAAGGTCGAGTGAAAATAGGTAAACAGTTGATTGCAACCTCCGCCTCGATGCGCACTCGTTCCTTGGTCTTAAGATCGATGTAGTCGATGGCGTATCCGGTCTCGTGAGGTGTGGCGGAAACCACCAGGCATTGGGGTCGGCAGTTGTGTCCCACTCTGTCAAAAAAATGCCTGACAAAGCGACGGTTCCCTTCAGGCCAAACCAAAATGTCGTCAGGCCCTCCTAGGCCTCCGCCGTCTCGCGATGCGAAGTAGTGCAATCCCGCCCAAGCAGAACATTCCCTGGTCGACCCCCCAAAGTCGTCTCGGCAAGCGTAATCGAGGTACCACCGTAACACCGGGGAAGTCCAGCCTTGCGCATCAGCGTAGTCCGAGAACGAGATCCGATCCAAGGCCAGATACTCGGGGTCTTGAGACGAGTAGTGCAAAGGAATGGCAAAAATCTTGCGTCCCCTTTTATCTCTTTTTTCGCGCCACTTGAGGATGTGCTCGTGGAAAGCGTGAGCCTGAACTTCGCCCTCCTCGTCGAGAATCTCGTCAGAGAGAAGGCCTTCGAACCACTGACCTCTATAGAAAAGTCGCTCTTGCGGAGAATGACACAGATGCAACTGGTCGAGACTCGCTGTCCCGTCCTTTTCCACCCGCAAGACACCCATCTCCTGAAGCACCCGTCGGACCGCCCGAGCCTCGAGATTGGGAAGCGGTAGGTAGTGAGCGGCGATAGGGGCGGCAGTCACCGGGTACTCCAGGGACCTGGAGTTTCCACCGAGATCCTCTTCGAGTTCCAAAAGGCAGTAGTCTTCCAAGCCGGCGTGGCTCCATCTCCAGGCCGCGGAAAGTCCTGAAATGCCCCCGCCCAAAATGACACCTCGACATCGCTCAACTCGCGTCGCTACGGTAGGGAAATCCTTCGTTAAAAGACGATGTCCTTGAGAAAACGATGGATCCCTCCGGGCCCCCTTTAAGTCCGAAGCCTCCTCCGCCGTCTGGGAGTTTGAAGTCGTCCCTCCCTGGCGACCGCAGCCCATTCCCAGGCCGACCAGGGTCAAGCCTCCGACCAGAAAATCCCGTCTCTTCAAAGCGGTTCCCTGTTGAACTTGCCCCAGTCATCTTGAAAATAACGGACCAAAACCTGGTCAAAGATCCGGTTGACCTTGGCGGTGACCCTGACCATGTCGTTGGGAAAGGAGAAGAGTCGAGGCAACTCCTCCGGATTTAAGAAACGAGTCGCGAAAGGAAACGGGCCAGTAAATTCGAGATCTTCCTTTGACGCCAGCAAGAAGCCCCATTCTCCAAACGAGGGAACGTAGACGTGGTACGGACGCACCTTTAAACCCACGGATTCCACCGTAGCCACCACACTCCAGTAAGTATTCGGCGCCGCCAGTGGAGAGGAACACTGCACAGCGAACAGGCCGTCGGAATTGAGGCGTTGGGTTAAGCGCCGGTAGAAGTGGTCTGTGTAGAGTTTCCCTACCGCGTAGTTGCTGGGATCTGGAAAATCTACCAATGCCAAGTCATAGCTCTCGCCGGGTTGCTCCAACCAGCGAAAAGCGTCATCAACAACCACCTGCACTTTGGGAGAACTCAAGGCGTGATTATTAAGTCGAGCGAGTTCCTGATTGTCACGAAAGAGACTGATCATCTGTTTGTCGAGTTCGACTATGGTGATCTCTTCCACACGGGGGTCCTTGAGAAGATCTCGAACGGCAAGTCCGTCTCCTCCCCCCAAAACCAGTACCTTCTTGGGGTTAGGGTGGGCAACCAAGGCCGGCACCACTAGCCCTTCATGATATCGGTACTCATCGTATGTGCTAAATTGCAGATTCCCGTTCAGGTAAAGACGAGTTTCAAAACGGTCGTTGGTGACGGCGATCCGCTGATAGGGGGTCTGCTCAGACAGCACTACCGGTGAGGGGTAGAGTCCGTCCTCGGCCCATTTCGTGATCTGGTCCGCCCCCACGAAGCCGGCGGCGTTCAATACGAAGACCACGACTCCCTGAGCGATAATGGGTGCCCATCGACCTTCTTTCTGAAACTTGATGGCGAAGGCGAGAGCGACTCCCACGTTGAGACATCCAAACATAAAGGACGTGCGAATCAGGCCCAAATGAGGAACCAGAAACAGTGGAAACAGAACCGACGCGGCCAAAGCTCCCACATAGTCTAAAGCCAAAACCTGAGATACAAGATCGCGAAAGGGTAGATGGTCTTTCAGGATTCTTAGAATGAGTGGGATCTCTAGTCCAACCAACATACCGATGAGGAAGACCAATCCGTAAAGAACGGGACGAAATCCTACGCCTTGAGAGAAGACTACGAACAGGAGCGCCGCGGAACAGCCTCCCAAAAGACCGACCAGAATCTGAACCTGGACAAACACCATCACTAAGCCGCGACGGACATACTGGGCAAAAAACGACCCGACACCCATGGCGAAAAGATAGGATCCGATGATAGTGGAGAACTGAAGAATGGAATCCCCCAGAAGGTACGACGCTAACGCGCCGGCTATCAATTCATAGACAAGACCGCACGTGGCGACCAAAAAAACCGAGAATAATAAAAATCCAACCAAAATGCTACCGTACGACTTCCAAGTGCCTTGTGACGACTACTTACTAGAGAAGAAAAAGAAACTCGACGACCGTCGAGTCGATCCCCCATGACTGGTGTAGATATCGGGCTTTGGCAGGGTCTGATTGTTGTCGAATGCGACCCCCCGAAATTCGAGAAGTAAGAACAGACAAAAAACGCATCCCGCCAAAGCCATATACATCGTTTTCATAGGAATCTCTCCTTCGGCTTACGCGTGATCAGAATTGTACCATCTCTTGGTCTCGAAGCTGGAGCGTCGGGCCGTGATGTAGAGCGGAATCGGTATCAATATGAGCAGCAGCATCCACCACCATCCCCAAACGCGAACGCCTTTACGCAGGTCGATGGTGTAGGTGACGGATTCGGTATTGGCCCCCGCCTTCGACACATCTGGCATCTCTACCGAAGCAGAAGTGGTTCCCGATTTCACGGACCAAAGGAGCTTGTAGGTCCCCGCCGGGATCCCGGAAATCCGAACCGATTCTGCCGAGCGACCAGACCCCGAATAGTGCTGCAGGGTCTTCCCAACAGACGTTACCTTCTTGGTCTCGGTGTTGACCAATTGCGTGTCTACAAAGAGCCAGCGGTTGGTCATAGAGCCTGCGAATTCAAAACTTACGTTTCCGCGACCAGCGAGCGTGAAGGGTTTCGATTCCTGGGGAATAGACTTCGTAAACGGCTTGTAGATTTGAGGGCCTGAAGTGAAGACTTTAGAGCCTGACCCCGACACAATACCGGTCACTAAAAGAGCCAAGCTCACCAGACTTGCAATCCAGAACGTCTTCCAAACTCCGCGATGCGTCTCTTCTAACGGATTCGGCTCGTTGGGAGCAACCCCGACTGGGGGCCGAAGGCGGGCCTGGAGCTTAAAAAGAGTCTGAACCTCGGAGGGGCTTATATAACGTCCTTGAGACCAGACAAATCCAGTCGGAGAAGCCTCCATCGAAAGCATATAAGGAGGCGCCACGTAGTCGAAGTTCGTCGCATCTTCACCGATGCGGATTCTCCAGTAAAACTCCCCGGCCACAGCGATGACCTCAGGAGTTGACGACTGAAAGTGACGATACTTGACCCCTTCGTAGGTGATGGCTTGCTGGTCGGGGCGCCCTACCGGTTGGCTGCCGCGGAGGGGAAGGTCCTCCAAGGTCTGCATGAGATTGAAGTGTCCCTCGCTCTCCACCAACCAGCGATATCCGTCTTCGCGATTGTAAAGAAGGTACTCAACCCAGGGGTACCTGACACCCTCGTAGGTCACGCACTTCTTGACAAACCCGATAAGCTTGTAAAGAAACCCTTCAATGGTCGCCTCGGATCCCAGGGGAACCGTAACGCCTTGCTGGACTTCCTCGCGCATTGACTCTTCGCGCCAAATGACCTCAAGCTTGGAATCCCCAATATCCACCGCGGAGCCACAGTACTCACAAACCAAGACCTTGGACCGGACTCCACCCTCCACCGTATGTGGCGCCCCGCAGGTTGGACAGTTGAACTTCTCAACTCCAGCCTTGCTGACAGACGAGGTCTTCTGCTCCGAACTGGACCCGCCGGAGTCGCCTTCGGCACGAAGACCGATAAATCCGAAAGCCGGAAACTTTTTATACTCTCCCATAAACAGGAGAGGCGGAGACTCCGAATAGTCGATGGTCGCCGCTCGACCCGAAGCCGAACGAAAATCGAAGGTAACGTACGGCACCGCGCTGTTCACCACGAAGGGAAGTTCCCCCTCAAAAGACACGACCGAACTCGTCACCACGCCGGTCGCGACGAAAGTCTCTCCATCGAGGGCGATGGCGTCGCCGAGGGCGAGTTGAGAAGCCGACGGTAGTCCCCCACCCGCCTTGGCCTTTGTATTGATGAAATACTCCCCCATCGCCTCGCCCAGCCACCCGGTGCTGCTATCGGAGTAGAGGAGATGCCATTCGTTCCAAAAGCCGTCTCCAAACGACACCTGGATGCGGCCGATCAGCTCAAAAGCTTTGCCACCGTGTTCACCCTGTGTCCCCAAGCGCAAAGGAGATCCATCCGGCTGAAGTTCCGCGACTTTCCCGATCTGATCGACGTTAGCGCCTTCCCTGACCAGCAAAGAGTCGCAAGCTGAGCAAACGGCGTGGGTTGAAAATTCAGTGCGGAAGTCCACCTGACTTCCGCATGTAGGGCAATTGACCGAAACCACACCACAAGAATTTGCGCTGGGAGGTTCGATCCCTTTCCTATCGGGAAAAACGATAGGAAAGCGCGCGTCCTTTAGGGCGTGTTGGCGTCCCTTGAGGGTAAAGGTTCCGCCGCGTCATTAGACTCGAACACCGGGCTGGCCCGGCGCTTCCAAATAAATCCGTCCAAAATATAGTGAGTCAATTGGGGCACAGCCAAGAGGGGCACCAACAGCACCTCCCAACTCCCGACATCCCACGCGCTTCCGAAAAGCCAGGCGTGTTCGTGCCACATAGCGCGGTCCCAGATCATCTCCTCGGTGTAGGCGAGAATCCAGATCATCGCCAGCGGAAGAAAAACTTGAGAGAGCTTGAACCTGGGACGCTCGCCACGCTCTTTTTGGCGATACCAATAGACGAGAGCCATGTAAGGCAGGCCGTGAATCAACACGTTGGTCACCGTGAAGGCGTAGTCGCTGTTGAAGACCACGATACCCAAGTACCAGCAGAGCCAGGTTGTGAAGACGACGGTGTCCTTGCCGGGGTGCCCCCGCCCCTCCCAATAGGTTTTCGCCGCTTTCACAGCGTAGGCCAACAGTACCAGCCAATACACGGGCTCCAGGCTCGAGACCCAAACTTCGGGCAAACGGGAGAAATCGCCCTCTAAGAACCACCAAAAGCGCCGTGGAAGATGGGCATGCCACCAAAGCAGCGGATAAAGCGTCGCCGCATAGACCGCCGCCGCGTCAAGGTAGAACTCCCAATCGCGAGCCTCTTCGGCTCGACGTCTGTAGAGCGCTACCCAGCCGTACTGTTGCCGGACAAAATGCCAGACCGCGAGGTAGGCCAAGCATCTCCAAAAAACATTCGGTCCCAGTTGATACAACTGCCATCCGAGAAGAAAGCTGACCACCGGTACACCGAAATAGAGATAGGGTCGTCGACGAACCTCCCTGCTGTCGAAGTAGACTCGAAATCCGGTGGACCAGACGTGAGCGACATCCACCAGAAGGACGGCATAGACCCAAGTCCAGTCTGGAGATTCTTGGTGAAGAATTCCCAGATAGCCACCGACCGCCAAGGCCAGAAGGCTGGCCAGACAGCTGCCCCAAAAAACGACCATATCGGCCCTGGGGCTGAATATCCACCAACGATCTAGCACGACCTATAGCTTAGACTTCTCTGGCTCACTGTCCCTCCCGTATTGGTAAAACGCCCCCTTGAGGCGAGGCGTCGGTGAAGGTCGTTTCTTAAATTGTTATCGAAATGTTAACATGTAATCTGGGACAAACATTCTCGATTCCACTAAATTAGTTTATATTGCACTAACGATCACCTTATATTTGGAGAGATTTCTATGCCAGACCCCACACAATTTCGAATCGGCGGCGTGCCGTTGGACCCCAGACGGTTCAACAAGGAGTCCCTCGACAAAATTCACAAGGCTGCTGAAGCCGCCGAGCCTACCGAGGGAAAGGAGGAGGTCTTAGCGACTCTCAAAGAACTTCGGGATACGGGTGAGGTCCCGACAGATAGCTTTGATGGCATCTACCAGTATCAGAAGCAAGTCAAGGAAGAATACTATTCTGACAACGATCGTTTCTGGGACACTTACAACTCCAATGGCAAAAACTTTAAAGATCCCACGATCATCGGCATCAAAAATGAAATTGGCGCGAGCGGCAGTTTCCTAGGAAAATATGACGCTCTCAAGGACTCCCTCCGGGAATCCACCGCACTGGCCGCGGTGCAAGGTCTTGCAGGGGGCAGTTTTGGCCCCACCGGTGTCGTGGCTGGGTACGCCGCCTGGGCTAACGGTTCCAACTGGAACGGCACGGCGCAGAAAAACACCGCGGAACTGGTAGAAACCTACAATCAGTTCTTATCTGGGGATTCCCGTATGATTTCGGAAGGGAACAGCGTCCAGCAAGTTCACCGTGAAGAACTCTGGAGAGCCCTCGGCACGATGACCGCGGACGCCAAGGCATCCGGCGAAGCTGGCAACCCTCTACCGATCACCGCACAGTACTACGAGTTGACCTCGCCCGAAATGATCGGAAATTTAGCTGGCGCCGCCAAAGCCGGTAGTAAACTGCGTCTCAATCTCGATCCGGGTCGTCTCTCCTACCCGTCGAAGGACCGCGAGACAAAAAAGAATTACTTCGAAACCGACGATATTCCGGATAAGATGCGTACCATCCTACAGTTCACCCAGATCGAGGGCGCCGATGTCGGTGTCTCCATCTTTCCTATGGAACAAGAACTCGGCAACCCCGAAGACCTCATGCACCGCAAGATTCTTCGAGTCGGCGACAAAGTTCTTATGAGTGGAATGAACGCCAATATGGGTTCAGGAGAAAATATCGACGCCGGATACATCATCGAAGGACCCGGGGCGAGCAAGCTCACTGAGAACCTGGTTCGAGATATCGGTAAGTCCACCGGAGTAGGACTCGAAGAGATCTGGGGCGCCGACCACATCGAGAAGTTCCGCACGGAAGATCTCCGCATGGGGCAGCGTGGAATCACCGCCCTTTTGGACGGCCTCGCCGGACCTGGACCCGCGGGAACTGACCGCCCTAGCACAAAAAACCTCGGCGAACTCGAAGCCCTCGCGAAAAAGGCAGGCGTCGATCTGAAAACGATGTTCGACGTTTCTCCGGAGAAATACGAAGCGACTTTGGGCGCCATTGCGCAAGGCAAAGGAGAAGCAAGCCTCTCCACTGAGGGCAAAGAGAAGCTTCTGTCGCTCATAGGCAAGGCCGTGGCCGCGACCCAAACCGAGAAGAACAAAGCTGCGCTGGGAGACATTGACCTTCCGTCGGACAAGAAAGTCGGTAAGACTCGCGTAGATATCGCTGACCTACCCGCGGAACGGGAAGTCTTGACCATTAACGCCATCAGCGAAGCCGAAGAATTCGTGTATCTTCCAGGTTTTGTGGTCACTAGAGCTGTGGCCGGCGCGATCGTCGCCAAGAAAGAAGAGATGGAAGCCCAAGGCAAAACGCTGGACGTCCGTGTCATCGCAGACTCCGGGATCTATCCTGACGGTGGTACGCCGAACACTTGGGGGGTCAATTTCCTAGAAGATCACGGCGTCCCCACGAAATGGTCCAAGCTCACTCGAACCGGATCGCACGACCGAAAAATCCACGCCAAACAGTTGCTGACCGACAAGGGTGAGATCGCCGGATCTACTAACTTTAGCAACAAAGGCATGAAAGAAAACTGGGAAACTTCAGCCTACGTGCACTTCGAAGCGGACGACAAAGATGCGATCGCGCTACGAGACGCATCAAAAAAGCAGTTCGAAGATCTCTGGGACAACGACTGTTATGACCTCTCAAGCACAGACTACTCGGCCTCGAAAAACTCTTTCGCGCATCCCGATGCCAAAGAATGGGCTACCGCCCAGGGCCGCAACGCGCGAAGTAAGGAAGTCATCGCCAAAATCCAAGACTACGAAGTCGAGACGGGTAAACTCGTTTCCGGATTTATGGCCAATCCTGACTACAAGGCCGTGTTCGATGGTTTTGTTGCTAAGGGATACTCCGAGGGTGATGCGGCGATTCTTGCCGCTGACAAGCACTTCGGCGTCAAAGAGTTCCGCGAAATGCGGAACAATCTGCCCACCAACCAAGAACTCGTTCAGCTCGAGAAAAAGGTTGAAAACTGGAAAGCTCGGTACGGCGGCAAAGAATAGCCCGCCACCGCAGAAGTCCTCTCGAGAAAGAGCCCCCGAAACCGGGGACTCTTTTTTTTTAGGTCTCTTCGGAATACGCAGGCTTACCTTGTGACTTGGAAGATGGCGTTGCCCATTTCGTTTTCTCACTCTTTCGCGCACGGACCGATGTCAACGCCGGGGGGTCGCTGGCCGGGAAGGATTCCACACTTGCCTCCTCCACTCTATCTTTTTTTCGATGAGCGCTTTCATTGCTTTCTTCCTTGGACTTTTCTTTGGACTTGTCAGACATTCGTCACACCTCGCTTCTCAAATGAGCGTAGTCCTAAACGTCCTACGCTAGAAGATGCCTGACGATAAGCGACGTCCATCCAAACGGATAGTCCAAGATGAGCTTTGAATCTAGACCGCAGCCGTTGAACGGGGAGTCCATCTCGTCTGAGAGGTGATCTCGAAAACATTGGGTAATTTCCAATGCACACTTTATCAAGGAAGTACCAAGTGTCCTCACCGAACCTGAAGCCTTTTGAAGATATTCTCTCGAAGCGTACAACCCGCGCCGATCTCGAGCACTTCCTAGAACTCCTGATGGAAGAGAACTTCGCCGAACGTGGTTGTCTTTGGCTTGAGAAAGACAACGAAATGTCTTTCGTTTACCACGGCGACGAAGAACTCCGCGATCGATTTCCGTTCAGCCGACAAGTCGTGGACTCAGTTTTAGAACACGGACGAGGATTTGTCAGCTTCGATTCTCGAACGGACGAGCGTCTCGGCCCCAGCCAGAGCATCGCCGTCAACAACGTGCGCTCTTGTCTATGCGCGGCCGCGAAGGGGAGCAATGGAGAAATTCAGGCCATCGCCTATTTTGACAACTGTGCCTCCGTGGGAAACTTCACCGAAACGGATCTTGAGTTTTTGAATCAAGTGATGGAGATCTTTGAAAAGTCTCTCGCCCGCTAACTCCCGAGGCCGTACGAGCCCTAGCCCTCTTTGCCTGAGCCAAAAGAGCTTGCATCGCAAAATGTCCGGACATAAAGAAAGAAGCTTGGTTTCCCAAGCTTCTTGTGTGGTTGCGGGGGCAGGATTTGAACCTACGACCTCCGGGTTATGAGCCCGACGAGCTACCAGGCTGCTCCACCCCGCGTCGACAATTGGAGTATAGGCCCTCCCCGCTCACCTGTCAACCATCAGTCACTATTTTTTCGCAACCGATTCTCCTAGCCCGTGCGTTACCGAATGGTCGTGCTGCCAATTCCTTGGGACCAAAGGGCGGGAGTTAGAGCTATGAAGGGGAGCCCAAACCACTTTCCCGGAAGACCCGCCAAGACCGATACAAATCTTTAACAACACGAACAAGGACCACACGATGAATATTACCATCGCTCTCATCCAAATGGAGATTGCTTTTCGTAGACCGGAAATCAACCTCGCGCGAATGGAGGAGTACATTTCAGTGGCTGTGAGTCGAGGCGCTCAACTCGTAGTTTTCCCAGAGGACTCAGTGAGCGGACCGCTTGGCGCCCAAATGGAATTCAGCGTGCATGCCTTCGCGTATCTACAGCATTTCCAGGGCTTAGCCGTTAAATATCAAGTAGACTTAGTCCCGGGCACCTGGATTACCACCGATACAGTCGGAGCCTATAACACTGCCTATTACATAAATAAAGACGGCAGCATTGCAGGTCATTACCACAAGGTGAATCTGTGGGAGACCGAACGGCTCCACATCACACCCGGGAATAGAGTGTCGGTATTTCCAACGGCACACGGAATGGTCGGCTTGATTATCTGTTGGGATATTTCTTTCCCGCTACTGTTCGCCGAAATGGCCGAATTGGGCGCTGAGATGGTCATTTCACCAACCTACTGGTCCTTCACAAAACCAGCCGATGAGGTGGGAGAGGTGGTCAATGATGAAATTTTGTTGATAGATTCGCTATGCACGGCTCGCGCCTTCGAGAACAACATCATTTTTGCTTACTGTAATGCGGCGGGCGTCCTGCAAGAAGAAGGCTATGATGCGGTCCTTAGCGGCAGGTCGCAAGTCACTCACCCGACCCAGATGGTGGTGTGCAAGGCTAACGGAAACAAGGAAGAGGTCTTGCTAGCAACGGTGCTGCTGGAACCCAGAACGCCGGTCCTGTAGACTACTGGGGGCGCGAGCATCTCAATTGAGATGCTCGCAAGGTTAAATAAAAAAGAGGCCAATCACCAGAATGTCTGAGAACTGGCCCCCCTTCAACACTAACTCTTAAACTATTTTGTCAGACTCCCGATAAGGGGGACTTGTACTCGCTTGTCCTCGACAATTTGGGAGGCAAATTTTCCACGAATGGCTTGTATCCAATTTTCTGCTCGTGCGTTGAGCTTAAAGTCGTCTGTCATCATCCGGCCCCTTGTTACCAAGATCCCCATATCGGCCCCTTCATACAGATAGTCACCGACTTTGGAAATGTGAAGAAAAAAAGCTTCGCTCTCCGACTCAACGGCTCTTCTATGGGTATCCATGCGGTCAAATTGAATATGCCCATTATCAAACATCTGATAAATTCCAGATTTTGGCGATTCCGAAACGTACTCGATAGTATCTTCCGTATGTTTGATAATCAATTGGCTCCAACCGTCGATGTTTTCTTGTCTCGCCCATCGTTGATTTAGCTCTTCTACGTTCAGTTTATATTCGACGTCCATCCATTCCAAGATGTGGAAGACGAAAAGAGGTGCATCGGCCAGCGCGAAGACCGCATGATTTGTGATCGAACTCGCGCCCGTCACCCTAGGATTCAATTCACCTAGGTAGACTTCACCGTTGTCCTGATCTATGAGAAAATCCAGTTCAAAATATCCCTTGTAGCCTTCCTTTCTCAACTGATCGCCAAAAAGCTGGGTGTACTTTGCTGCCTTTTCTCGAATTTCAGGACTAAAGGCATTTGGGAAGATCTCATTGCCGCACCAACCGCCTTTGTAGGGAGTCATTTCCTTAAATCCCACGAGTTCTGTCATCAAAGGCGCGACAATTGTGCCGTGCCTTGTCACACAAGCTTCAATTGCAGAGCCTTTGCAGTTGATGCGCTTCATGATTTTGACTTCTTTTTCCCTAACAATGTCGGCTTCGTATGTCTTGAATTCTTCCTCGTTGGAGATAAAGAATGTGGTGTGCCCCGAATCTCCAAAGGGAGTTTGAATCACTAAATCATCGCCAAGAATCGTGGAAACTTTCTTCAAATGCGCGTAGTCAGAAACTGGTGAAAGCACATAAGGTACACACGCCACACCGGCCTTCTCGGCAATTCGATTAGTATTGACCTTGTTGTCCATAAAAGTTCGCATATCAGCAGACGGGAACATGATTTTCAGTCCCAGCTTTTTGGCAAGTTTCTCGGTCGTTTCATCAAATTGCAGAAACATCGCCTTACCCGCGGACTTACCTTTTTTCCTGAGTTTCAAGTAAGCTTGTACTTCTGGATGCTGAAGCAGGTAGTTATTGATATCTTCTATGCTCGTGAACTGATCGTGGGGGATGTCCACTTGGGGTGAAAACACATTAGGATGCAGGCCATCAAAACATTCGATGTGACAGATAAACTTAAATCCTTTGATCCATTCATCGGCACCAAGCATGTTGAAATTGGTTGCACTGATAAAGTAAAGAGGCTCTTCATTTTTATGAAAATATCGTCGTATATCTGAGACGCCATCGAGTAATTTGACGGACGATGTGTTCTTTCTGGTAGCCGTCGTCTTTTTCCCCAATGGTTTGTTAGCTTTTTTTATCGCTGCTGTTTTTTTCGCCGTGGGTGTGGCCACTTTCTTTTTCTCTTCAGTCCTAGTTGTGGTCACTTTTTTCGTTGCGGTTGCTTTGTTATTTGTCATTTATATCTCCCAATGATTCAATCAATTGTGTTTTGTTGTTCCCAATAGCCATGCCGCCGATGGAAGTGGTAATTTGATGCCGGTCCAGCACCTTCTCCTTAAAGACTCTAAGACCCAGGTCGGAGCGGTAGCCGTGTATTTCACTGACATCGAGCGCCGTCATGAACGTGATGATTTCTTCGCTTACCACCTGGCCTGGGACTAAAACTGGAAAGCCTGGCGGATAAGGGATCACGAAAGTGGATGCCACCAGATCTCTTCCGGTCCCCACCAGAGAAAGACATTCGTCCAAAGGTATATATTCGTAATTGTCCTCATCGTAAGCCAGAAAATAAGCTTCTCGGAGATTACCGCCCGGAACCCCAGGAACTGCCTGAAACGATTGATGGAAACAACTAAAATCCGGTAATGGTGGAACCTCTTTTGTCAAAGAGTGAATCCTTTTTTCACGGATCTCCCGTTCTTTATCGTTCAAGCCTTTGAAATCGTCATCCAGTTCATCTGCAATCTTCAAAAGCGCGTTGACAAGATAGGTAATGCTACCTCTGGTGGTTCCAATATTTGTCATAAACAACACGGTATTACGAGACGTCTTGTTGATTTGAATATTGAATTTATCCATCAAGAATTCGTTCTTGAAGGTGTCACCATCCACTCCGGTTCTTCCGATGTGCAAAGTGATTTTAGTAGGGTCAAGAACGAACTCGTCCTTCTCCCAAGCCTCATTCATTCGGCTCCAACCTTCCAATTGGGTGTAATATTCGTTGAGACCCGTTTGGCGAAATTCGTCTGGAATGAAATCGTGTACCGTCAGAACATCAAAATATTTACTCAAGTGAGGATTATCATTCACCTTCGCGCGCAGGACCATGGCCATTTCGATGCTCTTTTCAACCAGTTCGAATCCTTCCAGTTGAACTTGCCGCCTGCCAACGTCCAGTGAGGCCAGCATCTGATAGTTTGGCGAAGTAGAGGTGTGAGTCATGTAAGCTTCGAGGAAAGTGCTTTCGCCTTTCCTTCGGAACTCTTCATCCCAAATGTGAATCATAGAACCTTGCCTAAAACTGCTCAAAGTTTTATGAGTACTTTGTGTTGCGTAGACGCGTATACGAACCAGGTCAGGGTCGGGCAAGGATGGCGCCTCTCCGTGGCTCAAACCCTCTATATGTTCTTCGTAGCGCTCTCTATACTGGGCACTCTTATATTTGTCGTAGAGCTTTTTCGCAGCGTACATCGCAGTTCGTTGCTTATAACTATAGGCAAAGCCCGCAAAGGCAAACCACGCTTCGTCCCACAAAAAGGCAATATCTGGCTTGATGGCCAGGATTTCTTCCATGACGCGCTCGACATTGTAAACCAGGCCGTCAAAGGTACAATTGGTCAAGAGCAACATCTCAACTTTGTCCAGGCGTCCGGCCTCTTTAACTTGTAGCAACTTGGATTTTATCTGCTCTAAAGGGACGGCTCCGTACATCGAATACTTCTCGATCGGGTAAGAATCCAAGTAAACGGGATAAGCACCCGTCAAAACCAGTCCGTAATGATGCGATTTATGGCAATCTCTATCAATCAAGACGACATCGCCTGGTTTAACCAGGGCTTGCATGACAATTTTGTTGGCTGTAGATGTTCCGTTCGTTACGAAGTAGGTGTTGAGCGATCCGTAGGCATCACGCGCCATCTCCTGGGCTTTCTTGATCGGCCCCGTTGGTTGGAGCAGCGAATCAAGCCCGCCTGTGGTGGCGGAAGTTTCGGCCAAAAACATATTGCGACCATAAAACTCACCAAAATCGTTGATCCATCTTGATTTAAAGACGGAATTGCCGCGAGATATTGGCATCGCGTGGAAGACGCCAGTTGGCTTTTGACTGTATTCAACCAAGGCAGAAAAGAAGGGAGTGTTGTAACGGTCAGCGATCCCGAGCATGATCGTCAGATGGAGTTCTTGAATATCTTCCGACTGATAAAATATTCGCCTGAAACCTTTAATGGTGTCGTCTTTCAAATGTCCAAGCGACGAGTCAGTGACATAATAGGTATCAAGCTCCGGCCGAAACTTTTTTATCAAGTCCCCCATAATCGGGCCCAAATCAGTTTCAGGCTTTGATGAGAAATCATGTTTTCCCACTTCTTCTAAATACGGCTCAATAAGAGGCGTCGTAAGCTTAGAATTGTAGGGCGGTGCGTAACGTACAACGACAGCCTGGATATTGTAATTAAAAAGCAAGGCAGTCATGGCATCTTGAAAAGAACGCAGCACCACGACGCCATAGCTGAATTTATCATTTACCGTCTGCAGCGCCCTTAAGCTATGCTTTAACTTACTCTCTTCTTGCTCGGAAATATTGTCGACGAAGAGAACTTCGAAATGATTCTTCCTTGAACTGCCATTTTGGTCATGGTCATCGACGGACTCCATGCTGTGTTCATTAAAACCAAGGACGTCAGGATTACTCTTGCAATTGTCTCCTAGGAGTTGCCTTGTGGTTTCAGCCACCAGATGAGACAGAGAAGTGTATTCGTTAATGCAGAAGGCGTTCTCAAACTTTTGCAGTCGCTCTTTTCCTGGAAATGCGAAAAAGCACTCTACGCCCTTCAGGTCTGTTATCAACCTCTTAACATTCTGCTTGTGCGCTTCTTCATTGCCTGAACCCTTATCACAACGGGTTAGTTCGGAGGTTTCAATCTTTAGCTTGTTCCAATAATCGACCCGAAGTTGTCCGATGTTGTAATACGGTGCGCTATTTTTTTTACTTTTCATCATTTCTTACTTCTTAGAATGCATTGCTAGTTTGTTTCCTTGGGAGTCAATAAAAATGGCAAAATAGCCCGCTTCCTTGCTAATGTAGGTTTTAGGCATCACGATCCGTCCGCCGACCTCTTCTACTTTATTTAATACGTTGTTGAGGTCGTTGCCTCCATTGAGATAGATGAGAGGACCTTTATCGCAAGGGATCGACCCAGGACCAGCAATGACCGCTCCACCGATTCCTGATGTCATGGGAAAGAAAGCCATTGCATTCACATCGGTTATATTTTGCGCCATTTCAATGTCGAAGATGTGGCTATAGAAACGCACAGCTTGTTGAAAATCGATCGCTGGAATCTCAAACCAAGTCACATAGCCGTCATCCGTCATCGGTCTTTCTTTCTTTTTGCTCTTCGGGATCTTCTTACTCATCGGGATTACACCCATCTTTTTGCTCCTTTAAATCGCGCCGCCATCGCCCTTATAGTGGATGGGTGAGCTTTGTTGCTCTAAGGTCTCTTCTTTGATTGTCAATTCTGTGATTCTATCAAGTCGAGAGGGCTTGATGAGTGGACCTAAGGAATCCAGATACGGTGTGGGAATATCGGGCTGATAAATCCCAAATTGGCCGGCGTGCAGATGATCTCGAAAGCTCTTAAGAGGTTGTCCTAGCCGAAGAATGCCCAATTCACGACTCCTTCTAGCCCTTTCGATATTCAATTCAAGGGGAATGATTTCTTCGGTACTATCCGACTGGTGCAAAACGCGCCCATCTGGTCCACAGATGATAGAGCGACCACAACCCCCGGTATCTAAACCATTGACGTCAAAGAAATAGCACTGATTGATGGAGGCCATTGCCCTAACTATAGATAGTTCGATTTCACGATCGATAGTCCCTGATAGGGTAGGATGCATAATGACTTCAGCACCCATCGTGACTAAGGTACGAATGGTTTCAGGAAACCACATGTCATAACAGATGGACACGCCGAATCTTGCTACATTAGGAACGTCGAACACACAGTAGTCTTGTCCGGGTGTTACCCCCGTTTCATAAGGATAAAAGGGGAAAATCTTCCGATAGCGGGTTACGATTTCTCCTTGGGGATTGATGACCGTAGCCGTGTTATATATTTTATCTTCACATTTTTCGAAGATTGAACCGGGAAGCAGCCATATCCCGTATTTTTTAGCCAAGGCTTGCATCTCTGCTTCAAAATCATTGGGAATGGGCTGCGCTGTATGGGTCAAGGGTCCATAAGCACAAAGTTCACTGAACATAACCATCTCTATCCAGGGATAGAGATTCATCGTTATATCAAGCTTTATCTTCATCATTTCCACGTTGGAAGCGATGGCAGACACCCTCATTTGTATTCCAGCAATTGCGAATGGTTTCATAGTCTTTTTGTAGCCTCTTTAATTTGGTTTCTCTTAAGATTGTTATGCCCTTAGCCAAGGATCACGGGGCTCATAAGGGGTGAGAGATTCGTGACACAGAAAATGTCGTGAGCCGTTCCTTTGACGACCAAGCCAATGTATAGCTCACCTTTTCGGCAGTGCACCTGTGAAAGCGGCGCCGTTGAACGGGCAGCCTGAGTCTGGATGAAGCGCTCGGGTTGACCGTGACTGTCCGGCCCCCTCCTCGAGGCGACAGTACAGACGGCGTAATCTAAATGCCCCGTCAGACTTAATGCCGCGAAATTGGGTGGTCGACGGTTCCCGAGATAGGATTGGTCGATGGACGGCTGCAACATACAGAAAGCCGCCGCGTCCCCAAAGGTAGGCTGTCGGTGCCCGCTTAATCCCGCCGTACAACAGCTAGACCTCGGAGCGAATAGAGATAGACCCGGTGCTCAGGATGTATGCAACTGAGGGCGGGTTCGGATAGATGGTTTAACCTATGGTTCGTCGCTTCAGTCGTCGAACCCTCCTGGATTCGCCCCCTCGCTGTCCTGTGGCTACCTGATGAAGAATTCTCATTCGAAGATCTGACGTCGTACTTGACTATGCCGGGCAGCGTGAGTTCCGCTATACTGTGATGAGTGGCGCTCCTAGAACTTTTAACAACCGTTGGCCGCTTTATCGAATATCGTCTGACTGGACAGGCTGACTTTCGTGTGAGCGTTCCGTTTGGCGATGCCAGAACCGTTGAGACCGACCTCGAGGGTCGACTGCAGCTCGATCGCGTTCGCGGTGACCTCTTCCGAGACTTTGGTCTGACGACGCGCTGGCCCGTACTGCTGGAAGTCAAGGCGCCTCCCCCACTCGGGTGGAAAGCGGGATTCTATCACAGCGAAGGAAACCTCGGCCGCTACGAAACGAAGACTCTAGGCTCCTCCCGCGGGCACCACGTGACCATCCGGCCCGGGCTTCAGACGCCCATCTTTCGAGCGATCTTAGGCCACGAACTGGTCCACGCCGTTCAGACGGAACACAACATTCTGATAGGGAATCAGGCCTTGCGCGAAGGCATGGCGCGGTGGGTCGAATATCACTTCCTGAGAGACAAGCAACCCGCCGAGGCCGAACGCTTACGAAAACTGCGTCACTATACGTTTGGTAAAGCCATCGAAACAATTCTCGAGTACGAGGAGAGTCACGGCCGCCAGGCTACCCTCGGATGGCTCAAAACCTACGATCTCGCCTCCTAAAGCGTTGGCCGCGATCGTTCACGCAACCGTCAGGCCACTGATCCATATATCTCTACTAGGACGAGATGGTCGACGATTGGCGGGCTGGTTTACCCAAGATGTGGCGACGGATGTGTCCGAGATTGGAGAAAATCCTAATCCCAAACGTCACGACCGCGGCAAGATACAGGTCGGCCCCTAAGACCACCCCGATCCAAGTCACCAAGACCGCGAGTAGTGCGTTGACGACAAAACCGCTGGTAAATACGGGAGTATCGAACCGTTCTTCCAGCCCGGCACGCGTCCCCCCCAAAACGGAATCCAGACCTGCCAGAATGGCTACGGAGACGTATCGAGAAAGAGCCACGGGGAATTGATAGGGCAGCCACATGCCTGCAATGACTCCAAGGAGAAGCCCAACCAGTACCCACATCTAAAGTTGCTCTCCCATTACCGAAATCTCTTTCGTGCGGCCTTCGGATCCCGTTGCCTCAGGCTCCGACGGGACCGCATACCGATAGATCAAACTCCCTTGGTAGGCCGGAACTTGAACCTCTCGCATCCGAGAGATCACCACTTCTCCACCATTGTTTGTCAGCCGACTCATGGAATCGAGAAAGCCTCCCGGCATCTTCAACCCGCCCTCAATACTCGCGACATCACCAATCGCTTTCACGATATAGGGTGAAGCGACTTGTTTGGTATTGATCAGCACGGCCGGTCCGACGCAGCGAATCGAACTTCTTCCCACGATCCGTTGGTCGTTGACAGAAACGGCTTCAGCGCCACTCGCCCAGAGTTCATTGACCAAGACGGAAAGGTCGATGTCGTGGATGAGGAAATCGTAGGGAACCTGCTCAGGTCCGACATCGCGTACGGAATCCGAGAGTCGAATAACAACGCCTGGCCCCTTGAGAGCATTGAGCCCGGCCTGAAGCTGAGCTGCTTCCAACTGAGATTTGAGGTCGGTGTGCACGGACTCCCCCAGTCCCATGGTGGACTGAAGGTCCGTCATTTTAGCTCGAAGCTCCGTGACTTCAGTGGACAGGCGGTTTCGTTCCGTCTCAACGATCTTGTTCTGGGCAATCAAGTCCATGCGGGTATTCGAGTTTTGCGTAGGGGCTCCACTGGTGGAGCGAAACTGAAGAGAGACGGCGATCCCTAGAACTAAGCTTGCAATAGCTACCGGAAACTGCCAATTGTGCAGAGGGGACTCTGCTCTTTCGTCAGCCAACTCCTCATAGTAACGTTCCGAGGTCGGCTTCAATTCTCTCACCCTTCGATCTGAGACTTTTCAGGCGAACCTGACGGAAAAAGTGTAGCACACCACCTTCTACCCGACAAGCCGACCTTAAGTTCCCGAAACCCCGAAAATCCTAAAGATTTTCCACGACCGGGACGGTGGGAGGAGCCTGAAACTTCTTGCGAACGACCGGTGTCGAGTAACGCAGGTCGATCGACGCGAAGTCCGCAGACTCGGCTTTGAGCGAAGCGATCAGCTCCTCGAGCAGGACCAACTTATAGCTGAGCTTCTCAGGCCTTCCTAAGCGCACCCAGAAGCCGTCCTTTCCGTATCGAATTCGGAGCGCTACGTCGCCGCGTTTACTGAATTTGATGCGATCGAGTCGCTTGGCCAGCGTCGGTGTCAGGTGGGAATGGAGATAGGTTGCCACTTCCAGCTCATCGTTGGTAAGTTGTCCTCCCAGTTTGAGGGGACGGTCGACGATCATTTTCACAAACCCGGCGGGAGGCTTCCCCTCACCCAAGATGACCCCATCTTTATCGACTAAAAATGCGTGCTGCGACCTGCCGATACTCGCAACGGAGAACGCCGGCTTGCGCTCTCGCACTGTAACGGAAACTCGGCTCGGAAAAAGAACTTGAACATTTGCCGATTCGAGTTGATGAAGCTCTAGCACTTCTCTTGCGAGGTCGGTTGGACTCAGGGTCCAGTAGCGGGCTTCGTCGCCCAAGCCCATGGCCTGCAAAATCGTCTTCTTGTCCGTCTTGGCGTGACCCTCGACGGTGATGTCGCGGACCACAAAAAGCGAAGACTGGAGGAAGAAAAACTGGCTGACAGCAAAAAGAAAGACCAGAAAAAGTTGGCGATGGCGAGTCACCTTCACTTCGCGAGTGCGAGTGACGGGCGCCTTTCTCCCTTTTTTGCGACTTCGGCGGTAGGTTAAGGTACCGCACCCTCGCCTCAGATGACGGCGGGAATCAGCTATTTGAGCGATTTTTCTTGCGTACAACAGACATCTCTTTGCTTGTTTTGAAATTATTTCAACAAATTTCCGCATTCCCCTTCGTCGATGCGGTTCACTTTCCAAAAAAAAAGCTGCCCTCAAGGCAGCCTTCTTTGAAGATCCGTGACGACAGCTCAGATCGCAGCGCGACAGGGCACGGGCTCACCGCTGCCTTGAGACAAAAAATGGCTGCCCCACCTGCCTACATCTCCAGCGCCCAAGGTGACCACCAAGTCTCCCGACCGTACCACCATTGACAATCGACGCAGAACATCAACCTCTTTGGGGGTATGATGTATCTCGAGCTGAGGGTTCACGGACGAGATGCCCTCAATCAGACTCTCGATTCGTAATCCCAAAATGGGAGATTCACCCGCCGAATAGATATCCGTTACGAGAAGAACGTCAGACTCTTCAAAAGCATGACAAAAATCTTCAAAGAGAAACTTCGTTCGGGTGTATCTATGTGGCTGAAAGACCGCGATCACTCGCCCCTTGGTCTTTGCCACAGCGGTCTTCGCCGCATGGAGAGCCGCCGCGACTTTCTGAGGATTGTGAGCGTAGTCATCTACCACGGTCACACCCTGAGCTTCGCCTAGAATCTGAAACCGTCTCCGCACCCCTTCATAGGCGGCGAGTGCGGCTAAGATCGTCGCCGTGGGGAGTCCCAGTTCTAGCCCGACCGCGACGGCGGCCAGCGCGTTAACCACGTTATGCCGACCAGGAACGCCCAGCTGCATGATACCGAGGACCTTTCCTTGGTAGACCACTTCGCCGCGACATCGGAGACCGTCGAGTTGAAGGTCACGGACGGTCAAGTCGGCATCTTTGTGAAATCCGTAGGTCAGCTTAGGAAGATCGACTTTCTCGCCCAGGGCACGCACGCGAGCGTGGTCCCAGCAAAGGATGAGTCGACCGTCCTTTGGAACTCGTCTGGCGAAAACCTCGAACATCTCCTCAACGCGGAGCATAGTCTGTTCTGAATCGAAGTTCAGGTCCCGAAACGGTGCGGCCGTCGGATTCACGTCTGCATCCATGTTCGTCACGATGGCTATTTTCGGTTCTAGATGTACAAACGAAGCGTCCGATTCGTCGGCCTCCGCGACCAAGTGAAACCCGCCGCCCAATTTTGCGTTGGAACCGATGTCGTTGACTTCCCCACCGATGATAACCGTGGGCCTTAATTCCGCTTGGTCTAGAACCTTGGCGACCATAGACGTAGTGGTTGTTTTTCCGTGACTTCCGGCGACCGCGATGCCAAACTTTTGTCGCATAAGAAATGCCAGCATCTGAGAGCGCTCGATGATTTTCAGCTTTCGGACTCTAGCCTCTACCAGTTCGGGATTGTCATCAGGGATGGCCGACGAAAGGACAACGATGTCGGCATGAACGACGTTCTCGGCCCGATGGCCGACATAAATGCGCGCCCCCATCTCCTCGAGACCTCCCGTTATTGATGACGACTTGAGATCGGATCCGGAGACTTTCCAGCCCATCTCCAATAGAACACGGGCGATGCCGCTCATTCCTATTCCACCGATACCGATAAAATGCACGTGTTGGCCTTGCCGCATCGTGCCCTCCTCTTATTTCATCACTTCGCAACAGACGTCAAAAACGTTTCGCGCTGCTTCAGGTTGAGATGTCTGCTTACAAAGGACAGACATCTCCTCAAGCAGGTCCTTGTTTCCCAACAAAGCTTCCACCTGAACCTTAAGTTTTTCCCCAACTTCTTCGTCGGCGATCTGTCGAGCGCCGCCGTTCTCTACAACGACCCGAGCATTCTCTTTTTGATGCCCCCCCGCGTACGGGTACGGGACAAAAATGGCCGGAACACCGAGGCTTGTCAACTCCGCGATGGTCGTCGCACCGGCTCTTGATACCACAAGATCGGCGGCTGAGTAAAGTATTTCCATGTCTTGACGAAAGCCGTAAGCCCGATAAGTCAACTTCTCGTTACCGTCGAAAAGGCTCTCGGTGCGGGCCACGACACGGGCCAAATGATTTCGTCCCGTGAGATGAAGAATATTCCATTCCTTATCCCTCCAAGCGGGAAGGGCCTGCAAAAGGGCGGAATTGATCGAGGCCGCACCTTGACTGGCTCCGGCCACCAGAAGGGTTGGTTTTCTGGGATCGAGTCCCAAATGGAGGCATGCTTGTTCCTTTTCCACGGTGGCGATCGATTGCCGAAGCGGATTTCCTGTCCACACGGTTTTGCGACCGGGAAAGTAAGAGGCCGTTTCCTCAAAAGACAAACAGACAGCCTGTGAAAAACGGCTCATCAGTTGGGTGGCTCGACCTGGGATGGCATTCTGCTCGAGTAGAACGACCGGTACTCCCAGCAATCGAGCCGCGACCACCGCAGGCACACTGACAAAGCCACCCGTTCCGACCACGAGGTCGGCTTTCCAGCGGCGCAGATGGACCAATGCCTTCAAAGAACCAAGCCCCAAGGCCAACAAAGCCACTCCCTTGCGCCAAGGACCGCCGACCAAGCCCATGGAGGGTACCGCTAAAAAAGAGAGTCCTTGCTTAGGAACCACTTCTGCTTCCAGTCCACGCGAGGAACCCACGTAGAGCAATTCGTGCTCGTGGGCACGAAACTGTTCGGCTACAGCAAGACCTGGATAGAGATGTCCACCCGTCCCGCCACCCGTGATGGCCACTTTCATATGTCGTTTGAACTTGCTCAAAGATAGAAACCCAACGCCTTGAAAATTCTTCTAACCACAGGACACCCCCTGCGCATCCAGAGGAAAGACAACGCCAAAGTTTTCCTTAGCGGCTTCGAGACCTTTTTTCGGATCCGCCTTTTGCGGATTCGCCGCCCCAACCGTTCGAACTTGGGCGCCGGCGTTCCGACCAATCACTTCGTCTCACGAGTCCAGGCTCAACGGCCGGACGAGGCATGCCTTCAGCGACCCCTTCGAGACGGTGACCGGCGGCCTTCGTTTCCCAGACTCCTGAGGAGACGGCTTCAAGACTGTCCTCTCCAGAGGAGGTGAGAGTCGCTCCGCTCCGCGCCTTTTTCGTCTGCTCGCTTGGCTGGCGACAAGCCTCTCGGATAGCGACATTGGCTTCCGCGACGTTCATCAACAGACCCACAGCTATCAACGAGAAGACCATGGACGTCCCTCCGTAAGAGATGAACGGTAGCGGGATCCCTTTGCTTGGCGTCATAGCGGTGACGACCCCTATATTGATGAACGCCTGCATTGTCAACTGAAACGTGACCCCGATTGCAATCAAGCGAAGATACGGACGTCTACAATGCAAGGCGATCTGCAAGCCCTTGTACAGAAGGGCCAGGAAGAGAACAATGACGCCCACGGTCCCGACCAAGCCCAACTCCTCGCCCAAGATTGCAAAAATGTAGTCTGTGTGGGCCTCTGGAAGATACTTGAACTTCTGGTGGCCGGCCCCCAGACCACGCCCCACAAGCCCACCCGAGCCGATGGCCAAGAGCGATTGGATCGCGTGATACCCATCCCCGAGGGGATCGGCTTCAGGGTTCATGAAAGATGTTATACGACGGAGGCGATAAGGCTTTGTCGCGACCGCCCCGATTGCGACGAGCGCTCCGGCTCCGCTCATCCCCAACAGATGAGACATCGAAGCCCCGGCGGTGAACAGCATGGCGATGAAAACGCCGGCCACCACGACCGCGGTCCCCAAGTCCGGTTCGCGCTCGATCAACATCAACGCGATACCAAATAGGATCAAGGCTGGCAAGAGACGGGTAAACTGCTGAATCTTATCTCCACGACGGGCCAGGAAATCCGCCATATAGAAAATCATTGCGAGTTTCGCCAACTCCGCGGGCTGAAACTGAAAAGAGCCTATCATCAACCATCGCTGAGCGCCGTTGATTTCGGGACCGATCAGCAGAACGAGAACCAAAAGCGCCATGTTGAAGACCAAGAAGGGAATACTAAGGTATGGGCGCCACCGCTCGAGATCGATGGAGCGGGCCATCCACAACCCGAGCAAGCCGATCGCGAAGTAGATGCCCTGGCGTCTCACGAAAAAGTATGGATCGGAGCCGTATTCGGGGGAGGACGCCGTCACGACGAGTGAAGAGGAAAAGACCATCAGGAGTCCTAGCATCGACAAACTGAGAGCGATAAGTAGAACCCACTGTTCATTTCCTCTTTTCACTTCACCACATCTCCTTTGCATCTCAACTGGCCGCGCTGATTAGCGATCAAGTCACCGACAAGTCGATCGAACTCTCGCCCCCGATGTTCGGCACTCTCGAACTGGTCGAAACTCGAACAAGCAGGCGCCAGCAGAACCGTGCCTTCACTACCCAGGTTTTTATAGGCGTCAGGGAGGGCTCTGTCCAACTCCACGGATTCCTCAAACTTCTTGTACCCGATGCGGCGCAGACATGACGCGATCGGGGTCGACGCTTCACCTATCAGAAAGATCCTAGATCCACTGTCGGCCAAGCCCTGGGCGAACGCCGAATAATCGACGCCTTTATCTTTGCCCCCTACGATGACGCAGAGAGGGCCTGAAACGGCTCTTACCGAGGACAGCGCGGAGGCGATGTTGGTCGCTTTAGAATCGTTGATGAATGTCACTCCGTTGATCTCTCCCGAACGTTCCATGCGATAGTGCAGAGGTTGAAACCTTCTCAATGCAGCCTCGATTTTGGAATCGGAAACGCCGATTTCGAGGGCCGCGCAGATGGCTGCCAACGCATTACTTTCCATTGCCTCTCCTGGAAATCCGGGGAAGTTCCAGACGAACATCGGGCGGTGCTGTCCATCCAGAAAGGAAGCGACCCAACGGTCTTGACCTTGGGAGATAAAGGCGACACCGTTTTCGACGGACTGCCGAGTCGAATAGCTCAGGATCTTTGGCACCGAGCTGCGATTCGGCTCGGGAAATCCATCCAGCCAGTTTGGCAGTCTCATCTCCGCAACCATCGCACAGATTTCCAAGGCTCCCGGATCGTCTAGACAAAAGATCGCTGTGTCTTGGTCGTTCATCTGAGCGAACATACGAGACTTGGCGCTTCGATACTCCTCGAGGTCGAGGTGATGGTCAAGATGGTCGGGCGTAAGGTTGGTCAAGAGTGCAATGCGCGGATGGAACTGGTGGACCGTCTCCAGCTGAAAAGAGGAGACTTCGGCGACGATCCACTCCACCTCATCAGAGACGTTGCGGACTTGATCGAGCAGAGGCTTGCCAATATTTCCTCCCACCAAGCCGTGGACACCTAAAATCTCTCCCAAAGCCGAACATGTCGTCGACTTACCATTGGTACCGGTGACCGCGACCAAAGGTCTCGGCGAGGCTTCCCAAGCCAATTCCATTTCTCCGACCAATTCGCATCCGAGGCGTCTCGCTTCTACCAGGAAATCGTTGTGGAGCGAGACTCCCGGAGAGACCACCACCCGACGGCATCGAGTCAAGAGCGAGGTCGGATGTCCGCCGAGTTCCCACTCGATCCGGTCCGAAAAACGGTCGTTGAGGGATTGCAAAGTTCCCCAGAGAGGGCTTGCCTCGAGAGCCTCGGAACCTCTTTGGTCGGTGAGTATTAAAGATTCCCCTCGCTCTAAAAGATAAGAGGCCGCAGCCACTCCGCTGAGTCCGAGTCCAAGCACTAAACTATCGGCTTTCACCAATCACATCCGTTGGCGAGAGCTAGAGTTCCAGCCAGAGCACAAAATACCGAGACCAGCCAAAAACGGATGACAACTTGAACTTCGGGCATCCCGGACAAGGCGAAGTGATGGTGAAGAGGGCTCATCTTAAAGATCCGTCGTCCGCCCGTGCTCTTGAAGTAGCTCACCTGCATAATCACAGAGACCACTTCGACAACAAAGAGTCCGGCCACCAAGATCAGCATAACCGGACGACCTAGTGTCAGGGCCATTGCCGCAAGCGCTCCGCCCAGAGCCAAACTCCCCGTATCTCCCATAAACACTCGCGCGGGATAGCAATTAAACCAGAGAAAGCCAAGCAATCCACCCACCAGCGAAAGCGCTGTAACCGTTACAGCCCACTGCTGAGCGAGGGCGCCTAAGCCGGCGAAGAAAAGAAAGGTCGGAATGGCGGCGCCTGCCGCTAGCCCGTCCATTCCGTCAGCCAAATTCACAGCGTTGGTTGTCGAAACGACCACCAGAACCCCGACTATCAGAACCCAAAGCGCCCCCTGCAGTCGAAACCCTCCAGGCAACGGCAAATAGTCGAAGCCCCTCCCCCAAACGAGGTAGACGGCGGGTACCAATCCCAAGACGCCTTGAAGAACGAGTTTTTGGCGGGCTTTGAGCCCGAGGTTCTGTTTTTTCAAGAGTCCTGTCAGGTCGTCGAGAAGCCCGATAGCGAAGCCGCCTAAGATGACAAGCCAAAGGACGGCGAGTTCGGTGGATGCTTCCGTGAAAATCCAGGTCGAGAGAAAAGCCGCCAAGATGAAGACGGCTCCACCCATAGTGGGCGTTCCGGCCTTCACTTGATGATCCGCCGGTCCCTCCGGACGGATCTTTTGGCCCCACCCCTGAGTTTTCACGAAACGAATGAAAAGCGGTGTTATCAAAAGCGTCAAAGCCAATGCGACGAGCAGCGCGACAAGGGGATGGGCACAATCGAACAGTGGGATATTCATGAGGATGTCTGCATGCTTTCTTTGAGGAATTCAACGATAGTCTCCAAGGCGAGTCCTCGGGAGGCCTTGACCAAAACCTTGTCACCGGGCCGCAAGTCGGAGCGAAGCTGCTCCGCTAACTCCGGTTTGCTGGAGTACCAAGTCGCCTCGACTCCGCTTACTGATGCCCGCTCTACCGTGTGCTGACTGAGGGGACCAACGCAATAGGCACGGCTGACACCATAGGCGAGGAGGTCGTCGCCTACCGCGCGATGAGCGGGAACGGAAGCTTCCCCCAGCTCCAGCATGTCGCCTAAGACCGCGATCTTGCGACCCTCACAGGCCTTCAATACACCTAAAGAAGCCCGAAGAGACTCGGGGGCTGAGTTGTAGGCGTCGAGAAAAAACTTCACCCCGGCGAGCTCGAACCACTCCGCTCGTCCTTCCGGACTCGATAGACTCGCTACCGTAGCAAGCATGAGACGCGAGTCTGCTCCGAGAGCGATGCCCGCCGACAGGGCCCCCATAAGGTCATGCAGATGATGGCGACCGGGTATCGGCAGGCGGAAAGTGTCCCCCTCAAAAGTGAAAGTCGTCCCCGCATCATCTTCCTCGAGGATCTGCGACGGAGCCACCACCGCAGCGGTGTTCTCGGCATCGTAGGCAAGCACGGGAGCGTTCGCCACGGAGCAAAGCAATTCGTAAAACTCGTCACTGAAAGGCAGAATGGCTCGACCGTCTTTAGGGAGTCCTTCCACCAACTCGCCCTTGGCACGCGCAATCTCCTCACGGCTCCCCAGAAGTTCAAGATGAGAAGTTCCGATCCCAGTGATGAGACCGACCTCAGGCTCTGACGCGGAAACTAAACGGGCGATCTGTCCGCGGCCCCGCATTCCCATCTCGAGGATCACCACATCGTGGTCCGGACTCAATTCCAAAAGAGTCAGTGGAACTCCGATATCGTTGTTGTAGTTCTTGCTACTGCGATGGACCTTGAACTGACTCTCGAGAAGATGCCCGAGGAACTCTTTCGTGGTTGTCTTACCTACAGAACCCGTGATGGCCACACAACGAACTCCACACCGCTTTCTGTGGTAGAGGCCCAAAGCCTGATAAGCAGCTGTCGTGTCGGCCACTTGGAAAAGCGAAACACCAGAATCTAGAAGTTCTTGAGGGATCTCCCGACGCCCCCATACAATGCCCGCAGCCCCCGAACTCACGGCTTTCTGAGCGAAGTCGTGCCCATCAAAATTCTCACCCACGAGCGGAACGAACAGAGAGTCCTTCCCCAACGCCCTGGTATCCGTGCATATAGCGCTGACATTCCGTTCCGGTAGGCAATGAGTTCCTAGGTCCGGGCTCGAGAGACAATGGGCGACGTCACCCAGAGTCCAAAGTGTCACAGGATCGCTCGCCCTTGTCTCTGAAAATATCCGGGCTCGGTGCGTGAGTACTGGGTCATTGGGGTCCTGCATTCGGTCCACAACAGAGAAGCCGTGGAGAACGTACTATGCCGCCTCGTCTTTCCCAGGCGGGCCCGAACAATTCGACGAGCGACTTCTCGATCATCGAACACGATCTGGTGGTCGGCGAAAATCTGATTCCGTTCATGCCCCTTACCGGCGATCACGACCGTGTCTCCTGGGCGCGCGGATCGAATGGCTCCGGCAATAGCGGCTTCTCGATCGGCTTCTTTGATGTAATCGACCTCCTCATCGCCTCCGAGAAGACCTTTCTCGATCTCCTGGAGAATGGTCGCCGGGTTTTCGGAGCGGGGATTGTCCGAAGTCAGAAAAATCTGGTCCGCGAATGTTCCGGCGATCCGTCCCATGATCGCGCGTTTGCTCTTGTCGCGGTCTCCGCCACATCCGAAAACGCAGATCAAACGGCCTGCGGTCACTGCCCGAGCAGCGGTAAGTACATTCTCCAAACCGTCTGGAGTGTGCGCATAATCGACAAGAACAGTGAAGTCTTGCCCCTCACGCACCAATTCAAAGCGACCAGGAATTCCCTCCAAGGCAGCCAGGGCACCGACGGCTTCGTCAAGGTCTATGCGCCGAGCGAGTCCAACCCCGATAGCGGCCAATGCGTTCAACACGTTGAATGCTCCGGCCAGTCTCAGATGGACGCTGGCGTCTCCCACGGGAGTGTTCACAGAGAAGCGAGAGCCCTCAGGACTGAACTCAAGGTCGGTGGCGCGCACATGCGCATCCTCGGAGAAACCATAGGTAATATAAGGGACCTTCAAGTCCGCTAGGATCTCGTGACTGCGGGCATCATCAATATTTATGATGGCGTACGGAGGTGCCGGACGGCTCCAATCCTGGCCCAGTGACGTGAAAAGGGACTTCTTGACTTGAAAATAATCTTCCATGTCAGCGTGGAAGTCCAGATGGTCCTGAGAGAGGTTGGTGAAAACCGCAACGTCGAAAGGAATACCCGCCACTCTTTTTAGCGCTAGGGCATGCGAAGACACTTCCATGACCACGGACCGATTGCCGGCTTCCACCATGTCGAACAGCAGTTCCTGAAGATCCGATGCCTCAGGGGTGGTGTTCTTGACGGTTCGTTCCTCAGACCCAACTTTGGCTCGGATGGTCCCGATCAATCCGGGAGCCTGATCCGCTTTTTCCAAAACAGCCTCGCAAAGAAAAGCAGTGGACGTTTTACCATTCGTTCCGGTGATTCCCACCGTGGCCAGACGCCCGGCCGGATAGCCGAAAAATCTCGCTGCCAGTGGACCGAGGCGTCCCCTACTATCATCGACTTGAATCTGGATCACATGCTCAGGCACGTTCTCCAACGACTTCTCGACGATCAGGGCGATAGCTCCCTTTTCTACCGCCTGAAGCGCGTAGTCGTGACCATCGGCTTCGAAACCCGGTATACAGACGAAAAGGTAACCGGGCTGTACCTTCCGTGAGTCAAACGTGACCCCCGTAACTTCAAGCCGTTCCAAACCTAGCTCAGCGTCACCTGGACCCAGATATCTGTATGGTTTTAAGGACTCATCTCCTAGCAAGTGCGCCAGCTTCAAACTCTTGTTCCTCCGTTGCGATCCTCACGTGATCAACAGGTCCGCCATTCACTCTCCAAGCTCTTGGGAAAGGGGCCGACAAACTTGTTACCCTGTCGACTTGTTGAATTACATTCAACCTTCCTTAATCCTGCTGAATGAAAAGAAGTTTCCGCTTTTCCCAAAAGAAAAATGAGGCCCCCGCAGAACGGGGGCCTCAAGGCGTGCGAGAGTCATCCGTCGCGCCTTTGAAACATCGTTGGAACCTCGTCGGTCAATAACCGCCGAGATTATTACGCTGGTAGTTGTGAATGTCGGGACGCTGGTCCAGCATGGTTAACCAGCGTTTCTTTCCGCCTCGTCCCGAATCGAGACGAGGTCCAAAGCAGAGCGGTTGCGGTGCCATCATGATTTGAGCTGCCGGCTTGCGCCGCTGTTGAGGAGCCGCCGTCGGCCCCGCGAATTTCCTGACAAAAGCGTCAATATCTATTTCCTTCATCTCTCGTCCCTCCTTACCGTTCCTCGAAACCCCGGCGTTCTTAGTGCCTGGGTATACTCGTCGCCCCGTGTCATCTAATCCTGACCACATCGAGGTTCATTAATATTTACGTTGACTAATGCGAATCGCTGAGATCTCTGTTCATCAATTTGGGATCGGGTTTCACTCCCAGTTTCCATAGGGCTTTCTCAGCGACTGCCTTGAACACCGGTCCGGCGACTAGTCCTCCCCAATAAGGGTGAGGCTTCTCTATCTTCACCAGTACGACGATACGAGGGTCGTCGATGGGAGCGACACCAAGAAACGATGCCACATACTGACCATCGGCGTACACGCCGTTTTCTACGAGCTGGGCGGTTCCAGTCTTGCCGCCAACCCTGTATCCAGGAATCCTAGCCCGTTTTCCGGTCCCTTTTTCACAGACGTTCTCGAGAATCTCCAACATCTTGCGCGAAGTATCCGGCGAGACAGGTCGACCGATCTCTTCAGGGGAGAACCTCTCTACGACCTTTCCGTCAGCGTCGGTGATAGCTTGAACGACCCTCGGCCTCATACGAATCCCCCCGTTCACGACCGATTGCATCCCCGACACTAGCTGCATCGGAGTGACGGCGACGCCTTGCCCGAAGCTGATAGTCGCCGTGTTAATGTCCGTCCAGGTGGAAGCAGGAGCAAGGATACCCTCACTCTCCCCAACTAAGTCGATTCCGGTCACGTCTCCAAACCCAAAGTCCAGAAGATGTTTGTAATAAGCATTCTTACCAATGGCCATAGCCACCGACGACGTTCCCACGTTAAAGCTGTATGCGATAATGTCTTTGAGCGTCTCGCTACCCGCCGCGTCTAACCCGTCGTTAGCGTTGTGAATCGTCCAACCGCCGAACGAAAGTACTCCGCCGGACCGAAAGTGGTCGCTCATCTTGACTCCCGAGTTTAGCGCCGCGGCGGCCAAAAAGACTTTGAAAGTCGAGCCGGGCTCAAACGGGTCGGTGATGGCACGATTGCGCCGCACCTCAGGTTTCACCTTACCAAAATCTTGGGCGGGAAACGTGGGGTTGAGGGCCAGAGCCAAAACGTCGGCTGTCTTGGCGTCCATAACGATGACGATGCCGCCGGCCGCATGATACTCCTTGACCTGCTTGGCCAACTCCCGTTCCGCCACGTACTGAATCGTCTCGTCAATAGTCAGAATAACGTTATTGCCGACTTGCGCGGGACGAATGAGAGCGGTGGGAGATTCCAGAGTCGCCCAGCCGTCACGGTCCATGAAGGCACGAAGGAGACCCGGAGTGCCGGCCAGTGCATCCTCGTATGCGCCCTCCAAACCGTCGAGTCCCTGGTCGTCCACCCCCGTGGTTCCCATGAGATGGGAGGCGAGATTACCCTTGGGATAGTACCGCTTGCCCGGAGTGGGCTCTTTCACCAAGAACACCCCTTCGATCGCGGCTTCGCGAATTTTGCGGGCGTATTCGTCTTTTACTTTACGAGAAACCCAGGCGAAAGTTCCAGGTCTTGAAACAAGCTCTTCGACGCTCGCCTGCTTCATTTCCAAGGTTTCGGACAAGGCTTTTACGGTCGCCTCCCGAGCGTTCAACTTGTTGACAACATCTGGGTTAACAGCCACGGACCAACGGGCAATAGAGGTCGCTAGCACAACATTGTTGCGATCATGAATCTCACCCCGAATGGCGGGAAGTTCCGCCTCTCCCAGATGCTGAGCGTCCGCCCGGTCGAGATATTTATGGTGTTGAACCCACTGAATATCGACCAGTCGCGCTCCCAGAACTATCGCGATTCCAGCGAAAAGCCAAAAAAGCGTAATCACTCGTCCCCGATTTGTACCCGCTGAATTCCTCATAATATCTCACGTGCGCTCCTCCTACCCCTTTACTGGGGCTGGAGAGCTGCGACCTCACTGCTTTTACCGACGACTTTTCTCCAAGACACTTCAATGATGCGTCGCTCCAAAGGAATGGACATACCGAGATGCTGCATGGCCAACTTTTCGACGCGCTCCAACGAGGTGAGTTCTTGAACCCCCAACTCGAGGTCGGCCGTTTCCGCCCGAAGGTCGCGAACCTCTCCACGAACGGCCACGATTCGATACTGCGCTCGAACGATCTGTGCGGACTGACAGAGGTAGGACAACAACATAAACGCGACTCCCAAGAAGGCGACGCCTGGAAAAACCCATACTGCTCGACCGATCCCCTTGGGTTCAACCGACACTTTCTCTTCACCAATCAATGTGCTCAAAATTTTTCCTAGCCTCACTTTCCTCAGTCTCGATACGTCTTCAAATCTTTTCGGCTACTCGCAGTAGGGCCGAACGGGCCCGACGGTTGATTGCTACTTCGTCGTCGCTCGGCCGCAGCGGTCGCCGCGTTTTGATCTCGATGGTCGCCTTCGCTCCGCACATACAGATCGGTAGATGACGGGGACAATGACAACGCCCAGCGGCGTCCCGAAAAAAATTCTTCACAAAACGATCCTCCAACGAGTGGTAGGACACCACCAAAACACGAGCTCCCGGCTTAGCGGTCTCAAGAGCTAATGCCATACCCTTCTCGAGCTCTCCCAACTCGTCGTTCACAGCGATACGCAGAGCTTGAAAACAACGTGTTGCCGGATGCTTCTTGGGAACTCCGCGCTCAGGGCGCTGATGACCGACAACCTTTTCAATCACCGAAGCTAAGTCGAGGGTCGTTTCGAATCGTTTCTGCTCACGTCGCTCTACAATGGCCAGTGCCACGGAACGGGCCTTCTTCTCATCACCGTACTCGCGAAAGATACGAGTCAATTCGCGAAGAGGCGACTCAGCCACCAAGTCAGCGGCGGTCGGTCCTCCGCCAGAGGGGTTCATCCGCATGTCTAGCGGTCCGTCCTGTCGAAAACTGAAACCGCGAGATCCGGTGTCCAGTTGATGGGAGGACACCCCGAGATCGAAGACCATTCCGTCATGTCCGTCAGGATAGTGCAACTCAAGATATCCGGCAGCCTCGGAGAAATTGGCGTGATGAACGGTTGCCCGGGGGTCTTTGGTGACTCCCTCACGAGCAACTTCTACAGCCTCGATATCACGGTCGAATGCGACCAATCTACCCTCTTTCCCTAAAGACGCCAACATCGCGCGGCTGTAGCCCCCTCCCCCGAGGGTCATATCGACCAGACGATCGTCAGGCTCAATTTCAAGCCAATGAATCACTTCCCCGAGCAGTACGGGGCTATGATATTCCTGCACGGTTCCGACTAGCTATCGCTAGGGTCGGACCGACCCTGTACCTGGGCCAAGTCGGCCCGCTTGGAAGCGTCAGCGTCCACTCGTTCTGAGCGACGCAGCCTTTCGCCGGAACCAGGTCCCGGAGCAGGCGTTCGTCGTTTCCACAGCGGCGCCGGCGGCAGACCGAGCTTCACAGGGAAGCGCGAGTATTTGAGATCAGATCTGATACTTCTCATAGACATAATCGTCGAGCTCCTCCATTCCTTCCGTCTCCAATTCCACCCACCGTTTCGGCTCCCAGACCTTCAGACGGTCGAGCGCCCCAGTGACAACCACGGGCCCACTCTCCAGGGTCGCGAAGCTTCTCAACTCCTGACCCAGCAAGACTCTTCCCTGCTTGTCCAACTCTACTGTGACCGCGGAGGCCAATTGGAGTGTGACCCACCGTTGACCACGCGTGTCTGTTTTTGAAATCTTTTTCAGTTTTTGTAGAAAAAGGTTCCATGACGGGCGAGGCAGAATTTCGATCGATCCATCGGCGCCTTTTCGTAAAACTGCGCCATCGGAAAAATCTGTACGGAAAGAGGAAGGTATCGTTAAACGGCCCTTATCATCGAGCGTGTGCTCGAAAGTCCCAGAAAACCAATATTCCTCGGAGACCTCTTCCACGTTACTCCACTTACCTCCACTTTGCCCCACTCGACTCCACCGATTATACGCAGTGGGGATTTGGAGTGTCAATGTGAGTTGTACCGACAGAAAGCACGGATTTCCGAAGAAAGCTCAAGATATGGAGCAGGACATGGCAGACACGGGCTATATGTTGCGCTTTAGAGAGATTCAAGAACTTTCTTTTTTTTGAATTTTTTTGAAGAAAGCTCAATAAGGAGGCTCAAGTGGGGGAAAGTGGGACGCGCAAACTTCGAAGGCTAGAGACCACTCCAAAGCGCGAGATTAAAGTTCGTCGGTGAAGCGAAGACGTTGATCTTGGCCCAAAGATTCTATGACTGTCCCGTCGCGAAGCCTTAGTTCACCCCGCGCTCCCAAACCGACAATCGGATCCAATGGATGCTTCGTCCCGCCATCCGACACCAGCACCGGTTGTCGTTCGGTTCCCAAACCTTCAAGGTAAGGTTCGCAGCAAGCGATCAGGTCGGGCAGTCCATGCCGCTCCAACTGTTCATACCGCCTACGGAATATGGCCAAAAAGTTCTGGCAGACCTCCACCACATCCCACAAGCCCTGGGGACCCTCAACCGCCAGAGTCGTGACCGAGCCCAGCAACTCCGAGGGGAAGTCCGCCAAAGGTTGGTTGACATTGAGTCCAACTCCAACCACCGCTCGCTCTAGAGCGTTTCCACAAAACGATGCCACGGGTAAAACTCCCGCAATCTTCTTCCCTCCGACCATCACATCGTTGGGCCAACGGATAACCGATGAAATCGAAGCGTCTTCTAAGAGTTCCACCACCACCAGCGCACCCAACAGTGCAAGCCCCTGTGGGTCGGTGGGCTTCAGCAAGATGGAAACATACATGCCGCCCGGTAGAGAGACCCAGGTCCTGTCGGACCGCCCTCGACCGGAAGTCTGCTTCCGGGCGAGCAGAGCCGAGCCTATGGGAAATTCTTGCAAGGAACTCGCGAGAAGTTCACGATTCGTCGAGTCAGTAGACTCTATGACTTTAAGAGGCCAAGGCCTCTCTTCACAGCAACTCATCAAGCTCCAGTGCCTCATCCTTGGCTACCGAAAACCAGTACTGAGCTAATTTTTCAAGATCGGCCTTGAGGCTGTCCGCTGAACCGTCAAGTTCAGCGATCCCAATCAAGAGAACGCGCTTCCCACTGCGGCGTCGCTGCCGCTCCAACATGGCCTCGAGGCGTCGTCGCACGCGCTCGGGGTCCGACATCTCACCGTACACTCTGACCCCACGGTCATCGGGAAAATGATTGTGGGCCACCCACTCGTCAAGATAAATGCGTACAGCCCATTCCGGTCCGAGCTGGGTCCTGAACTCCTCCACCAAACGAGGCAAGTCTTCCTTGGCTGCCGCTTCCAGAACCACTGTTCGATGCTGGGGCTGAAAAGTTCTGAGAGGACGCCTAGGAAAAGCCCTATCGTCGGAAAGCAACACAGGCCGAGGAATCCTCGCGATCAGCTCATCGGCCTCCACAAAGCCCCGCTCCATTAAACGCCAGGGGGAGGTTGCTGCGTCCAAAAGGGTGATCGGTAGGATCGCATCGTTTTCAGGCCAGACCAAAACGCGTTCCTTACCGAACTTCTCCAAGTCCCCTCCGCGACCGTGAAACTCTCGCTCTTCGTCCACACTAAACGGCGTCCAAAAAACACAACCATGGCGAGCCAGCAGTTCTTTCATCAGTGGATGCCAAGGGCAGCCAATCTTCAGGCGACGGCGTGTCCTAGAGCATCGAACTTGAACGACCAAAGGCCCTGGCCAAAAGAAATCCAGAGCTTTCATCAACTCTTCAGGAATAAGACCGCCCCAGTCCTTCCAGACGGCGGCCTCCGCCCCGTCCTCAAGACTCGGAAAAAAGAGGTGCAGGTCTCCGATTTCCTCGGGCCATTCCAGTCCAAGTTCCGGGGCCAACTTCGGAATCCCAAAGGCTCGACCAAAGCTCCAGCCGATGTTGACAATAACCGCACCGTCTCCCTTTAGAGTGGTGACAGCCCGATTGAGACTACGGCGAAGGGTTCGTAAATGCTGTTGCTGTTGTTGAGCCTGAGACATGGGTTTCTGACTACAAGACAAAAAGGTGGGACGATATCAGGCGGCGGACATCCCCAAACGACACCACTACGACAAATAGCAACAGAACCATCAGCCCGATCATGTGGACTTTTGCTTCGGTTTCGGGAGCAACCGGTTTTCGCCGGATCGCGGCGAGCACCAAGAAGACTAGCCGAGCGCCGTCTAGGGCCGGAAAGGGTAGCAGATTGAAAGCTCCTATTGCGGCGTTCAGAAGAGCCATGAAAAAGAAAAACTGAAAGACTCCGTTGTCCGAAATCTGGTACAGAAGTTGCATAATCCCGATTGGACCTTGCATGTTCTCGACAATCTCTTTACCGCTATATTCGCTGGTCAGCCAGGCCCGCAATATTCGGTACGGCATAACCATCATACCGCTGATCAGCCGAAAGGGAGCGCTCAAACGATCGGACGTGGTCTGGGGCACCAAGGTGACCCCGAGAGCCTTTAGGCTGGTAATGGAGGCCGCATTTGCCACTGTGAGCTCTTTTAAGACGTCTTCGCGAAGGACCAGAACGTCTAAATCCTGGGGGTCGATGAGTCGAGAATGAGCGTGAAGAGCCTGATCCGCGAGGCTCCCGAAGGCCTCCTCACTGTTCGAGGTCAGGGGCAAGCCGCCGACCATATAGATCTTGTCTCCCGCTTGAAGACCCGCGACCTCAGCCGGAGACCCGGGGAACACTGACCCCACGGTGACGGTCAGGTCTCTCTCAAAGCGAATATCCGAGACTCCAAAAAGAACCCCGATCTGACCCCGAGGTGATCGAAAGTTTTTAGACAACGGGAAAGTTGTTTCTTTGTTGTCTCCCTCAAACCGGATCCCGTACGACGTCGCCTTCGGAGCCTGTACTGATGCCAGAAGCTCGGCCATAGTCGGCGAACTCACGATTTTTCCGACTAACTCGGGGTGCGCGGTAGAGGACTTTAGCGATAATCGGCCTTTTTCGTCAACCAGATAGGAGTCGGTACCGATCGCCAACATCGGCACGAGGTTAACAACATCGTTGGACCCGTCACGCTTCTTTAGTCCCAGACTCAATGGCTCACCCAACACTCGACCGATGTTCTCATAGGCTTCCGGATAGGTCTCGACCGTCCGTCCATCCACAGAAACGATCTGATCTCCGCTCACCACACCGGCGCCGGCGGCGGGGGAGTTATCCACCACTTGAGAGACCACTGCGCCCCAGTCATTAAAAAAAGAACCGATTCCCACAAACGGACTCAAGCCCCAGAGTATGAGGATGGTGGCCGCGAAATTCATCAGGACTCCCCCGCTAATGACAAGGATGCGGGCGGGGATCGAACGGTCGTGAAAGTTGCCCTCCACAGACCGCAGAGTCGGAAACTCCTTGGTTCGAGCATAGGCGACCTGATCGTGAACTTCAGTCCAAGCTTCGCCGCGCTCAGCTTCAGGAACTTTATCCAGCAACTCCAAAAGGTTAGCGGGACTCGCCGGAAAGATTGCGCTACTGAGGTAGTGGTCGACAGCAGCGGCCCAAGGGTCTTCCTCGTCAGCGCGCAAGCCCTCCCCGTCATTCATCAGTACGTAGCCGCCCAAGGGGAAAAGTCGAACCGCGAAGTTGGTTCCACGCCAACGGAAACTAAACAGCGAGGGCCCGAACCCGATGGCAAACTGTGGGCAACGGATGTCCACCGACCGGGCCGTGAGGAAGTGGCCCATCTCGTGAATGAAGATGATAAATCCGAAAGCTCCGACGACCGCCAGAATTCCGAGAAGAACGCCGAGTAGAGTCGACATCCCTAATCTGTTCTCGAAGAGACTCGTCCGACCTCACGGGCACGGCTACGTGCCCAATCGTCCGTGGACAGAAGAGCCTCAAGATCGGGGTCCTGCACCGGCGAGTGTTCGGCCATTACCTTCTCAAGAATCTTCGGGATCTCCATAAAACCGATCTTTTCGCGCAAGAAAAGTTCCACCGCGACCTCATTCGCAGCATTCAAGACGGCGGGCATGGTGCCCCCACTGCGACCGGCGGAGTAGGCCATCTCAAGACAAGGAAAATCTTTCAGTCGCGGCGCCTCGAACGTCATACCTTGCATAAGCTCTAACGTGAGCTTCTCCCAGCGGGGCGGTAGCCGATCCGGATAAGTCAGGGCATAAGAGATGGGGGTGCGCATATCTGGCGGCCCAACTTGGGCCAAAACGGAACCGTCGCAAAATTCTACCAACGAGTGAACGATTGACTGAGGGTGTACCCACACTTCGATCTGATCCAGACTCACTGAGAACAGATGATGAGCCTCTAGCACTTCGAACCCTTTATTCATTAGGGTCGCAGAATCAATGGTGATCTTGGCGCCCATCACCCAAGTCGGGTGCTTGAGAGCCTCGTTGGCGGTAGCCTTCTGCAGGCGCTCCGCGGGCCATTCCCTGAACGGCCCACCGGAGGCCGTCAAAATAATCCGGTTCACGGTTTTCGTGCTCTCGCCGCTCAGGCATTGGAAAACCGCGGAATGTTCGGAATCTACGGGCAGGAGCCGAACTTTTTTACGCTCCACTGCTTTGGTGAGGACCGACCCGCCGACCACCAGAGCCTCCTTATTGGCCAGAGCCACGTCACGTCCGTGCTCTACAGCCTTCAAGGTGGGAACAAGACCGGCCATGCCTACCATCGATGAGACCACCATGTCGGCGTCCCCCCAACCCGCTAAGGTCTCGATACCTTTGCGACCAGAAAGTACCACGACAGAACTGTCCTGCAACTCCTCTTGAGCGCGAAAGGCGGCATCCTCGTCGAGCAGTGCGATGGCACTCGCATTAAACTCCCGGGCCTGGCGAACCAGTCGCTGCCAAGATTTCTTCGCCGCTAAAGCAACGATCGTGAAACGGTCAGGGTGCTCCCTCACCACGTCGAGTGTCTGAGTTCCTATGGATCCTGTTGATCCGAGTATGATAAGCTTTTTCATAATATAAAGTGGACTGCATAAAGATAAAAGATAGGAGCCGCGAACGCAAGCGAATCGAAGCGATCGAGTGCGCCACCATGTCCCACGATAGCACTCCCCGAATCTTTGACACCCACATCTCGCTTCAACGAGGACTCGAACAGGTCACCGAATTGACCGACCACACCCACCAAAACTGCGGTAACCACGCAATGTCCTGGATGGATTCCGAGCGCCAATCCCACTAAGGAACAAGCGACGACGGCCGTGAGTATCCCTCCGAGCGCTCCTTCGACGGTTTTCTTGGGCGAGACCCTGGGGTATAGCTTCACTCGCCCAAACTTTCGTCCGATAAAGTAGCCTCCCATATCCGTGAAAGCCGAGGCGAAGATCAAAAGAGTGATCAAAGCGGCGCCGTCTGGTAACTTTCGAAGATGAATCAAAAAAGAAAAGAACCAACTCACATAGATCAGGCCCAGAGCGGTCAAAGACGAATCTAGAAAAGGAGAGACCCGTTCGTGAGGCCGCAACAAAAGCACCGAAAAGGTGACTATTAGACCTACGACGAGTACATGGTTGGCCGTCGTCTCGTCGAAGAAGAGAGCGGCGGCTAATAAAAAAATCGTGACGATCATTCCCAGACGATTGCCCGGACGGAGACCTTTTCTCTCTCCAAAACGATAAAACTCACCCAAACCCACGATGGCTCCCAAGGCTACCAAAGCGGCGAAAGGGTAGACGCCCCACCAGATGATGATGAGACTCGCGGCCGACATAATGGTCGCGGTGATGGCCCGTTGGCCCGTCTCACTGCGCCCGGATACGGGTGGAACAGAAGAACCCGGCGCGCTCATGACGGCCGACCCCCGCCGAAACGTCGGTCTCTTTGACTGTAGTCATTCAGAGCTTGGTCCAGTAGCGATCGATCGACATCAGGCCAGTAGGCCTCTGTGAAGAAAAACTCCGTGTAAGCCGATTGCCACAATAAAAAATTCGACATTCTCAATTCACCGCTCGTCCTAATCAATAGGTCTGGCTCCGGTTGACCCTGTGTGTAAAGACTCTCGTCAATGTGCTCGGGCGTGAGGTCGTCCGGTTGAAGACTTCCGTCTTTCACCTTAACCGCCAACTGCCTGACGGCCCGCACGATCTCCTCTCGGGAGCCGTAATTGACCGCCAAATTGAGAATCATGGCCGTATTGTCTTTGGTGGCCTCCACGGTCGCCAAAAATTCACGACGAACCTGTTCCGGCAGAGCATCGACGTTTCCGATCAGGCGGAACTGGATGCCGGTGCGTCGCAGCTTTTCACGCTCTCGCGCCGCGTACCGCTCGAAAAGCTGCATGAGGACCCCAACTTCGGTCGGGCTGCGACGCCAGTTTTCCGCGGAAAACGCATAGGCTGTCAAGTGAGTGATGCCGATTTCGCGGCAGGCTTCTAATAGACGCCTAAAGGATCGCACGCCAGCCTGGTGGCCCAACAGAGCGGGAAGGCGTCTCTCCTTGGCCCAACGCCGGTTCCCGTCCATGATGACGGCAAGATGGCGCGGTAAATCAGGAGCCTTTTCGGTCACCACGTCGGCCTCCCCGACTAGGGTCGCGTCGCCTCGATTCCGGTATAAGGTAACGCTCATAAGCAAGGACACAGTGAGTCTTTGAACCGCCAGTCCCCTCGGGCTCGCGGACGCCAACGACCCTCAAACGTCCCTCCCCGTAGGAAAAACCCGACGGTCGAGTGACACTGATGGTGAATCGATACTGTCCCTGAGCCAACCCTTGGAGCAACTCGCTGTAGTCTCGACCGAGCCAAGGATGAGGAAGGTCTGCCGCGATCTTCAGACTTCCATGAGCTCCTTTTCTTTAGCATCAGTTGTCTTCTCGATCTTGCTCGTGTACTTTTCAGTGAGCTTTTGAATCTGGTCCTGCACTCGCTTCTCTTCGTCCTCGGTGAGTCCGCCGTTCTTGGCTTCGTCTAGGCCATCCCGACGAATCTGACGCAAGCTAACCTTGGCTTCTTCCGCCTTGCTCTTCACCACTTTCACGAAATCCTTGCGTCGCTCTTCTGTGAGAGGCGGCAAGTTAAGGCGAATCAAGTTGCCATCGTTATTGGGAGCCACTCCCAGATTGGCTTTGTGAATACTGCGCTCGATGTTAGAGATGTTGTTCTTGTCAAACGGCTGAATGACGAGGGTCCTCGCTTCGGGAATAGAGATCGTGGCGACTTGTGACAGAGGCATTTCCGAACCGTAAGCCTCCACCATTACCTTGTCCACCAGAGCAGGCGTCGCCCGGCCGGAACGGATCCGACTGAACTCGCGTCCCAGCGCTTCTAAGGCGCTTTCCATTCTCTCTTCTAAAGGTCCTAAATCCATCGCTTCCATTTACTTAGTCTCCCTCTTTAACGAGTGTACCGATCTTCTCGCCGGATACAATTCTCATGATGTTGCCTTCTTCAGTGATGTCGAAGACGTTGATCGCCATACCGTTATCCATACAAAGTGACACCGCGGTAGAGTCCATCACTTTCAGTCCGCGGCGCAAGACCTCAATGTAGGTAAGTTCTTCAAACTTTTGGGCTCCGGGGTTCAAGACGGGGTCGATATCGTAAACGCCATCCACCTTAGTGCCTTTGAAGAGAGCATCGGCTCCGATTTCCAAGCCCCTCAGAGCCGCCGCGGAATCAGTGGTGAAGTATGGACTACCCGTACCGCCGGCAAAGATTACGACCCGGTTTTTCTCCAGGTGCCGCACAGCCTTGCGCCGGATGAAGGGTTCCGCCACATCTTTCATTTCAATGGCGGTCAGAACACGAGTTTTGACGTTCAGCTTTTCCAAAGCATCCTGTAACGCTAGAGCGTTGATGACGGTGGCGATCATACCCATTTGATCCGCCGTCGCTCGCTCCATTTCCGGCGCCATCCGGCCTCGCCAGATGTTCCCGCCACCGACCACAACCGCGATCTGTACCTTTAGAGCGTTGAGGTCGGCCAGTTCTCTGGCGTACCGAGCGATTGTCGGGGCGTCAACTCCGAATCCACTGGACCCGGCGAACACTTCTCCAGAGAGCTTCAAAACGATTCGATTGTAGGGAAGACTTTGAACTTCCCCACGTTCCTTGACTGGCTTGGCGTCGATGGTGCAACTCACCTCGTTCTCCTTTTGCGCTCCGAGTTTGTTGCAGGTTCTGTTCTGAACCTTGCCTTCCTTCCCTACTGATCAGGTCCGGGGCGCAATTTCCGTCTCGACCTCGTGCGTCGAGGTGTCGGCGCTGGTATCAATTTGCCCTTCTGACCGGCCCAGGACGAGGATATGCGGCAGCACAAAAGAAATTCAGAAGAATGAGTAAACTCACGCGTGTTAGCCTAATCCTAGTGGGATTGCTGATGTTCTCAGCTACCTCGACGCTGGCCCAACCTACCAATCTCAACGAAAAAGCGTCTCAACTCTTAGCCAAGCAACAGTATTCCGACGCTCTCCCGCTGTTTGAACAGTTGGTTAAACAGGACGGCCCGCGCCTCGACCTTCTGCTCGGACTTTCCGAGTCACTCATGGGAGTCGGCCAGGTCGGTAAAGCGTTTGAGCTTTCCGAGCGGCTCGTCGCCTTGTATCCGGACCGAGGCGAAGCGTTCGCCGAGCGGGCGGAACTACTGGCTCTGCTGCGACGTCCACAGGACGCCGTCACCGAACTTGACCGAGCCATCGAACTACAACCCCTGGAGCCTTACCATCGAATAGCTCGAGGCTACACTTACGCCGACCTGGGCCGAATGCCGTCTGCCCATGAAGATTTCTCAAAGGCCGTCGAACTCAAGCCGGACCTTGCCATCGGATACGCCGGGCGAGCCTATATCAACAGCCAACTCGGAGAGTTCGAGCAAGCCTGGAAGGACGTCGGAGTGGCCTTGGACCTGAGCCCCGATCTCGTTCCAGCCCTCCACACTCGAGCCGACCTTTTCGCACGTGAGGAGCAATTCGAAAAGTCGCTCGCGGATTACACCCGAGCTATCGCCCTGTCTCCGACCAACGTCTACCTCCATTCCGGACGATCCGCCGTCAATGCCGCGCTCGGCCGGTATGATGAAGCCTTAGCCGACGACAATGAAGCCGTTCGCCTAGCACCGGACCAATCGCTCTTCTACTCAGGCAGGGCTGATCTATACGAACGCATGGAGAAAGCCGAACAGGCGCGGTCCGACCATGATAGGGCTGTGGAACTGGCACCTACGAGCGCCGACGCACACCTTTGGCGCGGCGGTTATCTGTTGCGCAACGGACATTCCAAGGAGGCCCTCGAAGACTACCAACAGGCCATTCGACTCGAGCCCGCCCTAGCCGAAGCTTATCTCGGTCGAGGCCAAGCGAGACTGAGCTTAAATCAGTCGGAGATGGCACTCGTGGACTTCGAGAGAGCTATCGAACTGACTCCCAACTTCCTGTATACGTATGTCGCCAAGGCGAACACCTTGGCGAGTCTCACCCGATTCGACGAAGGACTGACGACCCTTAATGCGGTTCTAAAACTGGCCCCCAACTACGCCCCCGGCCATCTTTCCCGAGGCTATATTTTAGAAGCCACCGACCAACTCAACGAAGCTCGTGCGGCTTTTCAAGCAGCCCTGGAATTTGCCGTGGACAGCGCTCAACGGCGAGAAGCCCGCGAAGCTCTAACTGCACTCAACGCGCAAGGGATGTCCACTCAGCCGTGATTCGCTCTCCTAGAAGAACTCTTCTCCAATTGCTCCTCTGCTTGATGCTCGTGGCTGGCTGCACAGGCCCTAAACTTGAACCTTCTCTCAATAAGTCGGACCTCACAGCGCTCGAAACGAACATGGAGAATCTTTTTACCGCCTTGGAGATGTACGCCCAGGACCACACGCTCAACTACCCCGAGAATGTCAGTGACCTGATCCCGAAATATATCGACGTCATACCGCTCGATCCAGTGAATGGACAGCCTCTCATCTACACAAAGACTGAGCGAGGTTACTTCCTTACCACGTCCGTGAGCTATATATCTCTTGGAGTCGACGAAGGGTTTCCCAAGATGGACCAAGACGGATTTATGGCGCTCAAGGCCTCTGACTTCCCATCTGAAGAGCTCTGATTCTCTGTCAACCTATCAAAGGACGAAATCCTAGAGCGTTCCTAAAACACCCGGCGTCTTCATACCTTGGGCCCCCCCAAAAAAAAGAGACCCTCAAAACGAGGGTCTCTTCTTAAATAGACGGGTCGATCTAACCGTCGGCGAGATCGAATCTAGAAAATCTCTTGACTCGGATGTTCTCGCCGGTTCTGGCGATCGTCTCCTTGATCAGAGTTTCAATGGTCTTCGAGTCATCCTTGATGTAGGGCTGTTCCATAAGGCACTGGGATTGGAAGTACTTATCTACCTTGCCCGTCGCGATTTTTTCCGCAATGTTCTCAGGCTTACCCTCCTCCAGTGCGGCGGCCTTGTAGCCCTCCAGCTCTTTGTCGATGGTATCCTGAGTCACTTCGTCACGAGTGACGTATTTGGGACCCATGGCGGCTATCTGCATCGCGATGCCAGCAACCAAGTCTCCGAACTCGTCGGTCTTCGCCACGAAATCCGTTTCGCAGTTGACTTCCACGAGAACGCCGACTCGGCCGCCCATGTGGATGTAACTTCCGACTAGGCCTTCGCTGGTCTCTCGACCGGCCTTTTTGTCGGCCTTGCTGATACCTTTTTGGCGCAGCCAGCCGGCGGCCTCCTCGACGTTGCCGTTGTTGGCCGACAAGGCTTCACGGCAATCCATAATTCCGGCTCCAGTTTTGGCACGGAGCTCCTTTACCATTGTTGCGCTAATTTCCGACATCAATTAATCCTCTCTTAATTACTTTACTCGGAGCGCCAGACGCCGACGCGGACCGATTCGGTTTCTCCACCTTCGGTGGTGTACGTAACGGTCTCGGTCTCTACAGTTCCACCGGCGGCTTCATCGCTTTCGGGATCCCCGTCTCCTTGACGCTCAACGTCAGGAACGTCCTGCTCAATTTCAGCCTTCGCTTCGATGATCGCGTCAGCGATCTTCCCACAAATCAGGCGTACGGCACGGATCGCATCGTCATTTCCTGGGATAGGAAAGTCGATGACATCAGGATCGCAGTTCGTATCCACGATGGCGACTACCGGAATTCCCAAAGAACGAGCTTCTTTCACCGCAATATATTCTTTGCGTGGATCGATAATGAAAAGCGCTCCAGGAAGGGTCGGCATGGTCTTGATCCCGCCGAGAAACTTTTCCAGCTTCTTGCGTTGGTCTTCGAGACGAATGACTTCTTTCTTAGGAAGACGGTCAAAAACTCCGGTTTCTTTCATCTCCTCAAGGTTCTTGAGGCGATCCACGCGTTTTTGAATGGTCTTGTAGTTGGTGAGCATTCCACCCAACCAGCGCTGAGTCACAAAGTACTCGCCGCATCGCAAGGCTTCTTCTTCCACCGTCTCGGTCGCTTGCTTCTTCGTTCCCACGAACAAGACAGGACGGGGACGGGTCACGGGACTGTCGGTAATAGTGTAGGTCTCATAATCGACGCAGCCTTTGGAGACAGCTTTGACAAAGTGATAAGCCTCTTTGAGCTTATTGACAGTCTTCTGTAGGTCGATGATGTAAATGCCGTTACGTTCAGTAAAAATGTAACGTGCCATCTTGGGGTCCCAGCGACGTGTCTGGTGACCAAAGTGCACTCCTGCTTCAAGGAGTTGCTTCATGCTAATAATGGACATATATTCCTCCGGTTATTCGTTGTACCCCACATACGGAATCCACGCTTCTGAGATATCGAAACACCTCAAAGGACATGAACACCGGAGTGAAGCTGGATGATCCAGCGTGGGGCACTGTGTTCTACGCATCACTTTGAAAAAGTTAAATGCGCGAAGATACCCGGGGAATATAGCAACCCTAGTGGTCTTTCGTCAAGGCCCATTTCTTCAGGGGAGGGCTTTTACAGGGAGGCAGGAGCCCGTATCCCTCTAAATCCTAAGCCTATGACAGACTTGTCTACTCAGCCTGAAAACATCAGCCGTCCTCTGGTCCTATTTGGCTGTGGGGGTCACGCTCGTGAGGTAGCCGAGATAGCTCTTCACGCCAAAGAACTGGCCCTTGGCCCCACGATCTTGGGATTCCTCGACGAAGACGCCTCTCGACACGGTGAACAAGTCGACGGCATCCCTGTCCTTGGAAGTTTCGAGTGGCTGCAAGAGCATCTTGACAGCGTAGACCTAGTGGTCGCCATCGGACACATCCCTACCCGTCAAAGAATCGCCGAACGTTCACTGACGCTGGGAGCTAGCTTCGCGACCGTTATCTCCCCGCTCGCTACTCTTTCGCGGCACTGCCGCATTGGTCGGGGCTCGATGATCTTTCCCCAAGTTGTGGTGAGCACCAACGTGACGATCGGAGAGCATGTCATCCTCGGCGTCCATTCCAGCGTCAGCCACGATTGTGTGATCGAGGACTTCGCTTTTCTCTGTCCCGGGTCACGGGCCACCGGCGGAGTTACCCTCGGAACCGGGGCGATGCTTGGAACGAACGCCTCTATACTTCCCGGCCGGAGCGTGGGTGCCGGCACTTTGATCGGTGGAGGAGCCTGTGTTGCGACCAACATTGGGTGCGGAGTGACAGCGGTAGGCGTGCCAGCGAAAGTCCTACCGCCCAGACCTAAATCCCCAAACAGGTAGAAACTTCACCAGGCCGGCTCAACCTACAGTATATACCTGGACAGGTCCTTATCCTCGACTAAACCTTCTAGACGTTCTCGGACAAACGCCGCATCCACCACCACCTCCGGGTCTTCCAACTCCGGAGCGTCGAAGGAGATCTTTTCCAGAACCTTCTCTAACACCGTATGCAGGCGCCGCGCGCCGATATTCTCAGTGCCTTCGTTGACCCTCGCAGCGATGGCCGCCATCTCTTTCACACCGTCTTCGGTGAAGGTGAGTCTCACATCTTCGGTCGCTAGCAGCGCTTGATACTGGCGCGTGAGAGCGTTCTCGGGTTCCACCAAGATGCGCTCGAAATCGGCCTGAGTAAGACTCTCCAGCTCCACTCGAATCGGGAATCGGCCCTGGAGTTCCGGAATCAGATCAGAAGGCTTCGAGACGTGGAAAGCTCCCGCCGCGATAAATAATATATGATCCGTCTTCACCGGACCGTGCTTAGTATTTACGGTGGATCCCTCGATTATGGGAAGCAGATCTCGCTGTACGCCTTCTCGACTGACGTCGGGACCAGATCCGCCGCCCTGGGAGCGGCCCGCGATCTTGTCCACTTCGTCGAGGAAAATGATCCCTCGTCGTTCCACTCGTTCCTTGGCGATAGTTCGTACCTCGTCGGAATCGATCAATTTTTTAGCTTCCTCGGCGGCAAGCAAACCTTTGGCCTCGGAAATCTTCAACTTACGCGCTTTTTTTCGCTTCGGCAGAACGCCACCCAGCAATTCGCCCATATTGACGCCGAGTTCATCCATACCCGGTCCTCCGAACATCGCCATTCCCGGAGGAGCGTTCTCCTCTAACTCAAGTTCCACGTATCGATCATCGAGGTCGCCTGCCTTCAACTGGCGCATCAACTCGATCCGCTCCGCTCGACTCTCTTGTTCGGTTTTTGGGGGAACCTCTTCGACAGCAGGTCGCTCGGTGGGAGGCTGGGCACCACCCATGGCACTCAAAGTTTGACTAAAGAGAGCTTGAAAGGGGTTTGCACCCGCGGGATCCTGCTTCTTTTCTGTTGGCGCCAGCAGATCGACTAGGCGTTCGAGCGCCAGTTCTTGAGCCTTCTCATCGACATCGGCCAAACGCTCGGTTTCCACCATCCGGACGGCCATCTCGACGAGGTCCCGAATAATGGTTTCCACGTCGCGCCCAATATAGCCCACTTCCGTGAACTTTGTAGCTTCCACTTTAAGAAACGGCGCCTGAGCGAGCTTCGCCAATCGACGAGCCACCTCGGTTTTTCCCACTCCGGTGGGTCCGATCATCAAAATATTCTTGGGGATCACTTCATCACGAAGTTCAGAGGAGATACGCTCTCTACGGAATCGGTTCCGTAAGGCCACCGCGACCGCCCGCTTGGCTTGATTCTGCCCAATGATATAACGGTCGAGCTCCTCCACGATCTGACGCGGAGTCATTAAGTCCCGCAATCGGACTTCGGTCAACAATGTCATGAGTTACCTTTCCACAGGAAGAACGTCGCCCGAATTGCGCTCGAGCGTTTCCAAGTCTTCCTTCTCAAACTTTTCCGTGCCCTGATCTGTGCGAAACTTGACCGGTGAAGAAAGCATCAGGCCCGCTTCGGTCTTGCCCTTCGTTGTGGTGACGTGGTCGAGTTCTCTCGAATTCCCAAATTTCACAGAAACGATATCCGCAGGCTTGAGCTTTAAGGAGCCGGTGCCTGTTTCGAACTGAAAGATAGAATCCTCAAGCTCCCCTATCAGCACCGTGCCGTCTTTCAGCTCCAGGCGCCAGCCGCCTAGCGAAGGGCCCGCACGAGGTGCTTGAGGAGGCACCGCTTCCACTCCCTGCGAGGTCGCCTCACTCCCGATAGCCTGAGCCTGAAGAGGCTCCGCCGGCGAGCCGACAACGAATTCCGCACCAGGGCCGGGCGGTGCTCCCACTCTTCCCTCACCGGCGGGTCCCGGAACTTGGAATCCCGCGGAATAGTCTAACAGGTTAGCTTGAAACCTGTCGCCAGACAGCGGTTCGGTCCAGAGAAGCGCCTTGAAGACGATAAGACCTCTCCCCTCTCGCCTCAGAGCGACAAGCGCCGGCGAATCGAGGGCGAACTGCAACAGAGCAACCGTGTCTCCCGCGACCTCGAGAGCCCCGTAGGACACTCCGTCAGCTTCGCTGGGGATCTCAGGCAGAAAAAGCGTGACTTGACCGACGCCGGTCTGAACAGCGTGTTGTCCAAAACTGAGCGCCACGGTGGCCAGACCGCTCCGTTTGCTCCCCCCTAGAACACCCTTCTCCGCTTTATTGCGAAACTGCTCGGAATCGAGACGATATTCTCGCATCCCAAAGCCCGGAGCCATTCGCACATCGTAGAACCACACCGTATGGCCCAACCGTACCCACTCCAGCAGTTCCTGCTGGACCTCGGGCGGCAACTGTTCTCCAAAGGATTGTAAACATAGAATCTTGGTTTCCAGGTCGTGGATCACACCGCGAATACCCGAAACGCTGTCCACGATTCGAATCCCGTGCTTTTCAGGGTTTTGAAACTCTTCTTTGAGATGGCTGCCCATCTGTGCCGAGACGGGCAAAGCCAACAAGAGTAGCAAGTATAGTATCGAGTTCTTCATCGAGTTTCATCTCCTAGAGCAAGCTCTCTTTCAAAATCTTGCCGTGCCGCGGAATTTTCCTTGGGCGGAACCGGCTCTTTCGGTAAGTAAAACCAGAAACATGCTCCTTCACCGAGTACCGACCTCACGCCCGCTTCGCCGCCCAAACTTTCCACCAGCATTCTGGTGATGTGAAGCCCGAGTCCGGTGCCGCGAACCTTTTGGTGGTTTGCTCCCCCCACCCGCTGAAACCTCTTGAAGACCAGCGCAAGGTCGGCTTCAGAGATTCCTGGACCGTTGTCGACGACTTCAAAACAGACTCTGTTGAGAAGTTCATCCAAGCGGCAACTCACCACCACGCGACTGCCTTCAGGTGTGTATTTGAGCGCGTTCGAAACCAGATTGTTGAGAATTTGGTCCAGTTGATCCCGATCAGTTGTCAGGGTCAGTTCCAGTGGCTCTACGTCGCACACCAACTCGTGGGAACGGCCTGAAAAGGCATACAATGCGATCACTTGGCGAATCACCTTGGCGGGCTGAAGTTCTACCGGGTGCTGACTGCGAACACCGGCCTCAAGGCGTGCTTGATGGAGAAGGTTATCGAACATGCGCGACACTCGGTCGATCTCGAAATTGATGACCTCGAGAGCTTCTTTGCGCGCGTCATCAGAAAGCTTATCCCCGTGGCGAAGGAGAGTGATCGCATACCCTTTCATAGCCGTTAGAGGCGTTTTCAGGTCATGAGAGAGGGCAGCAGCGTACTCAGACTTCATCTCCTCGAGCCTTTTTCGCTCGGTGATGTCGCGAAAAAGAACCACGGCCCCCAAGAGATCCCCGCGATCAGCCACCACCGAATAGGTCGATGAGACGTAGCGAGTCTCTCCGTTACGAGGAACAATTGTCCCCTCCACGGTTAGGCCCTTGTCCATCAGAGATTGATCCGCTAACAGCGTCAGAAGAGGACAGTTGTCATCGCACCCACCCGGTTCCGCGGAACTCGAGCAAGCGTAGCGGCTCTTCATCACTTCCTTGCAACTGCGGCCGATAGCCTCCTCGGACGTCCAGCCTGTGATCTGTTCGGCCGCCGGATTGAACGAAGTAATCTTCTTCTCCCAGTCTAGGGTGAAGACGCCATCAGCCATGCTTTCTAAAACCGCTCGCGCGACCACTCTCTCCACGTCAGAGCCGGTGACCAAAAGAGTGTTCTCTAAAAAAAGAGCGGATTGATAGGCCGTCAGGCGTGCGAGATCGATCTCATCGGAAGTGAATCGATGCGACTCGCTGTGGCCAAAGAAAACACCCCCGAGAATTCTCCCTTCGATCTCCAAAGGCAAGGCGAGGACGGACGCGAGTCCAAGCTTATCAAAGAAACGATCACTTCGTTTGGAGGAACGCTGATATCGATAAATTTCCCCGCCTTCAAGAACCTTACGCCCGAACATACCGAGTTCGTCCATGGGATAAGAATTCGCGATACCAGTTGGCGTTTGCCCTCCGCCCCAAACCCGCACACGTTCGGTCTCCTTGACGAGGATCGCGGACATATCCACTTCAAGCAGTTGTTGAGCCTGCTTTGCTAAACGCGGGAGGCGTGAACGAAGCTGGGTGGAGGTGAGCATCTCCGAAGCCTGGCGATACCACTTGGACAAGGCTTCTGTGCGACGCTCCCCCAACTCCAGCGCCGGTTGTAAACGTCGGGAAGTCTGACGCGTGTCTTGCAGTTCCTGGGAAAGGCGTTGCACTTTCCGCCTCAGACTCGCTGTCTCTCTCAACGCAGCCAAAAGTTCGCACTGCGTCTCAACTTCTCGAAGAGGTCGTCCGTTGGCGACCTTTGGGCCCTCCACAATGATGCCGCCAGACAACGTGGGATAGAATCTAAGACGTCCGAAGTCGCCCACATTTTTATGAAACGGCGTCAGTGAGATTAAGTCCGAGGCCTTCAACTCTCGTGCGGTTTTCGGCAATTTTGAGGTCCAGTGGGTCCTGTGGGGCTTGACTTGACCGGCGCTGACCAGCAAATCAACAGATGCTGAGGAACTCTCGACAATCCAGCCCCAGCGCCCCCCCGTGACACGCAAAAGAGACTCTAATGCCTCGCGCAGACTTTGAGCGCGCGCGGAATTGAGCCTCGAAGCCGTCCATATTACACGGCTAGCGGTGTAACGCTCCACGCTCCTCGGTGGGACTCGACTTCTAGGAGCGAGCCGACGAAACCCCACGTGAACCCCTTCTCAAATTTAACTCGTCCGAGTCGTCCTTGGAGATCAACGCCATCTTCTACTGGAAAGTGGACCAACCGATGACATCGGGTCCGGCCTGTCGCTCGATCAGCGTGCTTCTTGCTGGGCCCCTCGATCAGGACCTCAAACTCTTGTCCAAGCAACGACTGATTCTCGGCATAGGAGATATCGTTCTGGCAATCGATGAGACGATAAAGTCGTGACATCTTCTCATCATGAGGAACTTGATCTTTAAAAACAGCGCCCGGAGTTCCAGGCCTGGGAGAATAAGCGAACATGAAAGCTGACGAAAAGCCCACTTCCTCCACGACCTTGAGTGTTTCGAGAAACTGCTCTTCTGTCTCGCCGGGGTATCCCACGATGATATCCGTCGTGATCGAAAGATTAGGTATCGCTTGACGCATCCTCTTGACGAGATCGAGGAACTCCGCCTGGGTATAGAGGCGTCGCATACGCTTTAGGACCTCGTCATCCCCAGACTGAAGTGGTAAATGAAGATGTTCACAGACGGCTGGATTCTTGGCCATCTTGTCGATCACTTTCTGAGTGTAGTAAAAGGGATGGGGCGACGTGAACCGCAGGCGATCGAGGCCTTTGATTCCCTCAAGAGCCTCCAGTAAGTCTCCAAAATCTGTCTCTCCATCAAGGTCACGACCGTAATCGTTGACGTTCTGACCGAGCAACTGAATTTCGCGATGGCCTTCCTTGGCAAGCCGCTTAACTTCCGAGACCACTTGAGGGAGGGGACGACTCCTCAACTGTCCTCTGACATACGGAACGATACAGAAGGTACACCATTGATCGCACCCCATGCTGATCGTCACCATCCCCTTGAAATCGCCTGAAGGGCTTGCCGGCAAATGAAAATGTGTCCCTTTTTTGTCGACCTTTACAAACGGCCCGTGACCTTGCTGGACTTGCTCTACCAGTTCTGGCAAGTCCGCGAGGTTGTGAGTTCCGACCACGATGTCGACTTGCGGGAATCGCTCAATGAAAGATTCTCCGTCTTTTTGCGCTAAACAGCCGGAAATGGCTAAGACCTGATCGGGATTCTCTTCTTTATAGTTCTTAAAATGCCCGACCGCGCCGTAGACCTTCTGGTCCGCGTTATCTCGGATACAACAGGTGTTGAAAACAGCGACGTCGGCGGCCCGCGGATCGTCGGTCAAAGTATAGTGGCGCTTCGCCATCATCCAAGCGATCAATTCCGAGTCGTACTGATTCATCTGACAGCCATAGGTCTGCAGGTAGAACGTCTTGAGACTCTCGACCGCGACAGCCTCAGAGCCCGAAGACTCCAAAACGTCCATGACGTTTGTCACGAACCTACTCCGGTGGAAAGTTTCTGTGCGCTCGCCTTTTTGCTCAACTCGACAGCCTTCTTAAGCTGAATGTCCTTCTCGCCCCGTCCGACTTCTCGCGGCTCCATCTCAACTTTGATATCAGGTTCAAGACCATGTTTATTGATAACAAAGCCCGAAGGCGTATAGAATTTAGCAATGGTGAGTTTCAAGGCCGACCCATCCGAAAACGGGTACAGTTGCTGAACGGAACCCTTGCCGAACGACTTCACACCGATCAGTTTCGCCAGACCGTGGTCTCGCAGAGCGCCCGCTGTAATCTCAGAAGCGCTCGCGGAAAATTCATTAACCAAGACCAAGGTAGGAAGCGGTGCGACACTGGTTTCGTTGGAACGGTACTCTCTGCGCCGATTGTTTCGGTCAATGGTATACACCACCAGGCCGTTCCCCTTCTCGAGGAACTGTCCGACCACATCCACCGCGGCGTCGATGTAGCCTCCACCGTTGTTCCGCAAGTCAATGATAAGTGAGGTGGCGCCTTGCTTTTTCAACGAGGCGATAGCCTTTGACATCTCGTCGGCGGTTTCGGCTCCGAAGAGGCGCAGACGCACATACCCGACGGTTTCATCTATGATCTTCGCGCTGACCGAGACGACGTGAATCTTCCCTCGAACTACGGAAAACGATAGAGGCTTGTCCTCGCCTTTGCGGGAAATCTCCAGCTTTACTTCACTACCGTTGGGCCCACGAATCTGAGTTTGCGCCTGCTCGATGTCGATTCCGTCGGTGCTGGCACCATCGATTTTCATGATTTTATCGCCGGACAACAAACCGGCTTTGAAAGCCGGGGTCCCTTCCAAAGGTTCAACTACCGTCAGACGTTCGCCGTTGTCCTTGTCAAGTTCGATATAGATCCCGATACCTCCAAACTCGGTAGACTGCATCTGCTCTTGAAGCTTGGCATAATCGTCAGGAAGCATAAGCATGCTGTAGCGATCCTCGACTCCGTCGAGCATGCCCATAATGGCCGAGAAAGTAAGAAGGCTCTTGTCGACTTTGTCGCCGTAGAGGGCCAAAATCTGTGGAAGCACCTTTTTGTCGGGATCGACTTTTTCCAGATCTGCAGTAGGGACCTTGGCTTGCTCCAAGAGGTCCTTGACTTCACTTTTGACGCCTTGAAAAAGTCGGTCAGAACTTACATCCTCAACAAAACTCTTTTTGATGTAGTAATAGACATTGCGAAAGAGAGCCTCGTCCGGCTCAAAGCCCAACTCTTTTGGGTCCTTGAGGAGCTTAGAATAGTCCCTTTTGGGGTCTTTCTCTTCCTCTTCTTTGTCGCCGGAATCACCCTTATCGCCGGGATCTGCTTGGGCCAGCTGTTTATCGGCCTGAGCGAGCATGGTTGATAGATCCGGCTTCTCTAAAGCCGGACTCGCGGCGGAAGCGATCTCCGGATTTTTTGCGGAAACGAGTTCCTTCGCCGGTTCCGTTGCTTGACTGACACAGGCTGTGGTCAGCAACAGACAGCCCACCAACCACTTCTTGAGAGTCTCTAAACCCAAAATCTTCTCACCTCGTTGGACAACCGTCTCTCGACTGTCGTCACGTTGATATTCCACTCGATTGTGGAGAAACATTATGACCTTCTCTAACGCCCTAATCTACTCATTGTTCCCCTTTTCCCCCAACGAATTTCTTAAACCGTCGACTAAAGGTGGACGAGTAGCGTCCGTACCCGCAGGTTCGGCCCGGGCAACCGGACCGAACCCATACGAATGAGAGAAGCTGAAACCTTCTCAGTCTTCTAGACGCGGGTCGATCAGACCGTAACCCTTCTTTTTCTTGAAGATGACGTTAACACGTCGACGCTCCTCATTGAAAAAGGCGTAGAACTCGTGACCGGCGGATTCCATCTCTTTGATAGCTTCGTCGATCGAAAGCGACCGAGCGTAGAAGGAGTGGATGTGCTCTACCTTTGGCGCATAGAGCGAAGCCTCGTCCATACTAGCTTTCGCTGAGGCTTTCTTTCCGTTATCGGAGCCGGAGGGGCCTTCCACCACCGGACCGGGTGCGGCAGGTCCACGAGCGGAGTGGCGGACCGCCACTTTCCCCTTCTGCTTCTTCAGTTGACGTTCCAACTTCTCGATCACGCGATCGATCGAGTTGTACATGTCCTTGCTTTTCTCTTCACCGCGCATGTCGAATCCTTCACCAAAAACGGTGACTTCAGCGACGTGCCAATTGCGTTCCACTGACAAACACACTTCGGCGGATATCAAATGGTCAAAGTAACGGGGGATCTTGCCCATCTTCTCATTGACATAGTGCTTCAAGGAGTCTGTGAGATCGATTTGCTTTCCCTTGACTGTAATCTGCAAGCGGTTACCTCCTTCATAGTGGCGTGAGCAACCTGGTCTCCCAAGGCGAAACCTGGCGACTCGTCATTCCGGCGTCCGCCGGACCTAAGGACCTAGTCCTTACCTATACAGACTTCTTCAACAAAAAGGCGAGGCCCTCTACGGACCTCGCTTTTTAACTCGGGGGAAGCTATCGAATCAGTGTCCGTGTGCGGTTTTAGCTTTTTTCCAGGCTCCCTTGACCTTCACCACGTACCGTTGGGTCTCAGCGAAAGGCGGGATGCCGCCGTAACGTTCCACATTTCCCGGTCCGGCATTATAGGCTGCGATCATGAGGTCTTCGTCTCCGAAGCGGTCCAGCATCATGCGCAAGTAACGGGAACCCGCGGCGATGTTCTGCTCGGGATCGAAACGATCCGCACAGCCCAAATAAGAGGCAGTACCCGGCATTAACTGCATCAATCCACCCGCTCCAACCGAAGAGACCGCGGAAGGTCTAAAAGCCGATTCTACTTCGATGACTCCCCGGATCAACCAGGGATCTAGGTCATATTTTTGGGCGTACTTTTCGATAAGAGGGCTGATGTCGACATTCTTCTTCTCGACCTTGGGGACGGTCTTATAAATAAGGTCTGATGCCGCCGGGTTCGATGACACGGCTCCTCGCGAGGAAAGGCTCATGCGTCGGCGACCGATGACGACTTTTTCGTATGTTTTCACTTTTGCGTAAATCATAATGGGTGGAAGTGTCTTCACGCCCCCACTTGGCTCCGCATTGTCTGTCCCAACTTTATCCTCGCCAAGTGGGACCAATCTCATCGGGCCAGAGAGACTTCGGGTGGAACGAACTCGATGATCGAGCTGGAATCGAAGGTCGCGCGCCGGCTCACCGGACGGCGATACGCCTCCCTCATTAGGGGCGGCGGAAGCTATCCCTGTGAGCAATAACAGGACTAAAACTATAGAATTCTTAAACAAAATCGTACCTCATTACGGGAGAGAATTTTCGCCTCTTCGCAGGAAGAGAAATCATGGCCTCCTTTTAGGTTGAGACTAAAGGATACGTTGATGACGTTTGCGATCGTTTGCCGCTCGTCCGCCCGCAGACCCCTCTCGCCGGAATTTTATCATCTGAGCCACGATCGAGACCGCGATCTCCGCCGGAGTTCGAGCCCCGATATCTAGTCCCAAGGGAGCCTGAACTCCGCGCAGAACCTCCAACGGAACGCCCTCTTCGCGAAGCTCAGCGAAAACAGCGTCAATCCTTCGTTGACTCCCGATCATTCCTAGGTATTGCAACGGCGTTTCTACCAGAAGCCGAAGACAATCTTGGTCATGTTTGTGGCCACGAGTGACCAAGACCACGGAGGTAAGTGGGCCGGCAGCCAATCGGAGAAGTTCACTGGCATAGTCGCCGGCGACGACCTGCTCGGCGTCCGGAAAAAAATGGTCTTGCGCGTAGTCGGAGCGGTCATCTAGAACCGAAACGCCATAGCCGACATCGGCGGCCAACCGGCAAAGTGGTCTAGCAATATGCCCCGCGCCTACAATGACTAGACGCAGAACGTGACCAAAGGACTCGGAAAACACCTGACGTCCATCAGCGCCAACCTCCCAGCCGGGCTCGTCCACGGAAGGGTCTAAAGTGAGACTGAGGCTCGGTGAGACATCCAGCCTCAAGACCGGATTACTTTTCCAGAAACCTGGCCCTTGCCGACCGATATCTGTGCTCCACCGAATCGGAAGGCCCCGGTCGAGGGCCTCTCTGGATTCGGCCAGTGTTTGTCGATGGCACTCCGGCGCGAGTCGGTGGAGTAACACGTCGAACCGCCCACCACAAACCTTGTCCCCACCGTCTGCCGGATTCTCCGTGAGATCGACGTGAAGCAGAGCGCCTTCGGAACCATCCGGGTCCGCCAAAAGTTCTTGAGCAAGCTCGTAAACTTCCGCTTCTCCGCACCCGCCACCAACAGTCCCCCATAGGTCGCCCTTAGTGCTAAACACCATGTCCGCGCCGACTTCGCGCGGGGTTGAACCCCAAGCCTTGACGATCACAGCGCGCACGACCGGTCGGCCCGCCGCGAGTTCGGTTTGGGCCCGCTTCAATCGTTCTTCTGGTCGGTCCATAGCTCTTCTGATGCGTATACGGACGCAGTTCGGTCGAAAATCTCCACGCTAGAGATACGCTTTGCGATAAAGCCCGACGAGTTCCTCAGGCGATCCTTCAAAGCGCAAATTGACCCAGCGACTCACCTCATCGGCGTCTTTGCCCGGCAAGCTCTTCTGGTCGCTGGCTTTAAAGAAGAGGTCCATCGCCGGCAGAGCCACTTTGCGCGGCGAACCCACCAACTCGCTTCCCGCCGAAATAAGGCGGTCCCGCTCCTCTGGACTCAATAGTGTGAGCAATTTCGCACCGAGCCCGGGAGCCAGCATCGACTGGAACACCCAGCCTTTCTGCAAACTGTTGAGCCCGGTCCATTTAATGGATGCGGCCGACTCCTCCCGCTTGCGGATCACAGTCATGATGATCATCACCGGTGCCAAAACCAGTAAAAGCTGCCAACCCTCTAAGCGATCAAGCAAACTAAACACCAGGCCTCTGGTCGAACACGATTTTCGTCTCTTTCTCGCGCACCTTATCGGGATTGACCCCTTTGGCGAGGGCCGCATAGAATGACATAAGTTGAATCACCGGGTACATCAAAAGAATTCGTGAAATTTCGCTCAGGCCACTTTTCAGCTCCACCGAATGTTCCACCCGCATCGCCTGATTCTGTTCCAAAGTTTCGGCGATCAATACCCTTTGTGTCCGGGTGACGCCCAAAGCGAAGGCCGTGGCCAATTCTGCTTCACGGAAAGTGTCGGAAACCAAGGAAACGACCATAGTTAAGTTGGTCATCCAGGTTTGATAACCGTGCCGAAACTCGAGGGACGACTCGTATCCCGCCACTAAACCGCCCATTTCTCTGAACTTTAGAGCGCCATGAACAGCGACCCCCAGGTAGGGACCGGCCCCGAGAAAAGTCGTGTACACGGGGAGAGGCTTGATACTGGCTACCGAGCGGACCTGATCCTGAATGGTCCGAAAATCCACAATGTCGGCGCATCGCTCAAGCTCCTTGATGAAGACATCCTTACCGGACATCCAAGCCGTGAGAATCATCGTGTACAAGAGCATGCAGGAGACGGATTTTGTTCGAACCGGCGTCTCTTCCAAAGCGTCAGAGATGACCAAAGTCTGATCCGCCGACGCTCCGATGGACCCGACGGCAGCGCCCAAAAAGAGGACTTTACATGCGGGATGAAGCTTTCGCATCTTCTCAACGGCCCAAAGCGTATCAAGGTCCTCGCCATCCACGGACAAAGCCAGGATGAGAGTCTTGATTCGGCTATCGTATGGGGGCCGGCGGAGGTAAAGGACCTCGCTCGATGGCTTAGCCACAGTATTAAGACCCGACACCAGATGAAGGATGGAAGCAGCCGAAAGAGCGACCCCGTAGCTATCCTTCGAACCCAATATCAGAACCTGACCGAAGTTTTCCGACCGTAGCCAAGTGACAATACCGTCTTTAGAAGCCGCCGACTCTTCGATCACGGCCTTCCATGCTCTGGGTTGGTCCTGAATCTCCGCGAAGACTGCTCCGCCCTTCTGATATAACACCGCTACCTCCGCAAACTATTCCGTGATCAGCCTCTAAACCGGATCTTGGTTCTCTGGGTAAAAGTTAGCTCCTGCCCGCGCCCTTTGCAACAGGCAGGCATCCACCAACACCAAATTGGTCATCGCCTCTACGATCGGAACGGCCCTCGGCAAAACGCACGGGTCGTGTCGCCCCCGCGCTTCAAGGTCGTGGTGATTTCCACTCTCATCAACGGTCTTCTGAACTTTCCCAATGGTCGCGGTAGGCTTGAAGGCGACCCGGAACACGATGGCCTCTCCATTACTGATACCGCCCTGAATGCCGCCGGAGCGGTTGGTGACCGTACGAATACGCCCGTCGACATTGACGAACTCGTCGTTGTGCTGACTTCCAGTCATGAGAGTTCCGGCGAAGCCCGAGCCGATCTCAAACCCCTTGGCGGCCGGCAGGCTCAGCATGGCCTTAGCGAGTTCAGCTTCAAGCTTGGCAAAGACCGGCTCTCCCAGGCCCGGCGGCACTCCTAGGGCAGCGCATGTCACGACCCCGCCGACTGAGTCACGGTCACGCCTGGCGTTATCGATGGCCGTGAACATCGCCTGAGCTACTTGAGGGTCTGGACACCGGACGGGATTGGACTCGACCTGCTCTCTGGTAACCAGTAACGGATCGATTCCATGGGCGCGAACAGTGTGAACCGATTCGACCCAGGCGGTCACAGCAACGGGGAACCAGGATTCGAGCACTTTGCGCGCCACCGCCCCGGCAGCTACGCGTGCGATAGTTTCTCTGGCGCTCGCGCGCCCACCACCCATCCAGTTCCGGATCCCATATTTAGCGAAGTAAGTGTAATCTGCGTGGGACGGTCTGTAGATATCCTTGAACGATTCATAAGATGAAGGGCGCGCGTCTTTGTTGCGCACCAACATAGCGATCGGTGTCCCCAAAGTCTTCTCTTCGAAGAGCCCCGACAAGATTTCGACCTCATCAGCCTCAGCACGAGGCGTGGTCAGTAAGCTTTGACCAGGTCGACGCCTATCGAGTTCCATCTGAATGTCTTGAGCGCACAGCCCTAGTCCGGCAGGACAGCCATCCACCACGACCCCCACACCGCCGCCGTGAGATTCTCCAAAACTGGTGACCCGAAAGACCTGCCCGAAAGAGCTACTCATCACGTCCCCGCTCGGTAAGATGAGCCGCGAGAACCTCAGCCGGATGAAGCGCCACCCGGTCCGTGAACGACTTAATCTGGTGACGGCAGGAGACCCCTGCCGCAACCACCCGACCGCCCCGGCGATGGGTCGCCTCCGCGGCCGGAATCAAGCGTCGATAAGCCATGGCTTTGCTCAGTTCGTAATGCTCTTTCTCGTAGCCGAAGGAACCCGCCATTCCACAGCAGCCCGAATCGAGTTCCTCGACCTCAGCCCCCGGCAACTTGCGCAAGAGTGCCAAGGAGGGCCCGTTCCCTACCAGGGCCTTCTGGTGACAGTGACCATGCAAAAGCAAGGGCGGAGCGCCTTCACCCAAAGGCAGATCTTTATCCTGGAGAAATTCCTCAAAAGTGAAACAGAGCTTGGACAGAGGCTCAAGGTCAGGGTCGTTCACCAGCGAGAAATAGTCATCGCGAATGGAGAGAATGCACGACGGCTCCAGACCGATAATGGGAACTTCGTCGGCGACATAACGGCGAAGGCGATTGATGTTCTCCAAGGCGTGTCGTCGCGCCATATCGGAAAGCCCTTTAGAGATCATCGGGCGCCCGCAACAGGTTCGGTCCGCGATGCCCACGGAATACCCTAAACGCTCCAAAACAGCAACCGCCGATTGGGCCACCCAGGGCTCGTTATAGCCGTTAAAGGTGTCGACAAAGAGAACCACGCGAGCCTTAGCAGGGTCCCTCGGGGCCCGGTCACGGCTCCGCCACCAGTCCCAAAAATTTTGCCGCGCGAAGGTCGGAAAACTCCGTTCCTGAGAGACTCCCAGAAGATTAGCGATCAGGGGTTTCAAGGGAGAATTCAGGATCCAGTTGCTCACTGGAGCGGTCGCCGATCCCAGCCGTGACATGAGGTCAGCGCGAGCGAACGCCTGAGTTCGTAGCGGAACGCGATTGGTCTTGTAGTACTGGCTCAAAAACTCGAATTTCATCTTAGCGACATCCACGCTCGACGGGCATTCCGCCTTACAGGCCTTGCACTCTATGCACAAGTCGAACGCCTCGAAGAGACGCTTCCCATGCAACTCCTCCGCGGGAAGCCGGCCACTCAAGATGTTCCGAAGAAGATTCGCGCGCCCCCTCGTACTGTGCTCTTCGTCGTGGGTGACCATAAACGAGGGACACATGGTGCCTCGTTCAGTCTTTCGACACACCCCGGATCCGTTGCAAAGCTCCACAGCGTTGGCAAAGCCTCCCTCTCGACTCCAGTCGAGTTCCGTGGAAACCTTCAGGATTTTATCAGAGGCCCCGATTCGAAGGTCTTCGCTCATAGGAGGAGCGTTCACAATCTTCCCGGGATTCATCAAGTTCAAGGGGTCGAAGAGCGCTTTAATCTCCTTGAAGACTTCGTAGAGAACGGGCCCAAACTGCTTCTCGTTCCATTGTCCCCTGGAGCGTCCGTCGCCGTGCTCTCCGGACATCGAACCGCCAAACTCCATGACCAGATCGGAGATTTCCGCCGAGAGAGCCTCCATGGTTTTAACGTCCTTGGAATCCTTAAGATCGAGGAGTGGGCGAATGTGGAGGCATCCGACCGAAGCGTGTGCGTAATAAGCGGCGCTGGTGCCGTGGCGCTCCACGATTTCCGCGAAACGATCAACATACTCCACCAGCCTTGAGGGGTCGACAGCGGTGTCTTCGATGAAGGCGATCGGCTTTCGGGCGCCCTTGAGGCCGAGCAAAAGCGGCAGCCCCGCCTTTCTCACCTGCCAAATGTTGTCCACTGTAGTCGCCTCGGTAAAAGTAGGGCAGGCGTAGCAAGCGGAATCCGCCATCAGGGCTTTGGCCGCTCGGCTCATCTGATGCTCGACGTCCGAAAGGCTCGCCCCACTATATTCCGTGAGCACAACGGCGTCGGGGTCGCCGTCCACAAAAGACATCAGCCGCGAAATCGAAAGCTGCTCTCGAGCGAGCCTCAATACCATCCGGTCGAGAAGTTCACTGGCTGACGGACCCGTGGTCATCAAAACGGCGTTGCCCATGAGCGCTTCTTTGAGGGAACGATAGTGGCTCACCATGACTCCGGTGGCCTTTGGGCGCGCGGTAAGCCGCAGTCTCGCCCTAGTTAAAAGACCCAGGCTTCCCTCGCTGCCGACGAGCAAGGAGGCCGGATTGAATGCCTCAATAGGAGGGGCCATCGGGGCTCGAACTCCGTCAAATACTGGTAAGTCATAACCAACCGCTACTAAGCCCCGCAGCAGATCGTCGAGGTTATAGCCCGAGACTCGACGCAAGAGTTTAGGATATTTGGAGGCGATAAGCTCTGCATTGCTCTTCACCAGTCGAACCATTTTTCGAATCAACTCCGAAGTGCGACCCGGTGCTTCGATCAGCCTTTCCAGCCTTTCTCGAGCCAAAGGTCGGAACTGGTGAAGTTCGCCCTGGCCGCAGAGGAAAGTCAGGCCCTCCACGTGGTCGACCGTTTTGCCGTAGAGCACGGATCTCGTCCCCGAAGAATTGTTGGCAATAACGCCACCCAAACAGGCGTGCTCGGCGGTCGCGGGGTCTGGCGCGAACATGAATCCGAACCTTTTCAACTCATCGTTAAGGTCCGACAGGACCAAGCCTGGCTCGACTTCGACCCAACCTTCCTCGGGCACTAGCCGGAGTAATCGATTGAGATACTTAGAGGTGTCGATGGCGACACCCGCACCGACCGTCTGTCCAGCAAGCGACGTACCGCCGCCTCGCGCGGTGAGAGGAACTTCGCACTCACGACAGACTCGAACCAGGACTTCAAGGTCCTCCGGTTCCCTGGGAACCGCTACGAGGGCAGGGCGCTTTTGATAGATACTCGCGTCGGTCGCGTAGAGAGTACGCGAGAACGAATCGCTAAGCAACTCTCCGCGAAAATCCCTCGCCAGTGCGCTCTTGAGAGCCTCGGTTTTCTCGGAATACTCATCAACTGTCGGAACACTCATCTTGACACCCCTCGCAACGACGCTTTCCTATAGAATGGGGAACAGAAAGAAGGACCGGGTCGACTCTTTGCGAGTCGAGTACCGGTCCTCGCTTTTATTTAAGGATCTAACTCTGTTGAGTGCGCACGAAGTGCACGAGGTTCCAGATCTCTTCTTCGCTGAGAATCTCACCCCAAGGAGCCATTCCGGTTCCGTCCACACCATAGTAAACAGTGCGGTAAACGCCGTGCTCGCTGCTACCATACTTGTAATCCGCACCCGCGTGCAGGTTACGAGGAGGAGGATCGAGTGCCTTACCGGCTTCACCACCGCCACTGCCGTCTGCACCGTGGCAAGACGCACAGTTGGTCAAGAACAATCCTTTGCCCTTTTCTACGGACTCGGGTGTCGAAGGCACAACCTTGATGGCAAGAACTTCCTCGTAACCAGCCATACCTTCAGCGTTCGCAAAATCGTCATCCCCAGCCATTGCGACGGGGCTGCCGCTGGCGGCGGGCGTTTCTCCGGCCACCGGCGTCTCTACGACCACAACTACTGGCGATTCCACGACCACCGGTGACGTTGTAACGTTCACCACAGGCGAAGCGTCGGTCGTCGGCTTAGGAGTGTTGCATCCTGCCAGCCCGAAAACTGATGTTATCAAAACGGCTCCGAGCCATTTATTTATACCCACTATGTAGGCCTCCCTATCCACTCTTCATTATTAGTAGGCTTTGCAAGCCTATAAGCTTAGCGCGACCCAAATCATTGTTTGGCGACTTTCCTTGCGAGGATCGGGTTTCCTTCTTTGCTCCCATTCTGACTCAGCCCTTCAGTCCCACAGGAAAAATGACTTTCTTCTGACACGCCGAAGGCGCTTTCCGACCGTCGCTACGAACGATCAGAAGGAGCAGATATGAAAACTTTTTTTAGCTACACCCCGCAATGGTTTCGAGTGATGATGGTGGCCTCACTAGCCGTCGTCACCTACGGAATCGGCCATCTCGACAATTCCACGACCAAGGACACCACCGAAGCAACTCAAGTTGAGATCCAGGCCCACGAAATCCACGAATTTCTGTGGCTCGACAAGGTGCCCGAGATGATGCACGACAGTTGGCATGGTCTCATTTTTACTCCCGACAACGTGGGAATTTCCGTCGACGCGGAGTCCGCCTTCAAACTGACTCTCGAGATTTTCGAATTTCAACTGAAGAAGAATACGCTTCGCTGGCATTTTCCCCACGATGGCAGAAAATCGGACACGAAATTCACCATCGAGAAGCTCAAAAAGCCCACCAAGCATTTCGACCGACAGTTGACGATCGAAAACGATCCCACCAATGGTGGCAAAACCAAGGTCTATTTCACGGGCCCGGAGTTTGGTAACTCCGAGACCATCGAGAGTTTGGCACCCGGTGTCACGGCACGCTTGAGCGGCTACCAGCCCTCGAACAACTAAATTCGTTCAACAATCCCAGCCAATGCGAACGCGAGATTCGCCAAGCATCAACTGGGCTCAAATGAGAGACTCGCCGATCTTGGCGGGTCTCTTTTTTTTGATCGCTGACGCTTCAGACGGAAAGACTTCTTGAAGGTCTGCGAGAACGGCAAGAACACGATGCGTCAACTTTTTCTGAGAGCTCCAAACGATCTTCATTTGCGAGAGATCCCCGATCCCACTCCCGGCCCCGGCGAGGTTATCGTGGAAGTCCGGGGGGCAACCACCTGCGGCACCGACCTCAAAACTCTGCTGCGCGGGCACCCTAAATTCCCCATGCCGACTCCCTTTGGCCACGAGTTTTCGGGTATCATCTCGGCGGTAGGCACAGGGGCCGGAGACTGGAGAGTCGGGGCAGAGATTATGAGCGCGCCGACAGCCCCGTGCGGTGAATGCGTGCTCTGTCGAAGGGGAATGTCTAATCTGTGCAGCCTCTGCATGGAAGGCCTCATTCTAGGAGCTTTCGCCGAGAAGGTGCGGGTGCCGGCCCACATCGTGAAACGTAACCTGTACACAAAACCCGAGCACCTGGATTTCTTTGAAGCGGCTTTAATGGAACCCTTGGCATGTGCCGTCTACGGTCAGCAGAATTTGCCGCCTCTTCGAGGCAAGTCTGTCGCGATTATCGGGGCGGGTCCCATCGGTCTTCTTCATCAGATGTTGGTGGCCAATGAGCAGCCGTCCCAACTGATCGTCTTGGGCCGACGCGCGACCCGCCTTGAACTCGCTGAGACGATCGGTGCCGATGAGATCGTGGACACCGACCTCGAGCCAGACCTCGTCCGGGCTGTGGAATCTCGGACCGAAGGTCTGGGTGCCGACATAGTGATTGAGTGCACCGGTCAACCAAATGTCTGGCGCGACTCTGTGTTAGCCACCGCCCAAGACGGAAGCACCCTTCTTTTCGGTGGATGCCGTGGTGGGACTCAGGTCGACCTCCCGATCCAGCATATTTGGGAGCGCCGCCTTAAAGTCTTTGGAGTGTTCCATTTCACCCCAGAAGCCGTGGCCTTGGCCCGAGATCACCTATGCCATGGCCGTCTTCCCGTCGAGCATCTGGTTACAGAAGTCCGGCCGATGTCAGACTACCAAGCGATTTTTGAAGACCTTAAGGCAGGCAAAGCCGTGAAGTACGGCATCGAACCCTGGCACTGACGTCGAAGGGTTATGGACCGGTTCCTATGGGGCGTTCGTGACTAAGGATCTTGACCGGTGCCAGCGCTGAACTAGCTCAAGAGCCTGGGCGCCGGAGAGTTGCTCAAGCTCTTGACTGCTCAGAGACTCCAACTCCAGGGAACTGCTGTCCACGTCCTGGCCGAAGAGATCAAGCTGATGGGTCGTCCCAACGTTATCGTCTTGGCGACTTCTCTGCCCGCGCTCCAAACGTTCTAGCAACGTTCTGGCTCGACCCAATACGGCGTCCGGGACCCCGGCTAAAGCCGCAACGTGGATGCCGTAGCTGCGATCAGCACCCCCAGGAACGATACGGTGCAAAAACACGACGTTCTCTCTGTCTTCACGCACCGCCACCCGACAGTTCCGACATCCCTTCAAGCGCCGCGCAAGCTTGGTGAGTTCGTGAAAATGAGTCGCGAAAAGCGTTTTGCACCGGCACTCATGGTAGAGATACTCCGCGATAGCTTGAGCCAAAGCCAAGCCGTCGTAAGTCGAAGTACCGCGACCTATCTCGTCGAGGATCACCAAGGATCGGGGCGTGGCGAATCGCAAAATATTGGCGGCTTCACTCATCTCTACCATAAAGGTCGATTGCCCTAAATGGAGATCGTCGGAGGCCCCTACTCGAGTGAATACTCGATCGGTTAGTCCGACCTTCGCGGAGACCGCGGGTACAAAGCATCCCATCTGCGCCATCACCACCAGCAGTGCTGTTTGACGAAGATAGGTCGACTTACCGCTCATGTTCGGCCCTGTCAGCAAGAGCAGCCGACTCTTTCCGTCGATACTGAGACTATTAGGCACGAAGCGGGAATCCAGACTTCGTTCGACCACAGGGTGACGTCCCTCCTCGACTTCCAAAAGATTCTCCGAGGTAATGGTCGGCTTGACCCACCGATAACGTCCGGCCCCTTCGGCGAACCCACAGAGTACGTCGAGTTCTGAAAGGCGACGAGCCACCCCTCGCAGGTCATCGCTGCGGTCAGCGCATCGTTGGCGTAGGCGGCAAAACAGCTCGTATTCTCGTTGACGAATTTTGTCCTCGGCTCCTAAGACGCGAGCCTCATACTCCTTAAGTTCCGGCGTGAAGTATCTCTCCGCGTTAGCCAAGGTCTGCTTACGGATGTAGTGCTCGGGGACGGCTCCTAGATTCGACCGAGTCACTTCGATGTAGTATCCAAAAACCTGATTAAAACCGACCTTCAAAGAGCGAATCCCTGAGACTTCGCGCTCGCGCTCTTGCATCTCCGCGATCCACTGCTTACCCGACCCCCGCAAGTCGTGCAGTTCATCGAGTTCGTCGTCATAGCCGGTCGCGATCAGCCCGCCTTCTCGGAGCGACACTGGGGGCTCCTCGGTGATAGAACGAGCTAAAAGGTCTTGCAGATCCTGCAGGTCCGTGAAACGGTCGCTCAACTCGGCGAGGGTGCTCTCGTCTGTGGCGATACAGGCCTGCTTCAATTCCGGAAGCTGACGCAGAGAGCGACCAAGGGCTTGAAGGTCTCGCGCGTTGGCAGTCCCGTATGCGATTCGAGAACTCAAACGCTCGATATCTGAAACCTGGCTAAGGCCACGTCTCAACTCCGCGCGAATCTCTGAGGCTTCAACTAGAGTTTCCACAGCATCTAAGCGTCGCTCGATAGCCTCCTGGTTGACAAGGGGCTGCTGAATCCACTGCCTGAGGCGGCGAGCACCCATGGAGGTGCAGGTAAAATCGGTAGCCCACAGGAGACTCCCTCTCCTCTCCCGCCCCAATAGGGTCTCAACTAACTCCAGATTTCGTCCCGACGTCGAATCGATGATCATATGTTCCCCTCCGCGATACCCTCGCGGCGGCGACAAACTCAAAGCCCGACTTCCCTGTGTCATCTGAAGATAGCGCAGTAGCAGTGCGGAAGCCATCAATGCGGCTCCCGCCTCGTCGAGGTCGAGAGACTTCAGAGGCGTCCCCTCGAAAACCCGACTCAGGAGATCACGGCTCGCCCGCAAGGACGGTTGACCTTCCCAGGTCGCCAGAGCGCACCTCAGGCCGTCCTTTTGGGATTCAAGATGCAGATGAAGGGAACTCCCCTCGGCGACAACTAACTCGGCGGGACGAAATCGGAGAAGTTCTTCATCCACTCTCTCCCAATCCTGAGTGAACTCTGTACAGACAAACTCACCCGTGGAGATATCGGCGAAAGCGATCCCGAAAGACGAACCTTGCTCAGTCAGCGCGCAAAGAAAGTTGTGACGCTTCTCGTCGAGCAGACTGGGGTCGAGAATCGTGCCCGCGGTCACGGTCCGCACAACTTCGCGACGGACCAAGCCTTTTGTCATCTTGGCTTCTTCCATCTGCTCCGCCAGTGCCACCCTGTTGCCGGCCCCCACCAGCAACCGAAGGTAGTTGTCGAGGGCAAAAAACGGAACCCCAGACATGGGGATTCTAACTCCTGCGCCGCCTTCTTTGGCGGTCAGAACGATCTCGGCATCCTCCGCGACCTTCGCGGCATCCTCCCCATAGGCTTCATAGAAGTCTCCGACGCGCATCAGCATCAAAGCACCCGGATGGTCTTTCTTGAGTCCGAAATACTGCAGAAACAGTGGAGTCAAGCATTCGAAATCGAGATCCTTGTCGCGAAATGTCGTCCGCGCGTCTTGAGGCTGGTCCATGGCTTCCCCGCGTTCGACGACAAGCACTAGACTCCCGCACAGTTGGGCCTTTCGGTTCGAGCCACTCCTCGTGAAACGCTCATCGAACGGAAACCAAAAATCGATCTCAAAAAGACCTTTACGTGGTCAATGATCTGCCCTATTCTGCTCAAGAGTCCCCGTTTCAAGGTCGTGCAGGAACTGTAGTTTTTCGCAGATAAGTGGAACTCAACTCGCTTCGAAAGGATAATCTATTGCTCACAGAACTCGAGACAGATATGGAATTCGCCTTCGCCGAGGATGACGACGACGACGACGATTGGGACGATGACGATTGGGACGATGATGACGACGATGACGACAGCGATGACGACGACGATGATGATGACAAGGACGACCCGTACGCTGACGAAGAGGACGGAGAGTGGTCCGATGACACTTTCGACGACGACTGGACCGATGAGACTCCCGAGGTTCCTGAAGGCATCGCTGACGACGACGATGATGACGAAGACGATGATGATGATGGAGACGACGGTTGGGAAAAGAAAGAAGATTGACCGACGTCAACCGCCGCTGAGTCCTCGCGGACCTGAGGGAGTGGGAACCTTATCTGGTTTCACCGCCCGATGAGCGGTCCGCGAGGGGCTCTAGCGAGGCGAAACTAAACCGACCTATTGACTTTACAGTTCTTCGATCGTGACGTGGTGATTGGTGTAGACGCAGATATCCCCCGCGATCTTCATCGCCTCTTCCACAATTTCTCGTGCTCCCATTTCGGTATGAGCCAGCAGAGCCCGAGCCGCGGCCTGCGCGAAAGCGCCACCCGATCCCACGGCCGCCACCCCGTGGTCGGGCTCCAAGACGTCACCGTTTCCACTCAGAACCAGGACAGACTCAAGATCGGCAACGATCAGCATCGCTTCAAGCCGACGCAACATTTTGTCTGTTCTCCACTCTCGGGTCAATTCCACGGCCGCGCGCCGCAACTGTCCTCGATGGGCCTTGAGCTTCTCTTCGAATCGCTCGAGCAAGGTCAAACCATCGGCCGCCGAACCGGCGAATCCGACAAGGACTCCTGCGCCATCGCCCAATCGTCGAATCTTCTTCGCCGTGTCCTTTACGATGGTTTGACCCAAAGAGACCTGGCCATCTCCACCAATCGCGACCTTTGAGCCTCGCCGAACGCAGAGGATGGTCGTAGCGCGCACCTTTTGTTTCTCATTTCCCGTAATCATCAAGAGTCGTTATTCATACCCTGGACACATCCTGTTCAAAGTTGATTAACACCCTCGATCTGTTCTTGGAAACATGAGTCCTACACAATAGAAAGAGCCCCCGACGCTCAACTTTCGTAGAAACTCGGGGAGCCCATACAACAACGGAGGACTCATTATGTCACACAAAGATCTCTCAATCGTTAACTTTCGCCTGGTGAAAAACCACCCCTATTTGCGCGCCCTAGCCGACCTTCAAGTCGCAGGCTTCGTCATTCGGGGAATCAAACTCGAACAGAACCAGAAGGGTCAGCTCTGTCTAGGGTTCCCCGGACGCAAAGTGCAAGGTAGTTGGCAGATCGTCTGCCAAGCCGAGAACGAGAGAATGCGACTTCGCCTTCTGGCGGAACTGTCGGGACGCTATCACATGCACCAGGTCGCGGCGTGAGCGAGCGAAGGCTCTACGATGCGCTGGCCCGCACCCCGCGCGTTACGCCCCTGATGGTCAAAAAGCTCTCCGACGATGGACTCTCCACTCAGGAGATCGCGCAACGGTTGGCCGAGCCCATAGGACGAGCACCAGAGTCTGACTTCCTGACCCCCGCTTGCCCCAACTATCCCAGCGCCTTGAAAGAAACGAGAGACCCGCCCTTGAGGCTCTTTTTTTCGGGACGTTCCCCCACTGAGATTTCACACCACCGCGTGGCCATCGTGGGCAGTCGCAACGCGACGGGATACGGCCTCAACATGGCTCGTTCTATCGCGTCGCGACTGACCGGGCTTGGGATCAGTGTGTGCAGCGGCATGGCCTTAGGCATCGATGGGGCAGCCCATCGTGGGGCCCTGGACGCCGTGAAGAGTTCGAAGCTAGGCGGGACCCCGATCGCCGTGCTCGGCCACGGCCTGGATCATCTCTATCCTCGGCAGCATCGACTTCTGCGCGGCCAGCTCGAGCGGACCGGAATTTTGCTTAGCGAATACGAGCCTCACCAGGGCCCGACTCGTTGGACGTTCCCCGCTCGAAACCGTATCATCGCGGGAATTTCTCAAGCGGTGGTCGTGATCGAAGCCGGCCCGAAAAGTGGTTCTCTGCATACGGCTCGCTTTGCCAACGAAGCCGGCAGAGATGTCTGGGTCGTTCCCAACCGTCCGGGGACTCTCAACAGCCAGGGGGTCCTAGGCCTCTTAAAAGATGGTGCGATCCCGCTGCTGGACGTGGACGATTTCCTTGCGCAACTGACTGAGCAACTCCAGCTAACCCATCCTTTACAACCCATCGAGGAGGGTTCCCGACTGGCTCCGGAACACAGGCGGCTTCTTATAGCTCTGGAACGGGAGGAAGGCCGAACTTGGCGCCTCTGTGAAATCCTGAGCTGTTCTCCGGCGTCTCTTGCCGCCCAGTTGGTCGAACTCGAACTCCAAGGCTTCGCTGAACGTGGACATGACGGAACCTGGTCACTCCATCACCACCGGTGAGCACCGTTAGAGCAATTCTCGAAAGTATTCAGTATCGTGTTAGATCTGCAAATATCGTCTGCAAGACACCCTGAGGAAGTAGCTCGACGGTCGAGGGGTAGACCGCCAACCTCGTGACTCGGCGCACGTCGCCTTGACAGTAATAGATCGCCTTCCGAAGATCCGACTCGGCGCTGGGGTCCTTTGGGTCCTCACGATTCACTAGGAGCGCCTTCAACGCGTAGTACTCCACGAGTTGCTCACTAAGGTCGTCAAATCGAAAGGAGGGAAGACCCAAATTTTCTAGGTCCTCATATCGGGCATTCTGATTCCGCAATAACTCGAGAGCCTCGTCCCACTGCCTTCGATTGACCATGATCTCCGCCAGAATGCGATAAAAGCTCGGATAGTTTACCGGGTCGACGGCTTGGGCCCGCCGAACCCATAGCTCTCGCTGCGGGTCTGTCGGAGACTGGGCCAGAAGCAGTAAAAGAAAACAACTCCCTCGCTGAGGATCCAACTCGATGGTTTCTCTTGCGATAGCGAGAGCCGCCTCGTGATCCTGAGCCAACAGACACGAATGGCCCCAGAGCCTTGCCGTCTCGCTGTTGAGCGGGTCCCGAAAAAAGGCGCTCGCCAGAAGGTCCCGCACGGGTTGGTTCTGGGATGCGGAGAGTCGCGAAGACAAAGCGATAGCCAACTCTCGATCGTAGTCGATCTCCGCCTGAGAAAGATGAAACCAGACTAAGAAAGCTGCCAATCCCCCCAAGAAAAAGCGGGCAGCAAGGTCCACAATGTCGTGCCGGGGATCTTCTTGCTCGAGCACCTCCTCCGCCTGTAGCACCCCCCAGGCTAGAGCGAACAAGACGAAGAGATATGGGAATTGGGACTGGACGCCAGTAAGACTATGAGCGAAAAAAACCCAGAGAACTCCCCGTAAGGATTTTTCGGTAAGAGTGAGAGTGCAATCCCCTATGTCGAAAGCCAAAAGAGAACCGAACAAGAACAGTAGACTGACAAAGGCAGGCAGTCCCCACTCGCAAGCGACCTCCAGGGGCAGACAGTGGACATATTTGGAAAAGTAGCGAAGGTCGTGCTGGTACGATGGATAGTATCGACCAAAGCCGCTGGGCCCGACACCGAGAAACGGAAAGTCTCGCACCATCTCGATGCCTACCCTGTAGAGTTCGAGTCTAGCCAGCCCCGAGGAATCGCGTGGGTCTGCCGCACCGTCAGACAGACCGCGTGGGGCCATCAGCGAGCAAAAAAGTATGACCAAACCCGCCGCCACCACGATCAGACCCGTCTCGCGAAGATAGACCCTTGAGGAACTCCGAATCCATCCCCCCAGCCAGCATCCCAGTAGGAGGACTGGACCGACCGCAAGAGACCACCATCCCCCCCAAAGATTGCCAAGCAACAAAATCGGTAGGGCGCCGAGACTCAGGGCGGCCCCTTTTTTGGACCTTACACCCAAACTGATGTTCGCGCTTAAAACGACTAGAATTCCCAGTCCGGTTAGCGAGCCTGATTGCAAAACCAGGGCAATCATCGCACCACTCAAGAGTTGACCCAACACACGGTCATTTGACGAACTGCCCGATCGGGCAAACAGAACGGGAAGCAGCATCAAACAAAGGGTCGACAGCGCATTGGGGTGGTGGAGGATCCCGCCCAGACGTCCCTGAGTGGACGGTAGCGCCACCCACAGTGAGTGCAAAAGAATCACACAGGAGAGGACGTAAACGGCTCCTGTGGCGTAAGGTAGAAGCCTTGCTTGCCAATGGTCAGCCACCAGGTAGACCAAAAGTCCCAAGAGCAACCACAACTCCCACTCTCTAAGTGCCTGGAACCGATGCCCCGCGGCCAACGATGAGACGAGCCCGAGCCCCAAGAAAAGAAGGCCCCCACTCCAAACCTTTCGAGCAGCCAAATTCCAGCATCTTTGACGACCACGACATATCGCGACAACCACAGCAAGGGACACCTGCGCACAGAGGAGGTTACGAGAAAGCGCTTGTTGCCCCCCGGCATCCCAAGACTCGAAAAAGATTCTCGTCAAGGGATGTTGAAGCGGAATAGAAGGGGCGAAAACGCCAAGGAACCCCCAGATGGCAGGAAGGACTGGAAAAAAGACCAGCGCCGTCACCAGTCCTAAGAGCAGAGCGCTCCAACCCACAGATCAGTCCGGGGTTTGCGTGAGAATCTGCTCGAATTTAGCGCGGGTCTTATCCATGGTGTAACGAAGCGCTCCAAAGTTAGCTCCGGCCTGACCAATGGCGATCAGCACATGCCGTTCATCTAACTTTTGCATCACGAAAATCCCGCCGCCACACTCGAGAACCCAGTAAGCGGGGTCTTTGGCGAAAGCCTCTAGGAACTCGAAGCTCTCCTTGACCAATTCTCCGATCCGCTTCTCGGAGATCTGATCGTTGGCCGCGGCTTCAATGGTCATGCCTTCCCGAGCAACTAAGTAGATCGAGGTGACTCCGCGGGTCTTCGCCAGCGTTGTCGTGAGACTCGAGAGGGCTTCGGCGTGGGTTTGATAGAACGCCTTTCGAGCCGCACTCAGCCCTTTGGCCGGCTCAACCGGTGCGGGAAGGAATTCCGCTATGACGGTAGGCTCAGGGGGGCCTGGGTCAGGAGCCACCTCGACAGGGTCAGGGGCGACCGGATCGAGACCAACTACGATAGACTCAGGAGGGACCGGGTCAGAATCCACGACGACAGGATCAGGGCTGACGGGATCAGGACCTACAACAATAGGCTCAGGCATAGAGGTCTTGAGCGACAACTCTTTCGACTGCTGGTCACTCAAGTCCGCTGGGGTCACCACGACCGGTGATGGCTCCTCCGAAGAATCCAAAGCAACGACAATAGGAGCCAGCGGGACCGGATCAGGACGAACCGGAGCATCACTAAACGTCGGGGGAGCGAGGGATTGGTGGGGGGATTCGATAGGCTTACCCCCGGTGTCCGGACGACCCCCTCTGTCGGAGCTCCCTCCCATCTCGATCGGCTCAAGATCAATCATCGTGCGAGTCTGGGGGACCTCCCTGAGAGGCTCCCCTTCAAAGGTCAGATCCGGGAGGTCTGAGTCCAGGGGGCTTTCTAAGAAATCTGGTTGAAACTCTGTGCTGACCTGTTCGACGCTGACCCCTCCCGCGCCCCCGAGGTTCTCCATTGGCTCGGCAGAGAACTCTTGTTCGATGCTGTTCAACAGGTCGGTTCCCGAAGAGTCGTCAGGCTCCGGAATCGTCGCAACTGGAATTCCATCGGACACCGAGATACCTACCGGCCCGGCATCGAGAACAGGATCGAGAGCGGTGTCCAGATCCGGAATAGCAACGTTTAGCACAGGGGCGGGAGGTAGGCCCGTTTCCAACGATGGGTTCGAGTCCAACTCGACGCCCGCATCTTCGACCACTAAAGAGATCTCCGAAAGGACCACGTCGCTCGAGACTTCATTGGTTGGCGGGAACTCGTCCTCAAAAAGGGACGGATGCTCCGCGAGGGTTTCCGACTCCGGTGGAAAGTCTTCATTCTCCATCGTTGAAGTTGCGTCTGGAGCGCCAGCAACGAACAATTCGGAATCGATGTTTTCTACCGTAGCATCCCCGGACAGCGTGTACTCTAAGTCGACCGTCTCGTCCTCATCGCTCCTGGCTGAAACGGCGTCTGCTCGTGGCTCTAAGGCTAGATTTTGACTATAGTCTTGATATCTCTGAAGTTCCCGCAGGAGCTCTTCAACGCGAATCATTTTCTTTTTGGCTTCTTCAACGTAGTACTCGTGAATGACCACGTCCGGCTCGAGCGTCACGTTGCGCGTCCGCTCTTGAAGCTCGCGATTGTAGATGGAGCGCTGAATCTTAAGTCGCAGTCGAGCTTCATCAAAGGCACTATCTGAGGCCGGTCGACTCATAATTTCGAGCAGATCCGGGGGCGGAAGAACCTCCGCTTGAAGGCTGTTTACAAGAAGACGCGCCTCGACATTGTCTGGGTCGACCTCGAAGAGTTGACGCAACTCTCCATAAGCTTCTTGAGGCATGCCTTGAGCGGAATAGATTTCGGCCACCGCGAGATTCGCTTCGGGCACTGGGCGGCCGCCTACAACATCTTGGTAGGCTGTCAAGGCTTCCAACTTGAGTCCACGTCGAAAGCAAGCTTCGGCGAGTGCGAGAATCGTTAATTCGTCGCCCGGGCGTTCTCCCAGGATACGAGAAAAACGTTCAATCTTCTTTTCCAGCGTGGTCATCTGTTCGGTCTTCAACAAAACCTTATCCTCCTTGTTCCGTTAACGGCAAAGCCACAAAAAACTGGCTTCCCACCCCAGGTGTACTCTTTACCCAAGCTCGGCCGTCGTGGGCCTGTGCGATATGCTTCACATTGGCCAGCCCCAAACCGGTCCCTCCAGTCTCTCGAGTCAGGGAATTGTCGACACGAAAGAATTTCTCAAAGATAAACGGTATCTTCTCGGCTGCGATACCCACCCCCTGGTCTTTAACCCAAAAGACGGCCTCGTGAGGCGATAAGTCGACACCTATCTCAATCTTTCCACCCCCGGGAGAATACTTCACCGCGTTAGAAAGCAAATTGGTGACAGCCTGAGTCATTAGCATGGCGTCAAACTCCAGGACTGGGACCGGCCCGGAGTCGTGAAATACGAATTCGAAGCGTGGATTTGTTTCTCGATAAGCAGGCAGACAGTCGCGAATCAAAGCGACGAGATCATTTCGCTCGACTTCCAAAACAAATCCACCAGCCTCCAACCTTGTCAGATGAAGCAACTGGTCGATCAAATTGTGCAAGCGCTGGCATTCGTCTTGACAAATCGTAAGAAAGTGATCACGCCTGTCTTTGACGAAATCACGAACCAACAGTAGCTCCAAGAACGCCCCGATGGTCGTGATGGGCGTCTTCAATTCGTGACTGACCATCGAGAGGAACTCGCTTTTCATACGCTCTAGCTCCCTCTTCGCCGTCTCGTCTCGGAAGACGAGGACAGAGCCCGCTTCTTTACCATCGACATAAAGAGGGTTGGGTACGACGGCTAACATTTTGTCACCACTACGAAGCGTTGCTTCGACGGGCCCGAAAACTTCCCGATGATTCTTCCAAAGACTCTCTAACTTATCCCCGAGAAGGGGACGCAATAACGACCTGGCGACACCGTTGACCGTGAGAACCTCGCCTTCCCCATCCACAACCATAACCCCGTCGGCCATAGACGCCAGGGTTGCCTGCAATCTCAAATGTTCAAGCTGAACCAAGTTTCGTTGGCTGCGCTCTGACTCATAAAGTTTTGCATTCTGCAAAGCCACTCCGGCAAGATCGGAGACGGTTTCTAAGAACTTGAGATCTCGCTGGTGAAAACCGACATTACCGGCCCGCCGGATCATGACAACACCCACGGTCGTCTCGCGAATCTTGACAGGCACGCACAGCGATGACCGGATATCCTCGCTCCGCTCTACCGTCGCTACAAACCTTGCGTCGTCGACCTTCCCGTCAATTAGCAGTGGTTCGCCGGTCTTCGCGACCCATCCAGCGATGCCGGTGCCAACCTCTTGACGCGTCGAACTTACGATATCCGGATCAAGTCCTTGAGAAACCTCAATAGTCAAAAACCCATCGCGCTCAAGCATAACCGAGCCGGCATCGGCCTCGAATCTGTCTAAGACGAGATCGAGCATCTTGCGTAGGACTTCCTCGACCTCTAAGGTGGAGTTGAGCGTTCTCGAAATGAGATAAAGAGCCTCAAGCTGCTCCTTCGTGCGATTGCGATTGGGGGAAGTCATCTGTGAGCTTTCCGAGGCACGCGAGGAGACCCCCGTTCTCAAGGAAGATCGATATTCAGGAGCTTAACGACTTCGCTCAGTAGCGTAAGTGGGGAGAACGGCTTGGTCAGGTATCGATCCGCGCCCGCTTCATACCCAGCCTTTTCGTCATCTTCACCGCTGCGGGCGGTCAAGAGAATCACGGGGATCTTAACCCCTTCGCCGGCATCCTGTAACGACTTGCAGACTTCCAGGCCGCTCATCGTAGGCAGCATGACGTCGAGTATTACCAGATCTGGGCGCTCTCGCTGGGCGATCTGGAGAGCCTTCGGACCGTCTTCGGCCTCCAAGAGCAAGAAGCCCAGATCTTCTAAGGTGACTCGAAGAACTTCCAATACATGGGGTTCATCATCGACGAGGAGAATAGTTTTAGCCACGAAATTCCTCCATTTCAGATCGCAAGTAACCGCTCAACCGCACCACGATTCTTTCGGATCTCCAAACGAACTCTACCGAGATTGGCTCCCGACCCGGCCAACACCACTAAGACGAAGTTGTCTCCAACCACCTCAGCGGTGATCTGCTTCTCCGCGAATTCAATGTACTGTTGATTCAGGGGAGCCTTCCCTAGGTCTTCGGCGATCTGCATACCGGCCTGCAAACTTCGCAAAATCACTTCGGCGAGCGGTTCCGTGTCTCTTTGGTCAACAAAAAACTTGTCGATCACATAACCGTTCGCGTCGAAGACGGCAGCCCCAAAAACGTGATCTAAACGGCAAAAATTTTCCAATATCTGGTCGAGTTCAGCCATGATAGTTCCTCACGAAATAATCGGTCGAACGTTGACGAGATCACTCTCGCCAACACTCATATCCTTCAACATGTTGGAGTGCACTTCGACTTTTTGTGCGAGCCGACTCGGCCCTGCCTTGCATTTATAGGTAAACATCCGACCGTCTGCGGTCTCAAGCTCTACCTCGAACTGCGCTTTCGAGTCCACGCCCCACTCTCTAAAAACGTCCTCAGACAGCTTCACTTCGTCCGCCGAACGGAATAAGGCGGATGCCTTTTTCAATGTCAATTGCCGGATTCTCGAGAGATCGAGGTCAGTGGCTGCAGACTTCCGCTCGATCTCCTCCGACTTTTCCGCCCGAATAAGAACTCGAGAGCCATTCTCATAGACAAAGTCCAAGACAGCACTGACTTGCGCCGGTCCACAAACGATATCTCCATAACTTTCGGCAAACCGTTCGGTGAGGATGACTCCTTCGTCGACCAGCAGATATGTAAAACCCTCTGGTCCAATCAAGCGCATAAAACCAGTGAGACGGTCTTGGTCAAGACTCGCCAGAACAGACTTCAGCTCTTTACGCTCGATCCTTTTCTCCGGCATAAACGTTGTGAATGCGAACGATGCGCTTAGAACCGAGGCCATGGACTCCGACATCACAAAAGTTGAAATTTCCGCAGTGGAACGCTGCCGGAGCAAGGCATAGATCCGAGCAGGCAATCTCGCCACGAGAGCGCCTCTACTGTTGCCTTCCAACGCACGAAGAATGGACCCATTGCTGAGAACGAAAAAACCTGTCGCTGAAGCCAGTCGCATCTGGACGAAGCCCACAAATTCGTCTGCCAGCAGGTTCTCCAACATTTGCTCAATATCCGCAATCGGAAGAGTCATGTTTTCGATCAGGGGATTACCCCTGGGAATCAACTGGTCACTCGCCGAGTTGAGTGTCGTTTTCACAATCTCATCCTCAACCTTCTGTCTTAGGCGAAGGTGGAGGTGGCTTCTGCCCACCGCCCTTTGCAAAATCTAATGAGATCGTTCTCCCGGCACCCGCATCGTCGGCCCCACCAGAACCTCCGAGAAAATCCATGGGGTTGCCTCCGCTCTTCGGAAGTTGAAACGCGGGGGCACCGCCGCCGGCGGGTTTTGATGAGGAGAAAAGATCGGTCAGTGGCAAAGTGGAAGAAGATGGGTTCTCGTTGGCGC